>NZ_JAMXBG010000001.1:0-395635 GCF_023913835.1 Pseudarthrobacter raffinosi | reverse complement strand
ACCATTCCATGCTGCTGGGCGGCAACGCTGACGGCGGCGACGGAGCCACCCAGGCGGTCCGCGCCGGCTGCCTGCCATGCTTCACGCAAGGCGGAGGTCCAGATTTCGGGGTTCACCGATGTGCGGTCGGGGTGCGGGGCCACTGCCGAAGAGATGACGTCTCCGCTTTGGGCGTCCACGGCGAGGACTTTGCAGGACTGGGTGGAGGAATCCACTCCGATGACAACGCTCATTGACTATTTTCCTTATCGATCTGGTCATTCAGGGCTTTGGCCAGCGGCTCATCAACGATCAAGGTGGTGACAAAGCCGGCCCTGGCCACGGCCCGCACGGCGTCTGCCCGTGCCTTCCCTTGCGCTATGGCAATGACCTTCGGGGTCCGCTGCAGCTGCTTGATGGTGACGGCTATGATGCGCTCGTCCAGTCCGGATTCGACCGGAACTCCCGCTGAGTTCAGCAGCCGCCCTGAACATTCCGCTACGGCGCCGGCCAGCACCGCTTCCTCGCGCACCGCAGGATCCGCCCGTTCCCAGACCGTGGAGCAGCCGGGTTTCCAGGCGCCGATTGCCACCACAGCCAGGTCGAGGGAATCCGCCTTGGCCAGCGCCCCGGCAATCTCCGGCTGACGCAGCAGACCCGATGCCGTCGCCGGATCCTCAACCACCAGAGGTGACCACAGGGGCCAGGCCAGTCCGCCGCTCAAATGTGACAGCCGCTGGATGAGCTCAAGCGGATTGCTGTCTGCTTCGGCCGGGAGGGCACCCGCGAGCTGGACGATGTCGCACCGGGGAAGTTCTCCGACCAGCCGGGAGGCAACGTCCAGGGTGCGGGACCAGGAAATACCGAGGGTCCCGCCGGAGGGCGCCTGACGTGAGATTTCCACCGCCGCGGCCTTTGCCAGGATCCCGCGGGCCTGGATTTCTTCACCCACCGCGTCCACGACGATGACCTGGCGCACGTTCAGGGAAGTCTCAATTCGCCACACGTCCGCGCTCGAGAGGTGGGACGGAAAATGAACCTTGATCTCCACGATGCCCCTCTCGCGGGCTTCGGTCAGCAGCCGTGCGACCTGAAACCGGGAGAGGTCGTAGTTGGCCGCAATTTCCACTTTGGGGCGGTTCTCCAGGTAGTACTCCCTTCCGATGCGCGCCAGAAGCTCCTCATGAGATTGTTCGGGCATGTCGTTGCTCTTTCCACCGACTTAACGTTTGAGTCCGGGCTATTGCTCAAATGAGTATATATGACTAGAGTCACTTAACACATGAGCGGTTCCGGGTCGCTCAGATGTGCACATAGTGTTTTGAACGGGGCGGGGATGCCCCGACATCTGGGTCCTGGAATCCACGCAGAAGCCTGCAGACGGCTCAGACAGCGGTATCCCGACCTCATAAGAACAAAGGAGTCCTAATGCGACCCAAGTCCCGTTTGGCCGCAGTCGCGGCCGGCACTATTACTTTTGCCCTCGCCCTGTCGGCCTGTTCCGGCGCCGGTGGCGGCTCGGCGGCAGGCGATCAGAACAGCCTCAACGTCCTGATGGTCAACAACCCCCAGATGGAGGACCTGCAAAGGCTGACTGCAGATAACTTCACCAAGGACACCGGCATCAAGGTCAACTACACGGTGCTGCCGGAGAACGATGTCCGGGCCAAGATCAGCCAGGAGTTCTCCAGCCAGGCCGGGCAGTACGACGTTGCGTCGCTGTCGAACTACGAAATCCCGTTTTATTCAGCCAACGGCTGGCTGGCACCGCTCGACAATGTAGCGAAGGACGCGGAGTTCAACCAGGCGGACATCCTTCCGGCCTACACGGCATCCCTCACGGGCAAGGACGGCAAGCTTTACGGTGAACCGTTCTACGGAGAGTCCTCGTTCCTGATGTACCGCAAGGACATTCTGGACGCCAAAGGGTTGACCATGCCGGAGAAGCCCACCTGGGACGAGGTGGCCGACCTTGCAGCCAAGGCCGACGGTGCGGCGCCCGGCATGAAGGGCATCTGCCTGCGCGGCCAGCCCGGCTGGGGCCAGGTCTTCGCCCCGCTGACCACCGTGGTCAACACCTTCGGCGGCACCTGGTTCGATAAGGACTGGAACGCGAAGGTCAACTCCCCGGAATTCACCGCGGCGACCGAGTTCTATGTGGACCTGGTCCGCAAGCACGGTGAAGCCGGTGCCGCGCAGGCAGGGTTCACGGAGTGCCTGACCAACATGAGCCAGAGCAAGGTCGCCATGTGGTACGACGCCACGTCTGCTGCCGGTTCACTGGAGGCGGATTCCTCCCCGGTGAAGGGCAAGATCGGCTACGCCCAGGCCCCGGTGAAGAACACGAAGTCATCGGGCTGGCTGTGGACCTGGTCCTGGGGCGTGCAGGCAGCGTCGAAGAAGCAGGATGCTGCCGGGAAGTTCATCGCCTGGGCCAGCTCGCAGAAGTATGAAGAACTGGTGGCTTCGAAGCTGGGCTGGGCGAAGGTTCCGTCCGGCAAGCGCATCTCCACGTATGAGAACGCCGACTTCCAGAAGTCCGCCCCGTTCTTCAAGGCCGAACGGACCGCCATCGAAAACGCGGACCCCAAGAACCCCGGTGTCCAGCCGCGTCCCGCCATCGGTGTTCAGTTCGTCGGCATTCCCGAGTTTGCTGACCTGGGCACCACTGTCTCCCAAGGTGTCAGCTCCGCCATTGCCGGCCAGGGATCTGTAGCGGATGCACTGGCCAAGGGCCAGGAAGCCGCTCAGAAAATCGGCGACAAGTACAAGAAGTAACCAGCAACCCACCAAAGGTTCTGTGGCCCGCCTGACGGCGGGCCACAGAACCGCAGGAGAACATCATGACTACAGCAACAGCGCGCGTCTCCGGTCCCGGACACAGCGCATCCAAAACCTCCAAGAACGCCAGGTCGCGTGAACGCGCACTGGCCTGGGCACGGCGTGCGCCGCTGCTGCCGGCCCTGATCTTCCTCATCATCGTCACCCAGCTTCCGTTCGTGGTGACCCTCATCATTTCGTTCCTGAACTGGAACAGCCTCCGCCCGGACCAGACCGGGTTCGCCGGCTTCGACAACTACGTTCAGGTCCTCACCAACGCCGACCTGCGCCAAGCCATCTTCACCACCATCGTCCTCACGGTCTCCGTGGTCCTGGCCAGCCTCGTCATCGGCCTGGGACTGGCACTGCTCCTGGACAAGAAGTTCATCGGCCGCGGACTGGCCCGTACCCTGCTGATCGCACCGTTCCTCGTGGTTCCGGTGGCCGCCGCCCTCATCTGGAAGCATGCCCTCCTCAACCCCACCTACGGGCTGATCAACGGGATCCTGACCTGGATCTGGTCCCTGTTCGGCAGCGAAAACGCGCCCCAGCCGGACCTCCTGTCCCAAGCGCCCCTGATGGCCGTCATCGTGTCGCTGGTCTGGCAGTGGACGCCGTTCATGATGCTCATCCTGCTGGCAGGTTTGCAGTCGCGTCCCATGGACACCGTCGAAGCGGCCCAGATGGACGGCGCGAGCCCCTGGGGCATCTTCCGCCACCTCACCCTGCCGCACCTGCGCCAGTACCTGGAACTCGGTGGCCTGCTCGGGGCCATCTACATCGTGCAGAACTTCGATGCCGTCTTCACCCTCACCTCGGGCGGCCTGGGAACAGCCAACCTGCCGTACGCCATCTACCAGACGTTCTACTTCGCCAACGAATATGGCCTGGCGTCGGCCGCCGGCGTCGTGGTGGTCATCGGCACGATCATCGTGGCGACCTTCGCGCTCCGCACCGTATTCTCGCTCTTCAAGAAGGAGGCAGCACGATGAGCACCCTCACCCCGGCCGCACCCCGGAAATCCGTCCCCGGACCGACCGCCCTCAACACCGGTTCGCGTCGTCGCGGCAAGTCCCGGATGGACCCCACCCGCAACAATACGGCTGCCGGGATCGCGGCATGGCTGCTGGCCCTGCTCTTCGCGACGCCTGTCCTCTGGATGATCCTCACCTCGTTCCACTCCGAAACTGACGCCGCGACCAATCCGCCGTCCCTCGCTGCCAACCTCACCCTCGACGCCTACAAGGAGTTCTTCGGGGCGAGCTCGGGAGTCAGCCCCTGGCCGCCGCTGATCAACTCGGCCACTGCCTCGATCCTCTCGACCGTGCTGGTCCTGGTCCTGGCCATCCCGGCCGCCTATGCGCTGTCGATCCGGCCGGTGAAAAAGTGGACCGACGTGATGTTCTTTTTCCTCTCCACGAAGATGATGCCCGTGGTCGCAGCGATCCTGCCGCTCTACCTCTTCGCCAAAAACGTCGGCGCTTTGGACAACATCTGGTTCCTGGTCCTGATGTACACCTCGATGAACCTGCCCATCGCCGTGTGGATGATGCGTTCCTTCCTCGCCGAAGTGCCGGTGGAAATGCTTGAAGCCGCCCAGATCGACGGCGCCGGCCTACTCCTCACCCTCCGGAAGGTCGTCGCTCCCGTGGCGATGCCCGGCATCGCCGCCACCGCCCTGATCTGCTTCATCTTCAGCTGGAACGAACTGCTCCTGGCCCGCGTCCTCACTGGCGTGATGGCGGGAACCGCCCCGGTCTTCCTGACCGGCTTCGTCTCCAGCCAGGGACTGTTCCTCGCCAAAGTCTGCGCGGCCGCCGTCGTGATCTCCCTGCCGGTGCTGTTCGCCGGCTTCGCCGCCCAGGACAAACTCGTCCAAGGCCTCTCCCTCGGCGCCGTCAAGTAGCCGGCCCTCACCACTTTCGATTCTTAGAGGATTACTCCGATGACAACACCCACCGCACAGTCCCGCACCCTGGCGCACCCCGAACTGCCGGCCACGATGCGGGCCTCCGTCCTGAAACGCCAGGGCGAGATGGCCCTGGAAACCCTGGCCGTCCCGCAGCTTGAAGCCGATCAGGTTCTGGTCAAGGTCGCGGCCGTCGGCGTCTGCGGCAGCGACGTGCACTACTACGAGCACGGCCGGATCGGCGACTACATTGTGGACCACCCGCTGATCCTCGGCCATGAACTCTCCGGCCGGATCGCCGCCGTCGGAAGCGCCGTTGACCCGTCCCGCATCGGCAAGCGGGTCGCCGTCGAGCCCCAGCGGCCCTGCCGCACATGCAAGCAGTGCAAAGCGGGACGGTACAACCTGTGCCCGGACATCGAGTTCTACGCCACCCCGCCGATCGACGGCGCGTTCGCCGAATACGTGAGCATCCAGAGCGACTTCGCCTACGACATCCCGGAGAGCGTCAGCGACGAGGCAGCCGCCCTGATCGAGCCGCTCTCCGTCGGGCTCTGGGCCTGCGAACGCGCCGAGATCAGGCCCGGCAGCCGTGTGCTGATCGCCGGCGCCGGCCCGATAGGCATTATCGCCGCCCAGGCAGCCCGGGCCTTCGGCGCCACCGAAATCTACATCACCGACATCGCAGAAGACCGGCTCGCTTTCGCCCTGGAACACGGCGCGACCCACGCGCTCAACGCCAAAACCGACAGCGTGGAGGGCCTGGACGTCGATGCGTTCATCGACGCCTCCGGCGCGCCGCAGGCCGTCCGCTCCGGCATCAAGGCCGTGGGGCCGGCCGGCCGGGTCATCCTGGTGGGGCTTGGGGCCGACGACGTCGAACTCCCCGTCTCGTTCATCCAGAACCGGGAGATCTGGCTCTCCGGGGTGTTCCGCTACACCAACACGTGGCCTTTGGCCATCCAGTTGATAGCCGACGGCAAGGTGGATCTGGACGTCCTGGTCACCGGCAAGTTCGCCCTCGCCGAATCCGAGGAAGCGCTCAAAGCCGGCAAGCAGCCCGGCCAGCTCAAAGCCGTCGTCTACCCGGGCCGCTGATGGACCTCGCTGACACCGGACTGCCGGGGACCCGGGGGCCCCGGTCACCGGAGGCGGAACGGGCCGTGGCGGATCTCCGGCTTCGCCTCGCCGACGGGAACAGAATGCTGCTCGGTATTGTGGGAGCCCCCGGATCGGGTAAGTCCACCTTCTCCGCCTGCCTGCAGAAACTTCTCGGAGCCGGGTCCGCCGTCGTGGTGCCGATGGACGGCTTCCACTTGGGAAACAAGATCATCGACGGCACACCGCTCAGGGAACGCAAAGGCGCCATCGACACGTTCGACGTCGGCGGATACCTCTCCCTGTTGCAGCGCCTCGCACGGCGGGACGAGCACGTGGTCTATGCGCCCGATTTTCGCCGCACCATCGACGAACCGGTGGCCGCGTCCATTGAAGTACCCGCAGCCGTACCGCTCGTCATCACCGAGGGCAACTACCTCCTCGCGGAACTGCCCCCGTGGCAGCAGGTCCGGGCGCAGCTGGACGAGGTGTGGTTCCTGGATACACCCCGGCACCTGCGCCTTTCCCGGCTCGTGGACAGGCACATCCTCTTCGGCAAAGACCGCCCCGCAGCGCAAGCGTGGGCGGCCGGTTCCGACGAAACCAACGCCCAGCTGATCGAAGCCACCCGCCATGCGGCAGACCGGATCATCCCGTGGTCCTGACCCCTGCACAAGCAAGGAGGCAGTAAATGCCACCACCTGAAGCTCTTCCACCGGGCGTTCAGCCGAAAACGGCAGGCGCGGCTCCATCCCGGACACGTTCAACGCACTTTCTGTCCTTCCCGGCAAGGCAAGAATCATTGGCTGTTTCCGGGAAGAGGCCAGCCCGCCATGGGCCCGGGAACCGGGCTCCATGCCGATCGACCAGCACATTCTGAAAGGCTAAACACATGCATTCACTCACCAGCTCAACTCTCCCGGAACTCCCCGCTGCTGTGGGCAAACCCTCTTATGACCGCTCAGCTTTGACGGCGGGAATTGTCCATTTCGGCGTCGGCGGCTTCCACCGCGCACACCAGGCCATGTATCTGGACCGCTTGATGAGCACCGGCCACGCACTTGACTGGGCGATCTGCGGCGTTGGGGTCCTGCCCGGCGACGCCCGCATGAAGCAGGTAATGGACAGCCAGGACTGCCTCTACACCCTCGTGGTGAAAAACCCGGACGGCACCCGGGAGGCGCGGGTCATCGGCTCCATCATTGAATACCTTTTCGCCCCCGACGACCCGGATGCTGTTATCGAAAAGATGGCCTCGGACGCCGTCCGCATCGTCTCGCTCACCGTGACGGAGGGCGGCTACAACTTCCACCACGTCACCGGGGAATTCAACACCGAGAACCCGGACGTCATCCACGATCTCCAGCCCGGAGCCGCACCGCGGACAACCTTCGGGCTGGTCACCGAGGCCCTTGCCCGGCGCCGCGAACGGGGTTTGGAGCCATTCACGGTGATGTCCTGTGACAACATTCAGGGCAACGGCGACGTCGCACGGAAAATGTTTACCGCCTTCGCATCTCTCAAAGATGCCGAGCTTGGCGGGTGGATCGAGGAAAACGTGCCTTTCCCCAACAGCATGGTGGACAGAATCACCCCCGTGACCACGGACGAGGACCGAGGCGCCATTGAGGAGGAATTCGGGGTGAAAGACGCATGGCCCGTGGTCTGTGAGCCCTTCGAACAATGGGTGCTCGAAGACCATTTCAGCCTCGGCCGTCCGCCCTTCGAAGACGTCGGGGTCCAGCTGGTGGAAGACGTGGAACCCTATGAGCTCATGAAGCTGCGCCTGCTCAACGCCAGCCACCAAGGCATGTGCTATTTTGGCTACCTCGCCGGCTACCGCTACGCGCATGAAGTCTGCCAGGACCCGTTGTTCTCCCAGTTCCTGCTCGACTACATGGACAAGGAAGCCACGCCGACCCTGCAGCCCGTTCCGGGCATCGACCTCGACGCCTACAAGCACACTCTCATCGAGCGCTTCTCCAATGAATACGTCCGCGACACCCTGGCCAGGCTGTGCGCCGAGAGCTCAGACCGTATTCCCAAGTGGCTCCTGCCGGTGATCCGCATCAATCTGGCAAACAACGGCGAAATCCATCGCTCTGCAGCAATTGTGGCCAGCTGGGCGCGGTACGACGAAGGCACCGACGAGCAGGGCAACCCCATCGAAGTGGTTGACCGCCTGAAAGATACCCTGATGGCCGCCGCCGCCCGGCAGCGCCAGGACCCGCTGTCCTTCATCTCGGACCGCGAAGTCTTCGGCGCCCTCATCGATGATGAACGGTTTGTCATGGCCTACTCCGACGCCCTGACGGGCCTCCATGACCATGGCGCCAAAGATACCCTTCGATCCCTAAAGCCGGGGCTCTAGACTCCACGAATCGTATCTTATGGAGGGGCGCGACCGACTGCCGAGCTCCTGACCGGCCCGAAATTCTAATCCCTCGAGCGCCCGTTCAAGTTTCCGCATGACCGACGCCGAAACCGGCAACTCATCCCGCGAATTAACCGCCTTTCTCGGCTAACAATCACACGCCGGCAGTGACCGGGTGTCGGTAGATGATCGTTTTCCGACACCCCTTAATGCCCCGGTTTCTTTCCGTTGCCTCTCAGGCTCTTCTTACTCCTCGTTGCTGTCGCGGTGGTCGGGATCGCGCAGAGTGCGCCGGCCACCGGCGAGGTCGGGAAGTTGGAAGGAGTAGTGACCGTGGACGTTGATGTGCCGGCGCACGTACGCCGACAGGCGGGCGACATCGGCATCGAGCACCGGGTAGCCCTGTTCCCGCAGCGTGGTCAGGGCGTGGTCAAGGTAGACCGTGTTCCACAACGTCACACAATTCAAGACAAGGCCCAGGGCGCCGAGTTGGTCTTCCTGCCCGTCACGGTACGCCTGGTGGAGCTTGCCCTCCCGGCCGTGGAAGATGTGCCTGGCCAGGGCGTGGCGGCCCTCCTGGAGGTTGCGCAACGCTTTCATTTCCCGGCGGTAGGCCGGGTCATCGACGAAGGTGAGGATGTGGAGGGTTTTGAAGATCCGCCCGTAGTGTGCCACCGCCTCGCCCAGATCAGTCGGTCGTCCGTCGCGTTGCAGGATACGGATCACATCGTGGGCGGAGACCTCGCGGGTGTGGATCGAGGCGGCGATCCGGCAGATGTCCGGCCAGTGCCGACGGACCTTCTCGATGTCGATCTTTCCCCGGGCGGTCCTGTCGAGCCTGCCGTAGTCGGCTGACCGGTTGATCCGCCACAGCTTGGCGTCGGGCAGGTCCGCGAGCACCGGCCGGTAGTCGAATCCCAGCAAGGTGACCAGGCCGAACACGATGTCGGAATAGGAGCCCTGGTCGGTGATCAGCACCTCGGGCCGGTGGCTACCGTCGGGGTTGTAGAGCAGGTCCACGAAGTGAAGGGTGTCCTTCGGCGTGCCCGACACCACCTTGGCCGCCAGCCCGACGGACTGATCGGAGATCATGTTCAGCCAGGTCACGCCCTTCTTTCGGTGGAAGTACTTCGGGTTTGGGCGGGCGTCGACGGAGCGGACCGGCACGATGAACCGGATCCCGTCGACGGCGGCAACCAGCCCGCCGCCCCACTCCTGCGCCAGGTCGCTGGCGCCCTGGGCCTCGATGAGCACCGCGTTGGCTGCGGCGTAGGAGTCCGAGCCGAGGTAGTGCTGGTCGACGTGGGAGAGCCGGTCGCGGGTCAGCGCGGGAGCGTCGGCGATCACCGGTCCGAACCCGATGTTGAGCGCGTGCGCGGTCAGCAGCGCGGCGACCGAGACGTGCAGGTCGGTCAGCCGGGAGGACACGCCTGCTGCGGAGGTGAAGGAGGCGGTGAAGTCCGGGTGCCAGCCCATCACCTCGAGCACCAGTTCGGACAGGTCCACGCGCGGAATCATGCCCGCTACACGGGTGCGCAGGTCTTTCAGGCTGGGCGACTCCTCCAACGCGTCGTCCTTGCCGAGGTGCATCCGGCCGTCGGTGTCCACGGTGATGTCCCCGCCGGCGGTCATCCCGCCGGACACCGTTCGCCACGCCGCATCCAAGGTCCCGGCATGCTCGGCGAGCAGCGAATCGGGCTGCTCCGGCAGCAGCAACGCGCCCAGCGCCGGGCCCTTCGCGTTCTCCCACGCCGGGCCAGATAGCAGCCGGGCCCGGGGATCTGACCAGCGGTCGGAGGTGGCCGCGAAGATGTCGCGGTGCTTGAGCGCGGTGTGGAACTGCTCCAGAACGCAGAACACGTAGGCGTTGCGGTCCACCGTGCCCCCGGGCCTGCCGGCGGGGAACACCAGCTTCTGCCACCAGCCCTTCGGCACCACCGACAGGTCGACCTTGCGGGCATCCAGGTAGCCCTTGGGCACCTTCACCGTCTCCCGCAGGTCCAGCAGATGCGCCAGATCCTGCATCGCCCCCAGGATCTTGTGTGCGTCGGCGGTCGCCGCGAACCCGACTACCTCGCACAGCATCTTGGCGAAGCCGCGCACCGTGGCGTACCGCTCCACGACCGCCTCCCGCCACTGCCCCTCCGGTTCGGCCTGCGGCGGCGGGATGATCTCCCGGATTCCCTCCACCGCCGCAGCGATCTGTGCCCGGGAGCCCACCTGGTGCTCGATCATCGCCCACACCATGCCCAATGGCATCGTCTCACTCGCATCCTCGGCCTCGAGCAGAAGTTCCACCACCGACTGGAGTATCCGGGCGTGCCGGGCGACCATCGGCGCCCGCTTTATGGTGGCCTTCTCCGCGGCCTTGTTTGCCCGCCCGATCAGCTCGTTAGACATGAATACGTCGAACAGTTCCAGGGCATCGTCGGTGGCGCTCACCTCCAGCCACCGCACCGTGGCCAGCAGCGTGGCGATCTTCTTCTCGTACGGCAACCGGTCAAGCTTGGTCGCCGTCTCGTTCCTGCCCTCCTTCGCCAGGGCGATCAACCGCCGCTTGGGCACCCCGGCCACATCCACCTCGCCCAGGTGCATCCCGGCGATCTCCGATACCCGGTTCAGCGCCATGACCATGCCGCGCCCGGTCGTGTTCTTACCCGCCTTGCGCCACATCTCCAACTGCGACCAACGGCTACCCCCGGGCACCTGCAGCAGTTTCTCCAGCTCAAGGGCCTGCCCGCCGGTCACGGCCCGCGCCAGGGCGGCGTACAGCCTGGTTTCGGCCTTTTTACGGACGCTGGCCACCTCGTCCCGTAACGTCGTGACCCCCGGCAGGAGTGCTCTCCGCGCCCGTAGCCATCCCACCGCTGCGTAGAACAGCGGCTTCGGTTGATCACCGGTCGTCCACGCCTGCCCGTCCAACCAGCCGATCAACTCCGCTTCCGCCGAGGCGTAGGAAACGTAACCGTATACCTTGGCGATCTCTGCCTGATGCTCAAACCGTGTCGGCCGCCGCTCCAAGTACCCCTTCACGCACGACGGATCGGCCACCCCGACTTGTCCGGCCACATAATCCACCACCGCAGTCGGTACGTCGAGAGGATCTTCCAGGAACGTGCCCAGGCGCCGGACGGTCACCAACTGGAGACTGAACCCGAGCCGGTTGTGATCACCGCGCCGTTTCGCTACGAGGTCCAGATCGGCGTCGTCCAGGAAGAAGAACCGTTCCAACACCGCCTGTTCCGGGGCCTGCGCCTCGAATCGCCCGTACGAGGCCTCCTCGGCCGCAGTCAAATATTTATGTTTAGCCACACAGGCTCAACGAACCGAGGCAACCATCGTTACCGCCGGAGATCGGCTTAGCGTGACTTTCCCGAGCATTGGTCCTCAAGCCCCGGCTCGACCACCGGTGCAGCGACGGGTCTCGACGGGCTCGACCACGAGTACGACGGCGGCCGGTTACCTTCTCCAGGAAGGTGACCGGCCGCCGTCGTACTTGTTTAAGGGCTGTTCTAGACCTTGGCGCCGCTGAGCAGTTCGTCGAGCCGCTCGTAGCCCTCGGACATGCCGCCCTCCATGCCGGACTGCGCCATGCCGTCGCGGGCCTCCTGGGTGGGGTAGACGGAGTGGCCCCGGACGCGGGACCGGCCGTTGCCGAGGTCTTCGAAGGTGAGGAACTCGAGGCTGACAACGTCAGGGTAGCCGCCGAATTCGAAGGTCTGGATGGCAAATTCGTTCTCGCGGACGGTGTGATAGACGCCGCTGAATTTGTAAGCGACGCCGTCGGGCCCGGTGTGCAAGTAGCTGTAGCTGCCACCGGTCCGGAAATCGAGATGGTTGATTTCCATCTTCATGCCACGCGGGCCGAGCCACTGGATGACAAGGTCCGGGTCCTTGTGCGCGCGGAAGACGTCCGCAACCGGGAAATCGAATTCGCGGTCGTAGTCGATGAAGGGGAGTCCTTCAGGAATGGTGAGGTTCAGCGGATTGCTCATGATGATTCCTTTAGGTGGTTGCCGCCGGTTGCGGCATTGGATCTGAGCACGGCGTCCAGGCTGCGGAACTGCTCTTCGCGGACCAGCCGGTACTGGTCGATCCACGCTGTGAGAGCCTCCAGCCGTGCGGGATTCAGGTGGACGGGCCGGCGCTGGGCTTCCCTGCTGCGGGTGACGAGCCCTGCCTGCTCGAGGACCTGGATGTGCTTCGAGACTGCCTGTTTGGTGATCGCGAAGGGTTCCGCCAATTCGTTGACTGTGGCCTGCCCGCGGCTGAGCCGGGCGATGATCCGCCGCCGCACGGGGTCGGCCAGGGCCATAAAGGCCGAGTCCAGGGTGCCGTCGTCGGGGTTCATCGTGGTGCAGGCCTTTCTGGATTATTAATCAACTAAATCATTGATCAACCATTTGGTTGTTTAACCATACTCCCGGCCTCGCCGGGGCGGAAGGGCTATCTGGGGATTTTCCTTGCCGATCCTCTCGGAAGTTTGTTAGTATGTCAGGACAAACTTCAGGGAGATGAAAAATGCCGCTGGTACGAATCGATGTTAACCAAGGGCGCAGCGCCGAACAGTTGCAGCGTTTGAGCCGGGGCATACATGATGCCATCCTCGCAGAGTATGCCATCCCGGAGCGCGACTACTTCCACGTTCTCACGGAGCACCCGCAGGGCCAGATTGTCGCCCAGGATGCAGGGCTCGGCTTCGAGCGCACCCCCAACGTGGTGATGATCCAGATCTTTACGCAAGGCGGTCGGAGCCAGGCCGCCAAGCAATCCCTCTTTGCGGCGATCGCCGACCGGCTGGCGGAACTTGATGTTGCCGGTGAGGACGTGTTTATCGGATATGTGGAGAATGCCGCCGGTGACTGGTCGTTCGGCTTCGGGCGGGCGCAGTACGTCACGGGTGAACTGGCCGTCCCCCGGAAGTGATCCCGACGGCGCCAATTCGGCGCCTTGTGCAGGTTGTAAATATGTCAGTACAAACCTTTGACAGGACAATGATTCTAGGGCAAGGTAGTGGTTGTGGCCCCGCTCACGGGGGCCCGGCCAGGAACCCGAGCTCTAGCTCTTGCAGTACAGGGGTATGGAGCTCAAACCAGAAAGGTCCGCGATTACCGTGACCCACGAACTGCTCACGATCGGGCGCATCAGCGTTGATATATACCCGAACGACATCGGGGTGGATCTGGAGGACGTGACGTCCTTCGGAAAGTACCTCGGAGGTTCCCCGTCCAATGTGGCCGTGGCCGCGGCGCGGCATGGCCGCAACGCAGGCGTCATCACGCGCACCGGCGACGACGCCTTCGGAAAATACCTCCACCGTGAACTGCGCAAGTTCAACGTGGACGATACATTCGTTACGCCGGTGAAGGAATGGCCCACCGCGGTGACGTTCTGCGCCATTATGCCGCCGGATGATTTTCCGCTCTACTTTTATGGGCGTTTCCCCACGGCGCCTGACCTGCAGATCAAGGCCGCGGAGCTGGACCTGGTAGCCATCCGCGAGGCCGGGATCTTCTGGTCGACGGTGACTGGTTTGTGCCAGGAGCCCAGCCGCGAGGCCCACCTGGCCGCCCATGCTGCCCGTCCCCGGACCGGTCTCAAGGAAGGCCAGTACACCATCCTGGACCTGGACTACCGGCCCATGTTCTGGGCTTCCGAAGAGGAAGCCCGGGCCGAGGTTGCAAAGATCCTGCCGCACGTCACGGTGGCTATCGGCAACGACAAGGAATGCGCCGTTGCCGTGGGCGAAGGAACCCCTGACGAACAGGCCGACCGGCTGCTGGCCGCCGGCGTCGAGATCGCCGTCGTCAAGCTTGGGCCGGAAGGTGTGATGGCAAAGACCCGCACCGAACGCGTTGTCTCCGCGCCGGTCCCGGTGGAAACCCTCAACGGCCTTGGTGCCGGCGACTCGTTTGGTGGAGCCTTCTGCCACGGACTGCTGTCCGGCTGGCCGCTGGCCCAGGTCCTCGATTACGCCAACGCCGCCGGCGCCATTGTGGCCTCCCGTCTTTCCTGCGCCGACGCCATGCCGACGCCGGAGGAAGTCACCTCGCTGCTGGCCGAACGCGGCCGCCTGGTACCCGCCCTGGCCGGTGCCGCCGCCTCACGCCCGTCCCACACCACAGTTTCCGAAGGAGCAGCGTCTTGAGCGCCAACGATGATCCCCGCCGCTACCAGCACCTGAGCGCCCTCCGGCTCGAAGACCCCGACGCCGTTGCCCGCGCGGCAGCCACCCGCCGGCGCCATCCGGGGCTGAAGTACGGTGTGCAGAACTTCATCGTTGCCGCCGACCACCCCGCCCGCGGAGCCCTCTCCGTGGGGAACGATCCGGTGGCCATGGCGGACCGCCGCGATTTGTTGGACCGCCTGCAGATCGCCCTGGCGAATCCCGCCGTCGACGGTGTCCTCGCGTCCCCGGACATCATGGACGACCTGCTCCTGCTGGGGGCGCTCGAAGGCAAGCTGGTCTTCGGCTCGATGAACCGCGGTGGCCTGGCCGGGCTCGTCAACGAAATCGATGACCGCTTCACCGGCCACACGGCCGCAGCCTTGGAAGCCCTGGGCGCCGACGGCGGCAAGATGCTGACCCGCATCTGCCTCGGCGACCCGGACACCGCCTCCGCCCTGGAAGCCACGGCTCGGGCCGTCAACTCCCTCGCCGCACGCAAGCTGATCGCCATGGTGGAACCGTTCCTCTCGATCTGGCAGAACGGCAAGGTCCGCAACGACCTCAGCCCGGACGGGGTCATCAAGTCCATCGCGATCGCCCAGGGTCTGGGCTCCACGAGCGCCTACACCTGGATGAAGCTGCCCGTAGTGGCCGAGATGGAACGCGTCATGGCGGCCACCACGTTGCCCACCGTGCTCCTCGGCGGGGACCCGGAAGGCACCCAGGACGAGGTCTTCGCCAGCTGGCAGGCCGCCCTGGCCCTGCCCGGCGTCCAGGGCCTCACCGTGGGGCGGACGTTGCTGTACCCGGCCGACGGCGATGTGGCAGGCGCCGTCGCCACCGCCGCCTCGCTGCTCAAGTCGCCGGTGCTGCAGTCATCAGCGAAAGTATCGGAGTAACGTCTCAATGAGTACAGGAACAGCAACACGCAGAATGACAGTCGCCCAGGCCGTCGTCGAGTACCTTTCCAAGCAGTACACGGTGGACCGCATCGGCACCGAGGACTACCGGGAGCGGCTGATTCCGGGGACGTTCGGCATCTTCGGGCACGGGAACGTTGCCGGCGTCGGCCAGGCCCTGAAGCAGTACCAGGCCGCGGACCCGTCCATCATGCCGTACTACCAGGGCCGCAACGAGCAGGCCCAGGTGCACCAGGCCGTGGGCTACGCCCGGCACACCCGCCGCCGCCAGACGTTTGCCATCAGCACCTCCATCGGTCCGGGATCCTCGAACCTCCTCACCGGAGCCGCACTAGCCACCACCAACCGCCTGCCCGTGCTGCTGCTGCCCAGCGACACCTTTGCCACCCGTGCCGCGGACCCGGTCCTGCAGCAGCTCGAGCAGCCCTACGCGTACGACATCACCGTCAACGACGCGTTCCGGCCGCTGTCCAAGTTCTTCGACCGGGTGACCCGCCCGGAGCAGCTGTTCTCGGCGTTCCACCACGGCCTGCGTGTCCTGACGGATCCGGCCGAAACCGGTGCCGTGACCATCTCGCTGCCGCAGGATGTCCAGGCAGAGGCATTCGACGTGCCTGAGGAGTTCCTGGCCGAACGCGAGTGGCGCATCCGCCGTCCCGAGGCCGACGACGAGGACATCCGCCGCGCCGCCGAGGCCATCCGTGCCGCGAAGCGCCCGCTGATCATCGCCGGCGGTGGCGTCCTGTATGCCTACGCCAACGAGGAACTCGCTGCATTCGCTGAGTTGACGGGCATCCCTGTGGGGAACACCCAGGCCGGCGTCGGCGTCCTGCCATGGGACCACAAGTTCTCGCTCGGTGCGATCGGCTCCACAGGGACGACGGCGGCGAATGCCATCGCTGCCGAGGCGGACCTGATCATCGGCATCGGTACCCGCTACGAGGACTTCACCACGGCGTCCCGGACCGCGTTCCAGAACCCGGACGTGCGGTTCATCAACATCAACGTCGCCCCCATCGACGCGTACAAGCACGGCACCTCCCTGCCGATCGTCGCCGATGCCCGCAAGGCCCTGGTCAAGCTGAATCAGGCCCTGGGTGGCTACCGCGTCGGAGCGGACCTGGAAGCGAGGATCGCCGCGGAGAAGAAGCGCTGGGACGCCACCGTTGATGAAGCCTTCGACACCCGCTTCACCCCGCTGCCGGCCCAGAACGAGATCATCGGCGCCACGTCCCGGGCCATGGACGCGGCGGACGTCGTCATCTGCGCCGCAGGCTCCCTGCCCGGTGACCTGCACAAGATGTGGCGCGTCCGGGACCCCTTCGGATACCACGTGGAATACGCGTACTCCTGCATGGGCTACGAAATCCCCGGCGGGCTAGGCGTCAAGCGTGCAGCGCTGGCAGAGGCCGCGCGCGGCGGGGCGCAGCGCGACGTTGTGGTCATGGTGGGGGACGGTTCCTACCTGATGATGCACACCGAACTGGTGACCGCCGTCGCCGAACGGATCAAGCTGATTGTGGTCCTGATCCAGAACCACGGCTACGCCTCCATTGGATCCCTGTCCGAGATGCTGGGTTCGCAGCGGTTCGGCACCCAGTACCGGGCGCTGAACGAGGAGCAGCACAGCTTCGACGAAGGCGAGACCCTGCCGGTGGACCTGGCCCTGAACGCCGAAAGCCTCGGCGTGAAGGTGATCCGGATCGAACCGGGGGAGAAGGTCATTGCCGAACTCGAGCAGGCCATCCGGGACGCCAAGGCCGCGCCTGAACGCAGCGGGCCCATCCTGATCCACGTCGAATCCGATCCGCTGCTGGACGCGCCCAGCTCCGAGTCCTGGTGGGACGTTCCCGTCTCCCAGGTCTCGAACCTCGACTCCACGCAGCAGGCCTTCAAGACCTATACCGACCACAAGAACCGCCAGCGCAAACTGCTCGGTTAGACCCCACAGACCAAAGGAAGTCCAACACCATGTCAACGACGACCGTCACCACCACCATCAACCACTTCATCAACGGGGCAGAGACCGCCGGCGTTGGCACCCGCACCCAGCCGGTCTACAACCCGGCCACGGGCGCCGTCTCCGGCGAGCTGCGGCTGGCCAACCGGGCGGACCTCGATGCCACTGTTGCCGCTGCCCGTGCCGCCGCCGACTCCTGGGGTGACATCTCCCTGGCCAAGCGCACCGCAGTGCTCTTCAAGTTCCGCGAGCTCGTCGCGTCCCATGTTGGCGAGCTCGCCGAGCTGATCACCGCCGAGCACGGCAAGGTCCTCTCCGACGCCAAGGGCGAGATCGGCCGCGGCCTGGAGGTCATCGAGTTCGCCTGCGGCATCCCGCAACTGCTCAAGGGCGACTACTCCGACCAGGTCTCCACCGGCATCGACGTCTTCTCGTTCCGCGAGCCGATCGGTGTGGTTGCCGGCATCACCCCGTTCAACTTCCCCGTCATGGTGCCGCTGTGGATGGCGCCGATGGCCATCGCCACCGGCAATGCCTTCATCCTCAAGCCCTCCGAGCGGGACCCCTCCGCGTCGATGCTGCTGGCGAAGCTGTGGAAGCAGGCCGGCCTGCCCGACGGCGTCTTCCAGGTCCTGCACGGCGACAAGGAAACCGTCGAGGGTCTCCTGACCCACCCTGACGTGGATGGCATCTCCTTCGTGGGTTCCACCCCGATCGCCCAGTACGTCCACGAGACCGCCACCAAGCACGGCAAGCGCGTCCAGGCCCTGGGCGGCGCGAAGAACCACGCCATCATCATGCCCGACGCCGACCTGGACAACGCGGCAGACCACCTCGCCGCCGCAGCGTTCGGCTCCGCCGGGGAGCGCTGCATGGCCATCTCCGTGGCCGTCGCCGTCGGGGACGCCGCAGACCTGATCGTGAAAAAGGTCGAGGAGCGCGCGCTCGCCGTGAAGGTCAACAACGGCACCGCTCCCGACGCCGAAATGGGCCCGGTCATCACCCCGGACTCCAAGGAACGCATCGTCCGGATCGTCACCGAAGCCGAAGCTGCGGGAGCGGCGATGGTGGTGGACGGCCGCGACCTGGTGGTCCCCGGCCATGAAGACGGCTTCTGGGTCGGCCCCACCGTCCTGGACCACGTCAAGACCGAAATGACCGCCTACACGGAGGAAATCTTCGGCCCCGTCCTCGTCGTGGTCCGGGTGGAGGACCTGGACGCAGGCATCGCCCTGATCAACGCCAACCCATACGGCAACGGCACCGCCATCTTCACCTCCTCCGGCGCCAACGCCCGCAAATTCCAGCGCTCCGTCACCGTCGGCATGATCGGCATCAACGTGCCCCTGCCCGTACCGGTCGCCTACCACTCGTTCGGCGGCTGGAAAGCCTCACTCTTCGGCGACAAGCACATCTACGGCCCCGAAGGCGTCTCCTTCTACACCCGCGGCAAAGTCATCACGTCACGCTGGCCTGAAGCCAGCCACGCCTCCGGCGCCTCCTACAACTTTCCCTCCCACGCCGACGACAGCCACCAAGTCCGGCACGATGGAATCGCGGAGGGACTCCCTGACGAGCTGGCCGTAGGAGAGGACGCCGTCCCTGGACGGGCCGACGATGCTTCCGAAGGGCGCGGACGGCGGGACTGACCCACGCCCGACCCTACCGGCCCGACAACACAGAAAAGACAACGCTGTCATGACAGACAAAGAGAACAAACTCATCATCGGCACCGCGCCGGACTCCTGGGGCGTCTGGTTCGCCGACGACCCCAAGCAGACCCCGTGGGAACGGTTCCTCGACGAAGTGGCCGAATCCGGCTACAAGTGGATCGAACTGGGCCCCTACGGCTACCTGCCGAACGATCCCACGCGGCTGGCCGAGGAGCTCAAGGCCCGCGATCTGAAGGTCACCGCAGGGACGGTCTTCACGGCATTCCACCGCGGCGCCAAGCAATACGACGAAGCCTGGGAGCCGGCCCGCAAGGTGGCCGAACTGACGGCAGCCATGGGCGGCGAGCACATTGTGGTCATTCCCGCCATGTGGCGCGACGATGTCACCGGTGAGGCAGTGGAGAACGGCGAGCTCTCACAGGAACAGTGGGCTGACCTCTTCGCCGGCCACAACCGCATGGGCAAAGTCCTGCTGGAGGACTTCGGCCTGAAGCAGCAGTTCCACTCACACGCCGATTCGCACGTTGGCGCGCAGCAGGACATCGAGACCCTGCTGGCCTCAACGGACCCCGAATACCTGAATCTGTGCCTGGACACCGGCCACGCCGAGTACTGCGGAGCGTCCAGCCTTGAGCTGATCAAGAACTACCCGGACCGCATCGGCTACCTGCACCTGAAGCAGATCAACCCGGACATCCTCAAGAAGGTCAATGCGGAAAACATGACGTGGGCCGCTGCCAACCTGGCCGGCGTCATGACCGAACCGCCCAACGGTCTTCCGGACCTGCGTGCGGTCATCGAGGCGGTCGAAGGACTCAACCGTCCGATCTTCGGCATCGTGGAACAGGACATGTACCCAGTGGCCTTCGACGTCCCGATGCCCATTGCCAAGCGCACCCGCAACTACCTGCTCTCGTGCGGCTCCCGCACCAGGGTCAGCTAGTACCCCCTGATACCTAAAGGACAGAACAATGACTGATACTCTCCGCGTTGCCGTTATCGGCGCGGGCCGCATGGGCGCCGACCACATCAAGCGGCTCAGCACCCGCATCCACGGCGCCGAAGTGGCCGCCGTCGTCGACGTCGACCTCTCCCGGGCGCAGGCCGCCATCGAAGGGATCGACGGCGCCGTGGCCCTGGCCAGCGCCGACGAGGCACTGAACAACGGCGACGTCAACGCCGTGCTGATCGCCACGCCGGGCTTCCTCCACGAGGAAATCTTGTACAAGGCACTGGAGAAGGGCTTCCCGATCCTGTGCGAAAAGCCGCTCACCCCTGACGCCGAAAGTGCGTGGAAAGTTGTCCAGGCCGAAACGGCGCTGGGACACAAGCGCATCCAGGTGGGCTTCATGCGCCGCTTCGACGCCGAATACGCCGCCCTGGGCTCCGTCATCCGCGACGGCGAACTGGGCGAGCTGCTGATGCTCCACCACCAGCACCGCAACCCCACCACGCCTGCCGGCTTCACCAACGAGATGCTGATCAACGACTCCGTGGTCCACGAGTTCGACGCCATCCGCTTCTTCACCGGCGAGGAAATCACCTCCGTGCAGGTCCGCCTGGGCAAGGCCACCCGCAACGCCCCGAGCGGCCAGCACGATCCGCAGCACGTACTGCTCGAAACCGAATCCGGCGTCCTGGCCGACGTCGAGATCTACGTCAACGCCAAGTTCGGCTACGAAGTGGCCACCCAGGCCTCGTTCGAGGACGGCATCGTTAGCATCGGCGGGGACAAAGGACCCTACACCCGCAGCGCCGGCCGCTGGGGCGGGAACGTCACCCCCGGCTTCGAGGAGCGCTTCGGCGCAGCGTACGACGTCGAGGTCCAGGCCTGGGCGGACGCTGCCCGCCGCGGCGAAATCGGCGGCCCCACCGCCTGGGACGGCTACGCCACCGCAGCCTGCTGCGAGGCCGGCGTCGAGGCCCAGAAGTCGGGCGAAAAGGTCAAGGTCCAGCTGAACGCTAAGCCGGACCTCTACAGCTAAAGCCCCGCCCGCTCCCGTAGTTTTTGTCCAGATAATGCGACTTTGAGGCCCTTTCGGCGCATTATCTGGACAAAAACTCAGTTAGATCACTGACTCGTTCACAAAGGAGTGACCATGAAAATCGCCTTGGACCCCACCCCGTTCCACCACAGCCACAGCCTGCTGGAATTTCCGCGCGTGGCCGCCGATCTCGGTTACAAGTACCTGCAGCTGACCCCGCATGCGGACATGATCCCGTTCTACAACCACCCCAAAGCCGACGATGAGCTTGTGGCCCAGATGAACAAGGCCTGCAAGGATGCCGGGGTCGAAATCGCGTCGGTGCTTCCCGTGCTGCGCTGGTCGGGTCCGGACGAGGATGCCCGCGAGGCAGCGGTCCGCTACTGGAAGCGCGCCATCCAAATTGCCGTGGACCTTGGCGTCAGCACCATGAACACCGAATTCAGCGGCCGCCCCGAAAAGGCCGAAGAATCCGAGCGCGCCTTCTACCGCTCCATGGAAGAGCTGCTGCCGATCATCGAGCGTGAAGGCCTGGATGTCCTGATCGACCCCCACCCGGACGACTTCGTCGAAGACGGCCTGGCCGCCATCCGCGTCATTCGTGGCATCAACTCGCCCAACATCGGCATGGTCTACGTTGCCTCGCACTCGTTCCACATGGGCAACAAGCCCCTTGAAATCATGCGGGCAGCGGGGGACAAGCTGCGCCTGGTCCACGTCTCGGACACCATGGACCACCACGCCTCCCACGGCCTGCGCTACATCACGAATCCGCCCGGAAACGCCGTGCGGGTGCACCAGCACCTGAAGATCGGCGACGGCGACGTGAACTGGGACGAGTTCTTCGGCGGGCTCAAGGAAATCGGCTTCCTGGACAAGGACAACACCGTCATGGTGTCCAGTGTCTTCGCCGAAGACGACAACGCCGAGGACGTGTCCCGCTACCAGCTGGAGACAATGCGCAACTACGCCGCTCAGGCCAAGTAGTGGTGGGGAAGACGGACCAAAGCAACGGAACCATGACGAATCCCGGCACAGTCCAATCCGACGCGCCCGGCACCACCAAGCCGAACAACCCGGCCAAACCGGCAAATCCGAAGAAGTTCATGCGGAAGGTGGCGCTCTTCTCCACGTTCGGCGGGCTCCTGTTCGGCTACGACACCGGCGTCATCAACGGCGCCTTGCCGTTTATGCAGCGGGACCTCGGACTGACGCCGCTCACCGAAGGGCTGGTCACGTCCACGCTCCTGTTCGGCGCGGCCTTCGGCGCCATCAGCGCAGGCCGGCTCTCGGACCGCTTCGGCCGGCGTAAGACCATCATGGGACTGGCCCTGATCTTCGTCATGGCCACCATCGCCTGCACCATCTCGCCGAACACGGAGCTGCTCATCGCGGCCCGGACATTCCTGGGCCTGGCCGTGGGCGGCGCCTCCGTGATTGTCCCCGTGTACCTCGCGGAAATGTCCCCGGCGGCCCAACGCGGCCGCATCGTCACCCAAAACGAGCTGATGATCGTCACCGGCCAGTTCCTGGCCTTCACCTTCAATGCAGTACTCGGCAACGCTTTCCCCGAAGAAACGCACGTGTGGCGCTGGATGCTGGTTATCGCCACGCTCCCGGCCGTGGTCCTGTGGTTCGGCATGCTGGTCCTGCCGGAGAGCCCGCGCTGGCTGGCGTCGGCCGGCCGCTTCGGGGCCGTCCTTGAGGTGCTGCGCTCCACCCGCGCCGCCGGCGACGTCTCCGCGGAGTTCGACGAGGTACGGCAGGCAGCCCGGGAGGATTACCAGGCCAGGATGGGCACGTTCAAGGATCTCACCGTTCCGTGGATCCGCAGGATCTTCGTGGTGGGCCTGGGCATGGCGATCATCAACCAGATCAGCGGCGTCAACGCCATCATGTACTACGGGACGTCCATCCTTTCCTCGTCCGGATTCGGCGACCAGGGCGCCTTGATCGCCAACGTCCTCAACGGCGTCACGTCGGTGGCGGCCGTCGTCGTTGGCATGTATCTGATGACGCGGGTGCCCCGCAAGCCCATGCTGATCGTGGGACTGTGCGGCACGGCGTCGTCCCTGACGGCCATCGCGCTCGTCTCCATGCTCCTGCCGGAGAGCACGTTGCGCGGCTACCTAGTGCTGCTGTTCATGGTGACATTCCTGGCTTCCATGCAGGGCTGCATCGGCACTGTCACCTGGCTCACCATGTCCGAGATCTTCCCCATGCACGTCCGCGGCATCGCGATGGGCATCTGCGTCTTTGTGCTTTGGATGATCAACTTCCTGATCGGGTTCTTCTTCCCGCAGATGGTCTCGTGGATCGGGGTTTCGGCGACGTTCTTCATCTTCGTGGCACTGCAGCTGTGTGCCATTGTCTGGGTCAAGCGCGTCGTTCCGGAGACCAAGGATAAGTCCCTGGAGGAGCTCGAGCACCTGTTCAAGCAGCGCTCAGGCGTGTCTGTCTAAGGTGACGCCGCACCCCAAGGTGACGCGGGTGCGGGGCCATGGACGCTCTCTCACTTCCTGCAGGAAAATCCGGATCCCTCTCTCACCAGGTGAGAGAGGGATCCGGGAAAACGCGCAGGAAGTGAGAGAGGGTGCTAGAGCGCGACCACCGCGTTCTCCAGCGCACTGCGGCGGGCCGCATCCAGCACTTCCAGGGTGCGGATTCCTTCGGTTGCCGGTACGGGCTCGGGTCCGTCGCCGCGGACTGCGCGGGCGAACTCTGTATAGAAGCTGGCATAGTTCCCCTGTGCCGAGGCAATGGCCTCGCGGCCGTCCCTCGTGGACAGGGTGCCCCAGTTTTCGGCCGAGTCGATGCCCCACGTTGCCGGTTCCTCGATCGGACGGCGTCCCGACATCAGGGCGTCAGCCTGAACGTCGGCGCCGGAGGCGATGTAGCTGCCCCTGCTGCCATAGGCCCGCAGCTCCCGCGTGGTGGAATGGTTGAGTTTGCTGGCGGACACCGTGGAGACGGTTCCCGACGAATGCGTCATGGTGACAACAAAGCCGCAGTCCGTCCGTTCGCCGAAACGGTCCGTCCAGTCCAGGGTCGCGTGCACGTGGCTCGCCGGTCCGAGCAGCCACAGCATCTGGTCAACCAGGTGGCTGCCCAGGTCCCGCAGGAGTCCACCGCTGGCACCGAGCTCAAGGTTGTCGGCGTTGTCCTGGTCCATGGTCGAATGCACCCGCCACGTCTCACCGAGTTCCCCTGAGGCCAGCACGTTTGCGAGTGTGAGGATATCCGCGTTCCGTAACCGACAATGCCAATACGCATGTTCGTTTCCTTCTCTTTTAGGGATGGCCTGCCTCCGGTCACAGCAAGGGGGCGACGCATATGCGCCGCCCCCTTGCTGTTCACAGGCCTTTGCCTGACGAATTGGATGGCTAAGCCGTCAGGTTCAGCGAAGACCTGAGCGCGGCGTCAGCATCCCGCAGCACCTTGGCCGCCACCTGCAGGCCCTCGATCCGGCCCAGTGAGACGTCCTCGTGCTCGATGTTGACCAGCATCTCCGGGTCTACCTCGTGCAGGGCCCGGAGGAACTCTGTCCAATAGGCGGTGTTATGCCCGCGGCCCAGAGCCACGAAGTCCCAGGCAGAGTTCTTGGGCCACTCGTTGGCCCACTCGTCGCCGCCGAGGTTGGTGCGGTTTTCCTCCGGCGCGAGCCGGCGGAAGCTGTTGTCCAGCACGCCGTACAGCGCAGCGTTTTCGGTGTTAACACGGACATCTTTCGCCGCCGCCTGAAAGACGAGCGGTCCGAGTTCGCGTACGACGGCAACCGGGTCCATCTGCTGCCAGAACAGGTGGGAGGCATCCAGTTCGACGCCGACATGCGTTGCGTTGGTCAGCTCGATCAGCTTGTGGACGTCGGCGGTGTTGAAGACGAGGTTCTGCGGGTGCAGTTCGAGAGCCACCTTGACGCCGTGGTCAGCGGCCAGGCGGTCGGTTTCCTTCCAAAACGCTGCGGCCACGCCCCACTGGTAGTCCAAGACGTCCAATGCTGCCGAGTTCCAGGCGTTGACCACCCAGTTGACGGTGGTGGCTCCGGGCTCTCCGCCGGGCAGGCCGGACATCGTAACTACCCGGTCCTGGCCGAGGCGGCTGGCCAGACGGATGGAGCGACGAATATCTTCGGCGTGCTTCTCGCCGATCTCACGGTTGGGGTGCAGCGGGTTGCCGTTGCAGTTGAGTCCTGCGATGGAAACTCCGGTGCCCTCGAAAAGGGCCAGGTAGTCGTCGCGGGCGGCGTCGCTTTCCAGGATCTGGTCCATGGTGGGGACGTGCACGGCGGGGAGAAAGCCGCCAGTGTTGATCTCGATACCGGTGAGGCCAAGCTCGGCAATGACCTTCAGTGCTTCGGGAAGTGGCCGGTCATGCAGGACTGCGTTGTAGATACCGAGCCTCATAGCGTGATCTTCTTTCCGTTGTTGAGGGCGGATTCGGCCACTGCGCCGAGCAGTTCCATGTTGCGCACGCCTTCGTCGAACGTGGCGCAGCGGGGGAGGGACTCTTCTTCGCTGAGACCGGCGACCTCTTCGAGGAACGCGCGGGCCTGGTAGCCGAAGGCGTCGTTCTGGCCGAAGCCGACTTCGGGGGCGTCCATGGCAAGACCCCCGGCGATGTAGGGGTGCCCCGGGCCGAGGATGACCTGGCGGTAACCGTTCTCGTTGCCGGAACCGTCGTTGAGGAACAGCTGGATCTCGGCCGGGCGGCGCTGGTCAAATTTGGCGGCACCGTTCTCGCAGAACACCTCGAACTGCAGGCTGTTGGCGTGCCCGGCCGCAACCCGGGAGACCTCAAAACTGCCGGCGCCGGTTCCGAACTCCGCGTTGAAGGCTGCGTAGTCGTCGTTCTCGACGGCTTCGAAGGTGTCGCTGACGGCAGCATGGTCGTGGCCCATAACGGCCGCGAGCGGCAGGGGCCGCTTGTCGATCACGGTGCTGAGGCTGCCGCCGGTGATCGACTTGATGTCGCCACAGAGGAACTCGGAAATGTACGTCAGGTGGCTTCCAACATCGGCGAGCGCACCGGAGCCGGGGCCGCCCTTGTAGCGCCAGCTCATGGGAGCGGAGGGGCTGAAGCCGTAATCGGTCCAGTAGCGGCCGCTGAAGTGCAGGACATTACCGAGGACGCCGTTGCGGATCAGGTCCCGGATGTAGGCGATGCCGGGGGTGCGGCGGAACGTGAAGCCAATACGGGCGATCGTTCCGCCGGCCTCGGCCGCGCGGGCTGCCTCGGCCATGGCGCGGGCGTCTGCCAGGGAGTCGCTCAGCGGCTTTTCGCACAGCACGTGCTTGCCGGCCGCGAGCAGGCCCTCCACCACTTCGCGGTGAAGCGAGTTGGCGATGACCACGCTGACGACGTCGATGTCATCGGCTTCGGCGATTGCCTGCCATGACGTGTCGTTGCGTTCGTATCCGAAACGGCGGGCGGCCAACGAGCCGAATTCGGCGTTGACGTCGCCGATCGAGACCAGGCGCACCGGGGGAAGTACCGGGCTGTAGAGGGCAGACGCGGTGCGGTATGCAGCAGCGTGGGCTTTGCCGGCCATGCCTGCACCGATGACGGCGACGCCTAGGCTTTCAGCCATTGATTTCTCCTTTGAAATTCAGCCGCGGCGGGAAGTTCCAACGGCATTTTGTAGCGCTACAATTTAGTGCACTGGATCTGAGCGTATCCATGTATGTATGTCCTGTCAATCAACTGGCGGATATCCTCAAGGGCAGACACGAAAGGCACCTCCGATGACGTTGCACAGCCCCAAGGCACGACGCCCGACGATCTATGACGTGGCGAAGCAGGCGGGCGTCTCGCCGTCGCTGGTTTCACTCGTACTGCAGAATCCCGCGAGGGTGAGCGAGAAGCGCCGCGAAGCCGTCCAGGCGGCCATCTCGGAGCTCGGGTACCGCCCCAGCCGCGCCGCCACTACGCTTGCCAGCAGTCGCACGAAGAGCATTGGGCTGGTGATTGACGACTACCGGAACCTGTGGTTCGTCGATCTGCTGCGGGGGATGGAGTCTGCGCTGACGGAACATGGCTACCAGGTCATGCTGGCTGATTCCCGCCCCGGGGAGAACCGCATCCAGGAAGCTGCCGACGGTTTGCTTGCCATGCACGTTGACGGGCTGGTGATAGCGGCGGAGCCAAGCGCGTCAATGTTGGCTGGGGCGGGGGTTCCGACGGTCGTGGCTGGGTGGCGCGATGGTGTGCCGGCCGGCGCTGATCTGATTACCAACGACGACGACGGTGGCGGCGGCATGGCGGCCAGCCACCTTCTGGGGCTCGGCCACATCCGGATAGGCCACCTTTCCGGATCCGGCGGTGCCGCTGCGCACCGGCGCGCGGGCTTCCTCAGCCGGCTCCGGGAGTCCGGCGCCGAACTTCGGATTGCGGGGGAGTCGGGCGGCACGTCCGAGGAGGATGGCTACGCCTCGACGTGCTGGCTGCTGGACCACTATCCGGACACCACTGCCATCTTCGCCGCCAATGACACCATGGCCTTGGGTGCCTTGGGTGCCATCAAGGCGCGCGGGCTTGCGGTCCCGGCGGACATCTCCGTGATCGGATACGACAATTCAACCCTGGCAAAGTCGCGGTATCTGGAGCTGACCTCAGTAGACAACCGAAGCGATCTGGTGGGCGTGGATGTGGCCAAGGCGCTGCTTGCACGCATTCGCGACGCCGCGGTTGGCCCGCAACGCAAGCTGATTGAGCCGGCCCTGGTTGTTCGCGGGACCACGGCGCGGCCGGCATTTTAGGGCGGCCGCAGTAGGCTCCTAACGTAAAAACATCCTAATGTCAGGACAAACTATTGACATTCGTGAGTTGAATCACCATGATCGAGGTAGACAGTGCTCCGGCAGTTGCAGAGTGGCAGCCCGGACCCTGAGATCAAAGGAGATTAACGTGGCTAATTTTTCTTGGCGCAAGGCGGCTCTCGTGGCGGCAGTTGTTCCCATGATGGCACTCAGCGCCTGCTCCAGCACGGGCGGGAAGCCGGTTGAGGGCGGCGGCGCCGCCGGCGGCGGTCAGGTGGCCACCACAGACCGCATGAAGGTGGCTCTCATCACCCACGCCGCGGCAGGCGACACCTTCTGGGACATAGTCCGCAAGGGTGCCGAGGAGGCTTCAGCGAAAGACAACGTGGAACTGCTCTACACCAGTGACCCGGAGGCCGGACGCCAGGCCCAGCTCGTCCAGCAGGCCATCGATCAGAAAGTCGACGGCATCGCCGTTACCCTCGCAACCCCGGAGGCCCTGAAGGACGTCCTGAAGAAGGCCACCGATGCCGGCATTCCGGTGGTCAGCCTCAACGCCGGCGAGTCCGTGTCGGCGCAGCTCGGCGCATTTACGCACTTCGGCTCGAATGAGCAGCTTGCCGGCCAGGCGGTGGGCACCAAGCTCGCCGAACAGGGCTTCAAGCACCCGGTCTGCGTCATTCAGCAGCAGGGCCACGTTGGCCTTGAAGCACGGTGCGCAGGCGTCAAGGCCAAGGTTCCGGGTGCGGAGATTCTCTACGTCGACGGCAAGGACATGACCGGCGTCCAGTCCACCGCCACCGCGAAGCTCCAGGCAGCCAAGGATGCAGACGTCATCATTGGCCTCGGCGCACCGATCACCCTCACGCTGCTCAAGTCCGTCGCGGACGCCGGCAGCTCTGCGAAGGTTGCCAGCTTCGACCTGAACGCAGAGCTCGCCCAGAAGATCGTGGATGGTGACGTGATCTTCACCGTGGACCAGCAGCCGTGGGCCCAGGGCTACATGTCGGTCGACTCGCTGTGGCAGGCCAAGCGTGGCGGCTTCAAGCTTGGCGGCGGCCAGCCGGTCTTGACCGGTCCCACCATCGTTGACCAGTCCAACGCTTCCGACGTTCTCAAATTCGCCCAGCAGGGCGTCCGCTAGATCCGGGACTCAGGCCGTGCGGCGGGCAACCGCCGCACGGCCTGACCAACAAGGAGTTCTTCCTATGGCAAAAACAGCAACCCTGCCCCCGGCACCGGCTTCAGCAGCCGGGCCACGTGGCGATGAGAGAATTGGGCGGCGGAACCCGCTCCAGACGCTCCTGGGCCGTCCCGAAGTCGGCGCGCTCGTAGGAGCGGTGGTCCTGTTCGTCTTCTTCGCGTTGGTTTCCCCGACGTTTACCCAGCCCAATGCCTTGGCGACCATTCTGTACGGCAGTTCCACGATCGGCATCATGGCGGTGGGGGTTTCCTTGCTGATGATCGGCGGGGAGTTCGATCTTTCCACCGGTGTCGCGGTGATCTCATCGGCACTGACGGCGTCGATGTTCAGCTGGTACTTCAGCACGAATATCTGGGTCGGGGTTCTCCTGGCCCTGGTGGTCTCCGTGGGCATCGGTTATATCAATGGCTGGATTTTGATGAAGACCAAGCTGCCCAGCTTTATCGTCACCCTGGCCACGTTCCTTATGCTGACCGGCCTGAACCTGGGCCTGACCCGGCTGATCGGCGGCTCCGTGTCGTCGCCGTCGATCTCCAGCATGGACGGCTTCGCCTCCGCCCGCGCGGTGTTCGCGTCCTCGGTCTCCATTGGCGGCATCGATGTCAAGATCACGGTGTTCATCTGGATCGCGCTGGTCGCCGTGGCCACCTGGGTGCTGATGCGGACCCGGGTGGGGAACTGGATCTTCGCCGTCGGCGGGGACGAGAATGCGGCCCGCGCCGTGGGTGTGCCGGTCAAGGCCACGAAGATCGGATTGTTCATGGGCGTGGGCTTCTGCGGCTGGATCCTGGGCATGCACAACCTCTTCGCTTTCGATACGGTGCAGTCCGGTGAGGGTGTGGGCAACGAGTTCCTGTACATCATCGCCGCGGTGATCGGCGGGTGCCTCCTGACCGGCGGCTATGGTTCGGCGGTGGGCGGCGCGATCGGCGCGTTCATCTTCGGCATGGCCAACAAGGGCATCGTCTATGCCCAGTGGAACCCCGACTGGTTCAAGTTCTTCCTGGGCCTGATGCTGCTGCTGGCCACCATCATCAACCTCATCGTCAAGCGCCGCGCGGAACTCAAGTAAAGGGGCCGGAGAAATGAACGCCAAAGAGATCGACCAACAGACCCTGCTCAAGGATGAAAAAGATCCCCTCACCCACACCCCCGTCCACTTGCTCTCCCTCGACGGAGTAGGCAAGCACTACGGCAACATCATCGCCCTCTCCGATGTGACCATGGCCGTGGACAACGGCCGTGTCACCTGCGTACTGGGCGATAACGGTGCGGGCAAGTCCACCCTGATCAAGATCATCGCCGGACTGCACCAGCACGACGCCGGGGTGCTGAACATCATGGGCGAGGAACGGAAGTTTGGTTCGCCCCGTGACGCCCTTGACGTGGGCATCGCCACCGTCTACCAGGACCTCGCGGTGGTGCCCCTGATGCCCATCTGGCGGAACTTCTTCCTCGGTTCGGAGCTGACCAGCGGTTTCGGCCCGTTCAAAAGCATGGACGTCGAGAAGATGAAGGCCATCACGCTCAAGGAACTTGCCGAGATGGGCATCGACCTCCGCGACGTGGAACAGCCCATCGGCCAGCTGTCCGGCGGTGAGCGCCAGTGTGTCGCGATCGCCCGCGCCGTGTACTTCGGCGCAAAGGTCCTGATCCTGGACGAACCGACGGCGGCGCTGGGCGTCAAGCAGTCCGGCGTCGTGCTCCGCTACGTCCTGCAGGCTCGCGACCGGGGACTCGGCGTCATCTTCATCACGCACAACCCGCACCACGCCTTCCCTGTCGGGGACCGGTTCCTCCTGCTCAAGCGCGGCAAGTCGATCGGCTACTACGACAAGAAGGACATCACCCTGGACGAGCTCACCGCCCAGATGGCCGGCGGTGCGGAACTGGCGGAACTCGCCCACGAGCTCGAGCAGCTCGGCGGACACGGCGACGTGGTCAAGGAAGTGCAGGCAGAGGTCGCTGACGTTACTCACAACCGAGAGACGTCAACGGAAAGCAGCCCCCGGCACGTGTAACAGGACCGAGGCGGGGCCCGCCGGAAAACCGGACGGGCCCCGCCCGCCGTGCCACGGCGCGAAGGTCACGGCAAAGATAGCGAAAAGTAGACGGGAAGACAGTATGCCGATCCGGGTAGGCGTCATCGGCGCCGGAATCATGGGTGCCGACCACATCAGGAACCTCTCCGGTACCATCGGCGGCGCCGAGGTGACCTTCGTGGCAGACCTCGACGCCGGACGTGCCGCAGCAGCTGCGCCGCCGGCCGCCCGCATCACCACGGAACCGTCGGAGCTGATCAACTCCAGCGAGGTGGACGCCGTCGTTATTGCTTCGCAAGACTCCACGCACGCCGGACTTGTGCTGGAGTGCTTCGAGGCGATGACGCCCGTGCTGTGTGAAAAGCCGCTGGCTCCCACCCTGCTGGAAAGCCGGGAGGTTGTGGCGGCCGACGCCGACATCGTCGCCGCCACCGGGGCGTCCCTGCTGTCGCTAGGCTTCATGCGGCGCTTCGACCCTGGCTACGTGGCGCTGCGCCAGTCTGTGCAGGGCCGCGCCCAGGGGGAACCGCTGATGGTCCACTGCACCAGCCGCAATGCTGCCGCCGGCCCGGGTACCACTGCCGAATCGGCCATCACCAACTCGGCCATCCACGAGCTGGACATCATTCCCTGGCTGCTGGGCTCTCCCATCACGGAAGTCTCATGGCAGGCGGGGAAGAGTTCCCGCAACGCTGAAGGCGGCCTGCAGGATCCAGCCTTCATGCTGCTCCGCACCGCCGACGGGACCCTGACCACCCTGGAGCTGTTCCTGAACGCCCAATACGGTTACACGACGCGCTGCGAAGTCGTCTCCGAACGCGGTGTCACCGGGCTGATGGACGCGGCTCTGCTGGGTGTCGAAGAGGATGGCATCCGGCGGACCGCCGTGCCCGCGGACTGGCGGCCGCGGTTTGCCGATGCTTACAGGCTGCAGCTGCAGGCGTGGATCACGGCGCTCGGCCAGGGTGATCAGCCGCCGCTGGCCGGGGCAATGGATGGCCTCCACGCCTCGCTCGTGGCGCACGCAATGATCCGCTCCATGCACGGCGACGGCGCCTACACCAAGGTCAGCTACGCGTGAGCGTCCGGAACCTGCCGGCGTCCGCCGTGCCCGCCTCCCGGGATGCCCCGGTGCTGCGCTGGGGAATCATGGGGCCCGGCTGGATTGCCGAACGGTTCACCGAGTCGGTCCAGGCGCACACGGACCAGGTGATCGCCGCCGTCGCGTCCCGCTCGCTCAGCCGCGCCAAGGCCTTCGCCGAATCCTTCGGCATTCCGACGGCCTACGGCAGCTACGAGGAGTTGACGGCCGATCCGGGCATCGACATCGTCTACGTGTGTACTCCGCACACCGGACACCACCAGGCGGCGGTCCTGGCACTCGACGCTGGCAAGCACGTGCTGATCGAGAAGCCCATCGCACTCAACGCCGTACAGGCACGGGACATCGCCGCTCGTGCCGAAGAGGCGGGCGTTTTTGCCGCCGAGGCCATGTGGAGCTTTTTCCTGCCAAAGTTCGATGTGATCCGGCAGGTCCTGGACGCCGGGACCCTGGGCGCCATCACCACGGTAGTCGCGGAATACGGTGAATACTTCGAGCCCACCCACCGCATCTTCGACCGGGAACTGGCGGGCGGCCCCCTGCTGGACCTCGGCACGTACCCGCTGGCCCTGGTCACCGAGGTCCTGGGCCGGCCCGAACGGCTGTACGCCATCGGACAGCCGCACCCGTCCGGGGTCAACGCCCAGCTCTCTGCCGTGATGCAGTTCGCCAGCGGCGCCCAGGCCGTAGTCAACACCCATGTCCACAACTTCACACCCACCGGCGCCACGATCGTAGGATCCGACGCCACGCTGACCATCGACGGACCCTTCAACATGCCGGGCGGCTTCGACATCCGCTACCAGGACGGGACCCGGGTGCGGTACGAGGAAGCGGACGGTGCGCACTTTGAGGGCCTGCACTATGAGGCCGCCGCGGTGGCGCGTGCCGTGGCCGCCGGCCGCACCCAGGCCAGCCAACGGACCCTGGCGGCCTCCATCCGCACCCTGGAGGTTGCCGATGAGATCCGCCGGCAGCTAGGCGTGGTTTTCCCCGGAGAAGCTGCCCTGCCGGGCGAAGCCGCTGCCCGACCCTGATTCATCCATCTGCATACAACTACCGAAAGGACCGGCTCATGGCCTACCTTACTCAAAACCCCGCTGGTGTTCCTGCGCCCGTCCGGATCGGGCTCATCGGCTCCGGCTGGATGGGGGCGTTCCATGCCGAAAGCATTGCCCGCCGCGTCCCCGGCGCTATCCTGGCGGCCATCGCCGACCCCAATGTGGAATCCGCGCAGGCCCTTGCCCAATCGCTGGGCACCGGAAAGGTCACGGCCGACGCCGCAGACATCCTGGCCGATCCGGAGATCGACGCCGTGGTGATCGCGAGCCCGGCCCGCTTCCATTCCGCCCTGATCACCCAGGCTGCCGCCGCGGGCAAGCACGTCTTCTGCGAGAAGCCCGCGGGCCAAGGCCTGGACGAACTCGACGCCGCGCTGGCCGCCGTTGAAAAAGCGGGGGTGCATTTCCAGATCGGCTTCAACCGACGCTACGCGGATGACTTCCAGGCCGCCAAGAAAGACCTAGCGGCCGGCATCGCCGGCCAGCCCCAGCTCCTGCGCTCACTGACCCGCGATCCGGGCAACGGAAGCATCCCGAACGCGGCCAGAGTCCCCGCGTGGACTGTCTTCCTGGAGACCCTGATCCACGACTTCGACACCCTCAACTGGTTCAACGAAGGTGCCGAGCCCGTAGAGGTCTACGCCGTGGCGGACGCCCTCGTGGAACCGGAGCTGCGCGATCAGGGCTTCCTGGACACAGCGGTGGTGACCATCCGCTACAGCAACGGCGCCATCGCCGTGGCGGAAGCAAACTTCAGCGCCCTCTATGGCTACGACATCCGCGGAGAGGTTTTCGGTTCCAAGGGCATGGTCCAGGCCGGCCGTGCCACCGAGACGGCGGCCCGGCGTTACACGGCGGAGGGACTGTCCGCGGACACCCCTCGCCTCAACGTGGAACTCTTCCGGCAGGCCTACACGGACGAACTCGCCGATTTCGCCGCCACGGTTCGTGCGCAGCGGGACGGCACACCGCCGCCGTCGGGCGCTTTCACCCTCACCCCCGGCGCCGCAGACGCCCGCCGCGCGCTGGCCATGGCGCTGGCGTGCATCGAATCGGTCAAACAGGGCGGTCCGGTGGCTGTGGCTGCTGCCCCTGTACCGGCGCTCCGTGACCACACCCGGACCGGCGTCTGATGCGGCTGGCCGTCTGCGCGGAAATGGTCTTCACGGACCTGCCGTTTGTGGAACGGGTGCAGCGGATCCACGACGCCGGATTCGACGTCGAGATGTGGGACTCCAGGGGCAAGGACCTGGCCGCGCTCAAGGCCACCGGCGCGGTGTTCTCCTCCATGACCGGGTACACCTCCGGAAGCCTCGTGGACCCCGACACGGCCGACGACGTGGTGCGGACGGCCGAGTCGCTGATCCCGACCGCTCTGGAGCTCGGCGTCAGCCGCATGGTGGTGCACTCCGCGGAGCTCATCGATGGCCAGGCGGCCCGCCCCCTTTACCGGTCCACCGGCCGCATGTGGAGCACCGGGGCGCGGACCTTGGAACGGCTGGGCAGGCTGGGCGGGAAATACGGCGTGACGTTCTGCCTGGAAAACCTCAACACGGTCCTGGACCACCCCGGCATCCCGCTCGCCCGCGCCAAGGACACCCTGGCGTTGGTGGAAGCAGCCGGGCACCCCAACGTGAAGCTCATGCTGGACCTGTATCACGCACAACTGGGCGAGGGGAACCTCATCGAGCTTGTGCGGACCGCCCTACCGCACATCGGCGAAGTCCAGGTGGCCGACGTCCCGGGGCGGTGCGAACCCGGAACCGGGGAGATCAACTACCGGGCCGTGGCCAGGGCGCTCGCCGACGCAGGCTACGAGGGGACGGTGGGTATGGAAGCCTGGGCCAGCGGTGACGACGAGGAAGCCCTGGCGGCCTTCCGGGCGGCGTTCACGGTGCAGGACGCCAGCGTCCAGATCGCCTCGGCATAGGCGTGCCGTTCAGGCGTGAGGGGCGGCGGTGCTGCCCCTCACTTCCAGCGTCGGCACCAACAGTTCGTCTGGGGGCAGCGTGCTACCGGGCTCCAGCCGTGCGATCAGGAGTTCGGCCGCCCGCTGCCCTGCGGCAAAACTGGCCGTGTCCACGGAAGTCAGGCTGATCCGGCGCAACCGCGCCAGCGGGGTGTTGTCGTAGCCGGCCACCGAAAGATCGGCAGGAACGGCGAGCCTGCATTCCTCGGCAGCCGAGAGAACCCCAAGTGCCGCCATGTCGTTGACAGCGAACACCGCTGTGGGCCGGTCGCCACCTGACAGCAGCTCGAGGGCGGCACGGTGGCCGCCCTCTTCGCTCAGGTCTCCCGGCACCGTCCGGATGAACTCCGCCAGGCCGGCGGCCCTCATCTCAGCCTCATAGCCCCGACGGCGGGCAATCCCGACTGCGGTGGCCGGTGCCCCCACATGGGCGATGCGGCGGTGCCCCAGCGCAATCAGGTGAGCCACCGCGAGGCGCGCCCCGGCGTCGTCGTCGTTGGTCACGACGGTGACGTTGGCACCCGGGCCGGTGGGCGCTCCCAGCGCGATGGTTGGCACCTGCAAGGCTGCTGCCGTCAGGCCGGGGCTCTCCGGCATGGTCCCCACCAGCACCAGGGCCTCGATGTTCATCTCCAGAAGTTTCTTCAGCAGGGATTCGCCGCTGCGGCTGTCCAGGCGGAAGTCGCCCATCAGCATCTGCAGGCCGCGCTCGTTGAGGGTGCTGTTGAGCCCTTCCACCGCGCTGACGAACCAGGGGTTCCGCATGTCGTTGAGTACCACGCCCACGGTGCGGCTCCGCGATTCGCCGAGGGCCCGGGCGGCCGCGTTCGGCCGGTAGCCGAGTTCCAGGACAGCATGCTCGACGGCGGTGCGCTTGGCCGCGCTGACGTAGCCCGTACCACGCAGCACGAGGGACACCACCGATTTGGACACACCCGCGGCGGCGGCCACGTCCAGGATGGTGGCCGCGCGTTTGCGTTCAGGGGCAGTCACAGCGTCCTCCAGTTTGTTAATACAAAGTCTTGACTCCGAATGCGGATTCACCTACTCTAGCAAGACAATGATGGAACGTTCCAACATTGTTTGTCTGCCCGGATTCCGGGGCCGCTACTGCATGCGAGGGAACTATGAAGGACGTCATTCTCGGTCTGGTCGGAGTGGGGCGCATCGGCGTGATGCACGCGAACAACATCGCCGCGCTCAACGGAGTTCTCAACCCGGAGGGCATCAACGTCAGGCTTCTGCTCACCGACGTCGCCGAGGACCACGCCAAGGGCATTGCGGCCGGCCTCGGTGCCGGCTTCCTGCCCTCGGTGGAGGACCTCATCGCCGCCGGCGTGGACGGACTCGTCATCGCCACGGGGACCGCAACCCACCCCGAACTGATCAAGGCGGGCGTGGACGCCGGAATCCCGGTCTTCTGCGAAAAACCGGTGGCCATGAACGTGGCGGACGCCCTGCCGGTGCTGGACTATATCCGCGACAACAACGGCGTGGTGCAGATCGGCCACCAGCGCCGCTTTGACCACGGCTACCTTGAGGCCAAGCGTGCCTACCAAGCGGGCGAGCTGGGCTGGATCCACTCCCTGCGCGCCGTCACCTGCGACATGGCGCCGCCGCCCGTGGAGTTCCTCGCCAGTTCCGGCGGCCTGTTCCGCGACTGCTCCGTCCACGACTTCGACATCCTCCGCTGGCTGACCGGCCGCGAGATCGTGGAGGTCTACGCCAAGGGCTCCAACAACGGAGACCCGGCCATCGGCGCAGTGGGAGACGTGGACACGGCGCTGGCACTGATCACGTTCGACGACGGCACGGTCGGTACCGTCTCAGCCACCCGCTACAACGGCGCCGGCCACGACGTCCGCCTGGAAATCCAAGGCTCCAGCCGTTCGCTGATGGTTGGGCTCGATGAGCACACGGCCATGGCGTCGGCCGAAGCCGTGATTGATTTCCCCGCCGGAGAACCCCACAGGACCTTCGCCGAACGCTTCGACCAGGCGTACCGATCCGAAATGGCCGCGTTTGTGGAGCTGATCCTGGGCCGCCGGGAGAATCCGTGCACCCCGGAGGACGCCGTGGCCGCCTCCCGCGTGGCGGACGCCGCCCAGGAATCACTGGCCACAGGCGTCCCCGTCAGGGTGGCCATCAGCCTAGCCAGGTGAGCATACCGCTGCCATGAAAAATGCCCCTCCGGAATCCGTTCCGGAGGGGCATTTTCTTGATCTCTAGCGCTTGCTCTCTAAGCGCCGAACGGCAGCCGGGGATCAATGTCCTGGCCGTCCCAGCTTTGGCGGACCCAGCCGTGGTGCGGGTCGTCGCTGATGAGCCATTCACGGACCGGGCCGGGTCCGGCCATCACGTTCAGGTAGTACAGGTCGTAGCCCGGGGCCGCCATGGCTGGGCCATGCCACCCGTAGGGGACCAGCACAACGTCGCCCGTGCGGACCTCTGCGGCAACGTCGATGGGACGCTCATCCGAGGCGTAGACGCGCTGGTAGCCGATGGCGTCGGCGTCGGCGGGTGCCCCGGATCCCGCAGCCACCTGCGTCTCGAAGTAATAGATCTCCTCGAGGTTCGTTTCGCCGTCCTTTTCCTCATCGTGCTTGTGCGGCGGGTAGGAGGACCAGTTTCCGGCGGGCGTGAGGACTTCACACACGATGAAACGGTCAGCCTCAAGGGCCGCCGGCGTGCCGAAGTTATGGACCTGGCGGGAGCAATTGCCGGCCCCGCGCAGTTCCACAGGTGTCTCCGCCGCCGTGACCAGGCGCGTGGGATAGGAGGCCTTGGCCGGAGCTGTGGCAACGGCAAACCTGCCGCCGTCCGCAGAGCTGATGGTGACGGACTTGCCGGTGCCCGAATACAGGACATCGCTGGGGCCGTGGAACACGGACGCCCGCCCCTTCAGGACATAGTCTTCACCGTCCACGGATACGGTGAAGGAGCCGTTGAGCGGGACCACTATCCGCTCCTCTTCCGCTGCCGGGAGGACGACGGCGGTACCTGCAGTTAAGGTAGCCACCTTCAGGCCCGTATGGGCCCAGCCGTCCACGGCCAGGGTTGAATCGGAGGTTCCGAGCGAGATATCCCAGTCGCCGTCGTTGGCGGTTCCCTGTGGGTAGACCCAGTTAGTCATTGATGTATTCCTTGTGCTATCGCTGTACGAGTGTCATTTCAAAGCTGTACGAATCCGCCCGGTACACGTGGTGTCCGGTTTCCACCCGTCGGCCGGCGTCGTCTGTTGCGGTGCGCTCCATGGTGACCAGGGCGGAACTGACCTCGGCCTCCAGCAGGCGCGCCTGGTAGTCGTTGGCGATCATCGCGCCGATTCTTTGCGAGGCCAGGCGGAAGTTGACGCCGCCGCGGCGGAGAATGGCGTAGAGGCCCTCAGCGGCGAGCATGGCTTCGTCCATGCTCGCGATGTCGTCCCGGACCCAGTTCTCCATCAGGGCAAGGGGCTTGCCACCCACTTTCCGCAGGCGGGTGAAGTGGTAGACCTTGGAGCCGGCAGGCAATTCGAGGGTGGCGAGCGTCGCTGCGTCGGCCTCCACGTGGGAGAAGGTCAACACCTGGGTGGTGGGCTTCTTGCCGTTATTGGAGAGGTCATCGAACAGGCTGGAGAGCTCCAGGGGGCGGCGGACCTGGCTGGAGACCACCTGGGTGCCCACGCCGCGCTTGCGGACCAGCAGCCCCGAGCGGACCAGTTCATCCATGGCTTTGCGCATGGTGGGCCGGGACAGGTTCAGCTGGGCCGCGAGATCGATTTCGTTTTCCAGCCGGCTGCCGGGTTCCAGGATTCCGCTGTGAATGGCAGCCTCGATACCCTGTACCACCTGGTGGTACAGGGGCACCGGCGAGGAGCGGTCGATGATGAGACCAAGTTGATTCGCCACTAGATATTCCTCGTTTCGTGCCGGAAGCTGGTACCCGCCCGAGGCCCGGGAGGGAATCCATGTCCTACTATGTTCGCTTGATAGGACATACTGCCTTTGTTGATAATATCAGCCGAACTTTAGCGGTCAAGGCTGCCACTGGCGGGCGCACCGCCATTCGTGCCCGTGGTCCTAGGCTGGGGGGATGAACAACCGATACCTCGTGTCCCGCGAACGCTTCATCGCTGCCCCGCCCGAAGTGATCTTTGAAGTCCTGGCCACTCCGGCGCTGCACAGTGCGATCGACGGTTCCGGCACCGTGAAGGGCGCCCAGCCGCGCGGCCCGGAACGGCTGAGCCTCGGAGCCCGCTTTGGCATGGAAATGAACATGGCCGTGGACTACAAGATCCTGAACACGGTCTCCGAATTCGAGGAAGGCCGGCGCATTGCCTGGCGCCATTTCTATGGCCACATCTGGCGCTACATCCTGGAACCGGCCACCGGCGCCGACGGTACTGCCGGCACGCGCGTGACCGAACAATGGGACGCTAGGGCGGTCCGTGGGAAGTTTTTCCTTCGGCTGGCAGGTTACTTGCGCCGCCACCCCGCCAGCATCGAAAAGACCTTGGCCAATCTTGAGGCCTACGTTGCGGCCTCCGGTCGGCGCGAGGCCGGCAACACAGGCATTTCCTGAGACGCCGCTTCTTTCCTGAGACGCCGCTTCAACGGGCGGTGAGGATGGCGGGGGTCCCGGTCCGTACGGCGGCTTCTGTAATGTGGATGGCACCCGGAGTACGGGGTAAGACTAAAGGTGGGAAGCGCGATGGGCCGCAGGACACTTGTTGACGACCTTGTCGACGGCCTGCTCGAAGATATCCTGGACGGCAAACTGCAGCCCCACGTAGCCTTACCGCCCGAAGCCGACATCGCCAAAGCCTACGACGTCAGCCGCCTCACGGTGCGCGAGGCACTCAAGGCCCTGCGGGCACAGAACATCCTCTACGTTAAAGCCGGCCGCGGGACCTTCGTCAACCCGACCGACAACTGGACCGGTCTGGATGCGATCTTCAAGGCCGCTTCGCACGACAATGGGGCGGAGCAGGTCGCAGTGGGGTTGATCGAGATGCGGCGCATGGTGGAAACCGGCGCCGCTGCGCTCGCGGCCAAACGCCATACACCCGAGCATGCGCAGCAGATGCGCGAGTGCATTGCGGACATGAAGCGCTTCCATGATTCCGGCGACCTCGATGCCTTCGTGGCGGCAGACATCGCCTTCCACGACGCCGTGTTGAAGGCTTCCGGCAATCCATTTGTCCGGGCGCTGTTCGCGCAGCTGGGTCAGCTCCTATACGTAAAACGGCGTGAAACGTCCGCCGTCGAAGAGATCCAACTGCACGCCATTGAGTACCACCAAAAGGTCATGGAAAGCATCCTCAGCGGCGAGGCCGAGCTGGCCCGCCGCACCATGGACGAGCATATGGACCAGACATACCGGGACTACGAACGCTACGTGCACCACGCAGCATCCTGACGTTGCAGCCCGCACCAAGCCGGTCTTGACGTAATCCGCATCACTAATCTATGCTTTTTCTCAGTTGTTCGGTCAGATGTCTGACATCTGACTCAAATCGCATTGATCCCGGTTCCATTTGGATTGGGCCTCCCAAGATATCCGCACGGATTCCCGCCACCACCGCAGGTGCCGGACTCCGTTAGACAGAAGGTCGAAGATGACTTCACTCTCCTTAAAATCCGCAGGGCTCGGCGAGCTTGGCGAGCGTACGCTCCGCAAGGTCCGCCGCCGGGTTATGCCACTGATCGTCCTGCTCTATTTCGTTGCCTACCTTGACCGCAACAACGTGGGCTTCGCCAAGCTCACCATGAGCGAGGACATAGGCCTGAATGCCGCAGCTTACGGGCTCGGCGCCGGCATCTTCTTCCTCGGCTATGCGCTCCTCGAGGTGCCCAGCAACGCAGGCATGTACCGGTTCGGCGCACGCAAGTGGCTGGCTCGGATCCTGATTACGTGGGGCATCTTCGCCACGGCCATGTGCCTGGTGAACGGTGAAACCACCTACTACATCATCCGTTTCCTGTTGGGGGCGGCAGAGGCTGGATTCTTCCCGGCCATCCTCTTCTACCTGACGCTGTGGTTCCCCGCCGCTCAGCGCGTCACGGTACTGGGCATCTTCATCCTCGCCCAGCCCATCTCCAACGCCCTCGGCGCCCCGGTCTCCGGACTGCTGCTCCAGATGGACGGCGTCATGGGCCTGCAGGGCTGGCAGTGGCTGTACATCATCGAAGGTATCCCGGCCATCATCCTTGGCCTGCTCACCCCCATCCTCATGACCGACCGCCCGCGGGATGCCAAGTGGCTCAACCCGGACGAGCGCGAATGGCTTGCCACCACCATGGACAAAGAGTTGGCCGTCAAGTCCAGTTCCGGCAGCCACAACTTCCTATCCGGCCTCAAGGACAAGCGCACCCTGACCTACTCGGCCCTGTACTTCGGCCTGGTCTGCGGCATCTACGGACTGGGTCTCTGGATGCCCACCATCGTCGCCGCCTTGGGCAAGTTCTCCACCGCCCAGGTCGGGTTCATCGTTCTCATTCCCTACTCCGTGGCCGCAGTCTTTGTGTACTTCTGGAGCAAGCGTGCGGACAAGACCGGAAAGCGGGCCTGGCACAGTGCGGTCAGCATGGTCCTTGCCGGCATGGGCCTCCTTGCTGCAGGCTACATGCTCCCGGTCAACCCCATACTGGCCCTCATTGCCCTGACCGCCGCGGCCATGGGTATCTACGGGGCCATCGCGCCGTTCCTGTCCATGCCGTCCGCGGCGCTCACCGGGGCAGCTGCTGCTTCCGGCCTCGCCCTGATCAACTCACTGGGTAACCTCGGCGGTTTTGTGGCCCCCTACGCTGTCGGCCTGCTGAACGACGCCACGGGCAACAACCAGAGCGGCCTGCTGTTCCTGTCCTTCTGCCTCTGCGTCACGGCGGTTGCCACCTACCTTTACGCACGCAAGCGCCCCGAAGGCGATGCCGCGCTGGATCCCGCAGTTGCCGCGACTGCCGCTGTGACCCCTGATTCCACGCACGCCGCCAAAATCTCCTGATCTCGAAATCACTGAAGGAAAACCTCATGACCACCAGCAACTTCCCCTCCGAACGCACAGTTGTCCTGACCGGCGCCGCGTCGGCCCGCGGCATTGGCCGCGCCGCCGCTGACCGGATGGCCAGCGAGGGATGGTCAATCGCCATCCTCGACATCAATGCGGAGGACGCCAAGGCCGCCGCCGCGGAGATCGGCTCCAACCGTGCGGTCAAGGCCATTGGCATTGGAGCCGACGTGTCCGACGAGGCGTCCGTTGACCGGGCCATCACCGAGATCGAAGACGCTCTTCCCCCGATTGTTGCGCTCGCCAACCTCGCCGGGATCAGCTCCCCGACGACGTTCATGGAAACCACCGTGGCGGAGTGGGACAACGTCTTCGCCATCAACATGCGCGGTACGTTCATCGTTTCCCAGCGGGTCCTCAAGGGCATGATCGAGCGCAAGCTCGGGCGGATCGTGAGCATCTCGTCCATCTCCGCCCAGCGCGGCGGCGGAACGTTCTCGAAGGTGGCCTACAGCGCTACCAAAGCCGGGATCCTCGGGTTTACCCGCGCCCTGGCCCGCGAAGTCGGCGAGTTCGGCATCACGGTCAATGCGATTGCCCCCGGCCCGATCGACACCGACATCATGGGTGGAACCCTCACCGATGAGCGCAAAGCGCAGCTGTCCGAGGGCATCATGATGGGCCGCGTGGGCACCCGCGAGGAAGTGGCAGCCTTGATCGCCTTCCTGTTGGGCCAGGACTCGGGCTACATCACCGCCGCCACCTACGACATCAACGGCGGCCTCCAGGTTTCCTGACCGGGAACCAGACCCAGGCACGGGCACCCCTCCGGTTTTCCGGCGGGGGTGCCCTCGTGCCGTGCCGTGCCGTGCCGTGCCGTGCCGTGCAGTGCCGTGCAGTGCCGTGCCGGAGCCTCGGCCGAAGTCTAGGCTGGCACTATGAACCCCTCCGGCGGCCTGGTCCCCAGCCCGCGGACCCTAGAGGTTGAGAGCCTGGACGCCTTCGACCGGCTGGTCGCCGCCGGCGCGGTGGCCATGCACGGCTGGCACGCCCAGTCCCTGGACCTGCGCGGCCGGAACGCGGCGCTGGAAACCCTGGACGTGGAGGGTGCCATTTTCCTGGGCTGCACCTTCGACCAGGGCGTTGAAGACGGGCTTCGTCGCCGCGGCGCACTAATCTTCCCCAGGCTGCAGGGTGTGCCGTTCGATCCCTACCGGGCCCGGCTCTATACACCGCAGGAACTGTACGCCGGCCTGGAAAACTCACCCTATGAGGAGCTGCCTGACGCCCTGGTGTACCAGTGGAGCATCCGCCCGGGGCAACGCAACCGGCTGGACGCCACACTGGCCTCGGCGCTGCATGACCACGCCATCGGCGACGCCCTGGACGAGTTCACACTCTCGGACCCCTACGCCGGCCGCACCGCCGTGGGCGTGATGGGCGGGCATGCCGCCCTGCGGGGAACCCCGGACTTCGCTCAGGCAGCCGAGCTGGGCAGGCTCCTGGCGCAGAGCGGGCGGATCGTGGCAACCGGCGGCGGCCCGGGTGCCATGGAAGCGGCAAACCTCGGCGCGTATCTGAGCCGCGTTCCGCACGCCGAGTTCACGGCGGCGCTCGCCGGCCTTGGAGCCGTCCCCGGCTTCCGCCCCTCGGTGTCCGCGTGGGCACGCGAGGCGGCCGCCGTCGTCGAACGCCATCCGGGCGGAGCGCCGTCGCTGGGCATCCCCACGTGGTTCTACGGGCATGAGCCGCCGAACTACTTTGCCACCCACATCGCCAAGTACTTCGCCAACGCCATCCGGGAGGCGATCCTGCTGGAACTGTGCGACGGCGGCATCATCTTCCTGCCGGGAGCGGCCGGTACCGTGCAGGAAATTTTCCAGGACGCCTGCGAGAACTACTACAGCGCCCGCGAAGCCGTGACGCCGATGGTGCTGGTGGGACGGCAGCACTGGGAGCACGAGTATCCCGCGTGGCCCATGCTCCGGCGGCTGGCTGCCGGACGGGCCATGGAGGACCGGATCTTCCTGGTGGACAGTGTGGACGAGGCGCTCGCGGTGCTGGGCGGCTGACTATTCCGGCGTCCGGCCGTTGCTAACCCACCACGGTGCCGAAGGCCAGGCCCAGCACATAGGTTACGGCGGCGGCGCCCAGGCCGATGCCCAGCTGGCGCAGCCCGCGCGTCAGCGGCGACGTCCCGGACAGCAGGCCCACGATTCCGCCGGTCGCCAACAGCGCCAGCCCCACCAGCACCGCTGCCACCACCAGGGCGGCCACCCCGGTCAGGCCGAACAGGAACGGCAGGATAGGGACCACGGCGCCGGACGCGAAAAAGCAGAAGCTGGACAGCGCCGCCCCCCACGCGGTGCCCACGGCCTCGTGCTGGTCCTCCGCCTCCGGCACCTCGGGCTGGAGCGACAGGCTGGGATCGCAGTCGCAGCTCAGCAGCCCCATGCGTTCGGCCACGCGGTGTGCGGCCGCTTCGTGGGACATCCCGCGCGCCAGGTAGACGAGCATAAGTTCGTTGTGTTCGATGTCCAGTTTCGGGGCCGCCGCGAGGGTGATCTGGGTGGGACGCGTGGCCGCCAGGAGCTCGCGCTGGGACCGCACGGAGACAAACTCGCCCGCGGCCATGGACATGGCACCGGCGAGGAGCCCTGCCACACCGCTGAGCAGCACCACCCCGCTCGCCACTCCCGAAGCGGCCATGCCCACAACGAGTGAGAGGTTACTGACCAAGCCATCATTGGCGCCAAAAACGGCGGCACGGAACGTCCCGGCGAGCCGGTTGCGGCCACGGGTTGCCAGGCCTCGGACCACTTCCTCATGGATCTGTTCATCCGCTGCCATGGCATCCGTGGCGTTGGGATCCAAGGCGTAGGGGGAGCGGCCTTCAGCGCGCTGGGCGAGGGCCAGAACGAAAACGGAGCCGAAGTGGCGGGCCAGGAAGCCCAGGAACTGGCTGCGGAGGGACGCCGGCCGGGATTTTTGGGCGTGGTCGCCTAGAAGCGTGAGCCAGTGGGCCTCGTGCCGTCCTTCGGCTTCGGCGAGGGCCAGCAGGATGGCGCGCTCTTCGCCGTCGCGGTTCTGGGCGAGATCGCGGTAGACGGCGGCCTCTGCCCGTTCGTCCGCCAAGTACTGGCGCCACCGGCGGATGTCGGCCTGTGTGGGCTGCGGCGCGGATGGATTGGGTTCCGCGGGCCGGGCTTGGCTGGGATTGGGGTGCTGAGACACGCAAGGCTCCTGTGCTGGATGGGCATGGTTCGGCCCCATTGCACCGCCCAGCCTACCGCGGAATTCCGCGGATTTTCGGCTGGCTGCCCTCACTGCGGAGTTTAGGTTTCCCTCAAAATTCGGCGGTCTGCCGCGTGTGCCCGGACGGGTTGCGCCGGCTCTTGACCGGGCCCACCGCCGGTGCTGTGATGAAGGAGTGGCGTCCGCCCGCGCCCACCGGCGGCGCCCATCAACAAAGCACGTCAGGCGAACAAACGGAGGTCGAATCATGAGCACCACCGGACAGCACCCGGACATGCCGCACCTGGAATCTGTTGAATCGGATCCCGCTTACGACTACGCCGAGGACGTCCCCATCAGCGTGGACGACTGGGACGCCGAGGACGAATTCCTGGACGCCGACAAGGTGGTGGTTCCCACGCCCCCGGTGGCAGTCGACGCCGAGGAGCGCGTGGTTCCACTCGACGAGGACGAGTTCCGCGGAACCGAATAGAACGAACGACGGCGGCACTCCGGTTCGCGGGGAAGCGAAGGGGAATGCCGCCGTCGTACTTAACTCAGTGAAGCTGCGGGCTCAGTGGCCGCCGGTGACTGAGCCTGTTATCTCCGGTGATCGAGCCTGTCGAGATTAGTGGCTCGGGTGGCTGGCGACCGGGTGGGCCTCCATGGGCAGCTCTTCGGTGACCGCTCCTGCGACCCGCTTCTCCCAGGCCTCGCGGACCTCGGGGTCCGTGGGAGGCGTGAGCAGCGAGATCACGATGTACGAAACCAGCGAGGCGCCGAGGCCCCAGTAGATGGGTTCGTTGGCGTAGACGCCGTCAACGCTGGGGATGACTCCGACGGCGTACATGATCAGCAGGGCCAGGGTCAGGACCGAGCCAACGGCCATGGACCAGGCGGCTGCGATGCCGGTGCCGCGCTTCCAGACCAGGCCGCCGAGGATGGCCACCAGCAGGCCGCCCACTAGGATGTCGTAGGCGATGGTCAGTGCCACGACGACGTCCTGTGCCGCCATGGAGATCAGCACGGCCACGATGCCCAGGCCAAGGACCCAGTAACGGTTGGCCTTGACGTCGTGCTCGGGGTTTTCGGTGTCGTCGGTGTTGATCGTCTTGCCGAACCAGCTCGCGACGAACGGCACCACGTCGGCGCGGGCCACCGTGGCGGCGGCGATGAGGGCGCCGGAGGCGGTGGACATCATGGCGGCGACTGCGGCGGCCATGACCAAGCCGCCGATGCCGATCGGCAGGATCTGGGTGGCGACTTCGGCGTAGACAACGTCCTTGCCGAGGTTGGCGACGTCGATGTCGGGCAGGGCCACGCGGGCGGCCAGGCCGATCAGGGCACCGGCGACGCCGTACAGGATGCAGTAGACGCCGGCCGTTGCGCCGCCCCAGCGGGCCACGGTGGGGGTCTTGGCGGTAAAGACGCGCTGCCAGATGTCCTGGCCGATCAGGAGGCCCAGGGTGTAGACCACGAAGTACGTGATGATGGTCTGCATCCCGATGCCATCAAGCTGGAAGAAGCTGGCGTCAACGCGGCTGCGGATGCCCTCGAAGCCGCCGGCGGCTTTGAGCGTGAACGGCAGCATCAGGGCGAAGATGCCTACGGTCTTGATGATGAACTGCACCTGGTCGGCCAGGGTGATGGACCACATGCCGCCGATGGTGGAGTAGACCAGGACAATGGCGCCGCCGACTGCGATGGCGAGCCACCGCTCCCAGTCGAACAGGACGACGAAGATGGTGGCGTAGGCGCCGGTGGAGGTGGCGCAGAGCATCAGGGTGTAGGCCAGCATCACGATGCCGGAGGTCTGGGTGGCGCGCTGGCCGTAGCGCAGGCTGAGCATCTGGGAGACCGTGTAGATCTTCAGCCGCTGGATAGTGCCGGCGAAAAGCAGGCTCAGGAGGAGCACACCCGCGCCGATGGCAACCACCAGCCACATGCCGGAGATGCCGAACTTGTAGCCCAGGCCGACGCCGCCGACGGTGGAGGCACCGCCCAGGACGACGGCGGCCATGGTGCCGGTGTAGAGCAGCGGGCCGAGGCGGCGGCCGGCAACCAGGAAGTCGCTGTTGTTCTTGGTGCGGGACTTGCCCCACCAGCCGAAGGCCAGCATGGCGATGAGGTACACCACCACGATGGCGATGTTGACGAAGTTGGCGTCCATTTGGGGCTCCTTGGAGCTGATCTGCAGTGTGTCTGGAATCCCGGCGGCGCTGCTGGGGAAGCCGGTATTCCGCTGCTCTTGTGGAATTGGGAGGAAGAGTTCCTCAAATATTGCCTCACAGGCAACACTTGTTGCCCAGAATCGTATGCTGTGACCGACGCAACAGTCAAGATCGGCCGTAGTATCTGTTGTTCGCCGCGGCGCCCGCCACCTCACACGGGTCGGCTGGCCATTAGGATTGCTCCAGAGATGGGGCCGCACCGCCGGCCACGAAAGGTCTGCACATGAAGGCACTGCCAGTTGAGCCGAGCAACGTTCCCGTTGCCATCGGTTCCCGAATCCGTGCCGCCCGGCAGTCGCAGCGGCTGACCATCGAGCAGGTTGCCGACGCCACCGGCCTGACCAAGGGCTTCCTCAGCCGCGTGGAACGTGACCTTACGTCGCCGTCGGTCGCGTCCCTGGTGACGCTGTGCCAGGTCCTGTCCATCTCGATCGGCGACTTGTTTGTGGCCCCGGAAACCCACCTGACCAAGCGGGACGAAGGCCCACGGATCTCCCTGGGCGGCGAAGGCATCGTGGAGCGGCTGCTGACTGCCCGTTCCGAACGGCGCATCCAGATCATCCAGGCCGTCATCGAGCCGCATGGCCGCGGCGAGGCTGAGCTTTACGCCGTGGACTGCGACGTGGATGTGCTCCATGTGATCAAGGGGCGCATCCGGCTGATCCTGACCAATGAGGAATACGAGCTCAGCACCGGCGACACCGTGACATTCCCGGGCCGCGAACCGCATACGTGGGTCAATCCCACCGACGAGGCCGTCGAAGTTCTCTGGGTCCTGGTCCCCGCCGCCAGCCGGTAAAGCCGCTGCCGCTGGGTGACATGCGGCATGAATCGCGTTCCTCTGGGGCCAGTTCTTTTGCGACGGCACGTGACGTGAGTGTCCGCGGTTCAGGAGGCGGGCGGTTGGTGACCAGCAAGCCGTCGCGGTTCCAAAGTTGTGTGCCGCGCGTCGAGCATTGTCAAAACGCTGCAAACATCCGGGCCAGGCCGAGGAAAAGATTGGGCCCGTATATGCTGGCTTCACCCAAATTGCACGGCCGGAAGTGTTGGGAATATGGCTAATCCGACATAGGATTGGTTCACCGGTCTGCCATTAGACTGGGGACCGTCGGCTGAGGAGTATTCATGAGTTTTTCACTTGCGGAGAAAGGTGCGGGCAGGGATACCCCGGTCCGTCAGCCGGCGAGCCAGGAAATAGTCAAGCGCCTCCTGGATGCGTTGCTTTCCGGGGATGTTGCCCCCGGTTCGCGAATTCCGTCGGAGAGGACGCTGGCCGAGGAACTTAAGGTCGGGCGGGGGATGATCCGGGAGGCGATCAAGTCGTTGAGCCTGCTCGGCCTGCTCGAGCAGAGGGTCGGGGACGGCACGTACCTGAGCAAGTCCAGTTCGGATCTGCTGCCACAGGTCATCGAGTGGGGTCTTCTTCTCGGCGAGAAGCGTTTTGATGATCTGCTGGAAGCGCGGTTCATCCTAGAGGTCCAGCTGGCGGGGCTCGCCGCCACGCGCAGGACTCCCGAGCAGCTGGCAACCATCCAGGCCCTGGCTGAAACGATGCGCCTTGCCGAGGATGACATCGACACCTATGTCCAGGCAGACATCGCGTTTCATCTGGAGATCGCCCGTGCCAGTCACAACATCGTTCTCTGCGGGGTCCTGGAGAATATCCGGTCGCTCCTGCAGGCCTGGGCTTCGCGAGTATTGAGGACGGCGGGGGAAACCCGGACCTCGTATGCCGTGCATGAACCCATTCTGAGGGCCATTGAGGCTTCGGACCCGGAAGCGGCTGCCGCGGCCATGACGGCCCATATGGAACGGGCGACCAAGCGTCTGAAGGCCAGTTTCCCAGTGTAGAAATGACAGAAAAAGCGGTGGAGGACCTGAAGGTCCTCCACCGCTTTTCTTATGCGCTGAATGCGACGGGGAGTGTGCGCCGTTCTTTTGCGGCGCGTTCGATGGTGTCGACGATTTCGGCGACCCGGTAGCCGTCTTCAAAGGTTGCTGCGACGGAATCGGTGAGTTGGCCGCTGGCCAGTCCGAGCATGTCGTGGGCTTGGTGGGCGAAGCATTCGTTCCATCCGAGCGGGTGGGAGCCCTGGACGCCGCCGGGAAGCCAGAATCCTTCCAGCGGGTGTCCGGGGCGGCTCACCATCTGTGTCATGGGTCCCTGGCCGGGGCGGCGGATCGTGAGTTCGTTGAGCCGTTCCATGTTCCAGGCGATCGAGCCTTTGGTGCCGTCGATCTCGAATTCACCGGTCAGTGCGTGGGATGCGACGACGCGTGATGCCTCGAATGATGCTGTTGCCCCGTTTTCGAGCCGGCCGATGGCGATGAACGAGTCATCGTTCACGTCGGTGATCAGCTGTGCCGGGTCAACGGTCCAGGTGCCTGTGAGTGCGGCGATTTCCTGGACCTCTCCGACCAGGAACCGGGCGAGGTCGATGTGGTGGGAGCCCAGGTCGCCGATGGCGCCGGCTCCTGAGCGGCCGCGGTCAAAGCGCCAGCTGACGGAGCCGTCGGGGGCGAGCATGTTCATCAGGAAGCGGGAGCGGAAGTGCCGGATTTCGCCCAGCTCGCCTGAGGCGATGAGTTCGCGGGCGAACTGGACGGCGGGGATGAACCGGTGCATGAATGCGCACCGGTGTTCGACGCCGGCTGCGGCGACGGCTTTCCACAGCTTGTAGGCAACGTCGCCGGAGGACGCGAGGGGTTTCTCGCAGAAAACGGGGATTCCGGCCTGTGCCGCGGCGATGGTGGGCGCCGAGTGCAGGTCGTTGGGTCCGGCGTTGACGAAGAGGCCGAGGTCCTCGCCGAGGAGGTCGTTCCAGTCGTTGTGGGTGGCGGCCCATCCGTAGCGTTCGGCGATGTCGGCTGCTGCGGCCTGGTTCACGTCGGCGATGGCCACGAGATCGGCGCGCACCTCGGGCTGCAGCCGCGAGTATCCGGCGTTGCTGAAAGCGAGGGAGTGCATTTGTCCGATGAAGCCGGCACCGAGTTGCCCGACCCGCACAGTCGTCTTAGTCATGTTCAGTTCTCCAATGAGGCGGTGAGCGGCTGGGTATTGAAGGTCACGGGGACCTGCTGGTCGTGGGACCGGACCGCAGCGTCGATGAGGCGCATCGTGCTGAGCCCGTCCTGGGCAGTAGGCAGCGCCTGGAGGGCGGCGCCCGGGTCTTCGCCGAGCAGTTTCAGCAGGACGGCGCTGAAGAAGTCGCGGTAAATGTTCGCGAAGGCCATCAGGTAGCCCTCCGGGTGGCCGGGGCGGATGCGGGTGGCCCCCCGGGACTGCTCGCTGGTGCTGTCCAGGGCGCGTGCGATACGCGTCGCCGCCTGACCCGGGCGGTACAGCCACAGGTATTCCGGCGATTCCTGCTCCCACTTCAGTGCACCCTCGTCCCCGTAAATGCTGAAGGCCAGACCGTGGTCATTGCCGGCGGCCACGAAGCTTGCCCACAGCCGGCCGACGGCGCCGCCGCTGAACCGCAGGGTCAGATAGGCGTTGTCATAGATTTCGCGGCGCTCCGCGACGGTCGTGAGCTGGGCCGATACTTCGGTGACCCGTTGGCCGGTGACGTACTCGACAATGTTGTGGGCGTGCGAGCCCACCTCCCCGAGCACAACGGCCTTCCCCATGGATGATGGCTTGAAATGCCAGTGGCGTTTGGTCGGATCCTCCGGCTCGCGCAGGACCCCGGGGTCGCCGGCGGCGAATTGGCCTTCAATGAGCGTGATGCGTCCGAGGGCGCCGGAACGGATGAGTTCGCGGGCCTCCCGGACCATCGGGTAGCCGGTGTAGCAGTGCGTGACCGTGAACATCGCTTCGGATTCCTCCGCAACGCGGGCGAGGTTTTCGGCCTGTTCCAGGGTCGAGGTCAGGGGCTTTTCGCAAAGAACGTGGATCCCGGCTTCCAGGAAAGCGGCGGAAATTTCGGCATGGAACTGGGGTGGGGTGATGACCACGACCGCTTCGATGCCGTCCTCGCGGGCCGGCTCCGAGGCCAGCATGTCCTGCCAGGTGGGATACCGCCGCGTCGGGTCGATCAGCAGCGCTGCGGCAGACGCATCGGCAACTTGGGGATCGATGCTCATCGCACCGGCGACGATGTCGGCCAGGCCGTCCACGCGCAGGGCCAGGAGGTGGGTTTCACCGATGACGGAGTCCAGGCCGCCTCCGATGATGCCGAAACGGACGCGGCGTCCGAGACGTGAAACAAGCGATTCGTGGGACATGGGTCTGCCTCTTCGTCGAGTGAACATGCCGGGCGGCTGCCCGTACACGCTTTCATGCTAGGCCGATCCGAGGCAATGGGCAACCGGTCGACCATTAATTTCTGCAATGGCTAACCAATTTCGAGCAAATGGTAGACCGGTGAACCATTGGGGCGTAGGCTGTGATTTATGCCACGCAAATCAACATTCCCCTCGTGGGGAACGACAACCCGGCCACCGGAATCTGTAGGAGCGTCATGAGCAATACCACAGCGATATCCCCGCCAAGGGCTACACGGCCCAGTGGGGGCGGTTCGGCCATTTCAGCAGCCTTGTGGCTGATGAAACTGGGCCCGGTCCTGATCCTGGTGGTCCTGGCCATCGGAATGACCATAGCCAACCCCGTCTTCGCCTCGGCCCGGAACCTGCAGAATCTCTCGATGCAGTCCGCCTCCATTGCCATTCTCGCCCTGGGCATGCTGCTGGTGATCCTGACCGGCGGCATCGACCTCTCGGTCGGCTCAATACTCTCCCTGAGCAGCGTCGTCGGGGCCACTGCCTTCGTCACCGGCCTCGGCAACGGCCTGCTGGTGATGGGCGTGATGATCCTCGTCGGCGCCGCGGCCGGATGGATTAACGGTGCGGTGTTCGTGCTGGGCAAGATACCCAGCCCGTTCATCGTGACCCTGGCCATGCTAAGCGTCGCCAGCGGACTGGCCCTGTCCATCTCCCGCGGACAGCCGATCATCGGCGTACCGGACGAGGTGAACTGGCTCGGAAGTGCTTTCATCGGCCCCATCCCGGTATCCCTGCTGTTCGTCGCCGCATTGGCAGCCGCCGTATATGTTCTGACCCGCAAAATGACCTGGGGCCGGTGGATCTACGCGATCGGCAGCAATGAGGAAGCGGCCCGCCGAGTCGGAATCCCCGTCCGCAAAGTGCTCATCTCGGTCTATGTCTTTGCCGGAGTGTCCGCGGCGCTGGCAGCGATCATCGTCTCCGGACGCACCAACTCCGGCTACCCGACGGCCGGGTCCCTGGCCGAACTTGACGCCATCGCAGCCGTCATCATCGGCGGCGCCAGCTTCACCGGCGGCCGCGGCGGAATCAGCAACGCCCTCATCGGGGCGCTCACTCTGGCGGTCATCCGCAACGGGCTGAACCTCCTCGGCGTCGATCCCTTCCTGCAGATCGTCATCATCGGCGTCACCATCGTCCTGGCTGTCCTGCTCGATGTCTACCGCACCCGCGCCGAAGGACGCTTCCGGGCCATTCTGGCCGAGAAATCAATCCTGGCCGACAAAGGAGTCAGCGCATGAACACCACCGAAGCCCCCGTCCTCGAAGTCCGCAACGCCGTCAAGCGCTTCGGCAACGTCGTTGCCCTTGACGGGGCCTCGCTCACGCTGGGCCGCGGCGAGATCCTGGCCCTGCTCGGCGACAACGGAGCCGGCAAGTCCACGCTGGTCAAAAGCATCAGCGGCACGCACCAGATCGACGGCGGTGAAATCCTCATCAACGGTGAGCCTGCGTCCTTCCGCAGCAGCGCCGACGCCCGGGCAGCCGGGATCGAAACCGTCTACCAGGACCTGGCCCTCTTCGACAACCTTCCCGCATCGGCGAACTTCTACGCCGGCCGGGAACTCGTCGGCCCCGGCCGGTTCTCCCGCGGCTGGGGGTTCCTGAAGAACCGCGGCATGCAGGCCGAAACCACCAAGCTGCTCGAGGAACTGAAAGTCAGGATCCCCAGCATGACCATGCCGGTCGGGCTCATGTCCGGCGGACAACGCCAGGCAATCGCCGTGGCGCGGGCCGTGGCCTTCGCCAAACAGGTCGTCCTGCTCGACGAACCCACCGCCGCACTGGGCCTCCGCGAAACCCGAAAGGTGCTCGATCTGATCAAGACCCTTCCCGCGCGCGGTATCTCCGTCATCCTCATCTCCCACCAGCTCGACGACGTCATCGAAGTCGCCGACCGCGCCATCGTCCTGCGCCGGGGCCGGGTCGTCGGCGAAGAAATACCCAGCGCCGCCACCCATGAACGGCTCGTCTCCCTCATCGTCGGGGGCGCTGATGCAACAGCTGCCCGCGAAAAATCAGACTCAACCAACTAGTCAGCAGGAGAATCACATGAAACAACTTAAATGGCTTGCCGCCAGTGCGCTGGCCGGATCCCTCGCCCTCTCAATGACCGCCTGCGGCGGAAGTCCCGCAGGCCCCGGCGGAGAGAGCAAACCCAAAGTCGGCGTCATCCTCAAGACCGCCAACGCGTACTTCAACGCCATGAGCGATGGCATCAACGCCATGCCCAAGGATGGCATCGACTTCCTGGGCGTGGAGGCCCCCGGCGACGGCAAGGACGCGCAGCCACAGATCACCGCCATTGAAGGCATGGTCACCCGCGGCGCCAACGCCATCGCTATCGCACCCATCGGGCCCCAGGTCCAGCCGGCCCTGGACCGTGCCGTCTCGCAGGGCGTGAAGATCGTCCTGATCGACAACGACCTCCCGGGCTGGAAGGGCGCCTCCAGCTACATCGGAACCGACAACCTGGCCGGCGGCACCAAAGCCGGCAATTACATCAACGAACAGCTCAAGGGCAAGGGCACGATCGCCGTTATGTCCGGCGTCCCCGGAGTACCCGCACTGGACGCCCGCGTCAACGGAGTCCTCGACGTCCTCAAAACGACCGACATCAAGGTCGTCAACACCCTCTCCACCAACTGTGACCAGACCAAGGGCGTTGACGTAATGCAGGCCTTCGGATCCGCCAACCCTGAGGTGGACGCCATCTACAGCGCCTGCGGCCCGCCCGTCCTGGGCGCCATCGAAGCCCGCAAAAAGTCCGACCCGTTCAAGGAGAACCTGCTTCTGGTCGGTTTCGACGCCCTTCCCGATGAAGCAAAGGCCATTCTGGCGGGCACGCAGACGGCCAGCATTGCCCAGTTCCCCAAGAAGATGGGCACCACGGCTGTGACGACGGCCGCTGCTGCCGCGCGCGGGGACAAGGTCGAAGCCCGGATCGACACCGGAACCGAGGTTGTCACCAAGGACAACGCCCAAAAGTTCACCTCCTTCCAGTAACCCGGAAACGGAGTACGCGCAGTGCCGGGTCCTCGATGTGAGCGGCCCGGCACTGCGTGGCCGCAGGCGCACAGCCCGAACGGACCGACACCGGCAGCATCCGGAGCGGGTAACGCCCTTCGGGAAATCATCTCCATCCAAACGTATGTGCATCACGACGGCGCCCCCGCGCGTTGAAGAATCGAAGGATTATGACAGCAGACCATTCCCTCCGGGACAGAATTTCCGCCGGAGACTGCCTCTACGGGCTCATTGTAAAAATGCCGAATCAGCCCATGGTTGAAATGGCCGGTTATACCGGTTTCGACCTGGTCATGATCGACACCGAACACGGCATGGCCGATGATTCGGCGCTGGAAAACCATCTGCGGTCGGCCAGGCTGGCCGGCGTGTCAACGCTTGTCCGCCTCGGCCACAATGATCCGCTCCTGATCCTGCGCGCCCTCGATGCCGGCGCCACCGGCGTCGTCGTTCCCCACGTATCCACCGCCGGGGAAGCCGCTGCCGCGGTCGCCGCCGCACACTATCCGCCCATGGGCACACGGGGCCTGGCTGTCAGTACCATCGCCGGCCACCACGGAACGGTGCCGCTGAAGACCCACCTCGACGCGGCGGCGGCAACGACCTTCGTCGTCGCCCAGGCAGAAGACAAAGAAGCCTCCGCCAACAGTGCCGCCATCGCCGCCGTCCCGGGCCTGGACGCCGTCTGGATCGGCCCCAGCGACCTGTCCATGTCCCTCGGACTGCCGGGCCAGACCGCCCACCCGGTCGTCGCGGCCGCCATCGAGCGCATAGCCGACAATGTCACCAGCTCAGCGGACTGCGCCCTGTGCGTCATCGCGGACTCGACCGAAGAGGCAGCCTCCTGGGCACAACGCGGCGCCAGGATCATTCTCTTCAACTCCACCAAACTCCTCGCCGACGCATTCCGCGGCGCCGTGGGCAGCGCCAGAGACGCTGTTCAGGCGGCGGATGCCGGCCCGGGGATGTCCACGAGTTCCCTCACATAATTGGTCGCATCGGCGACGAATAACAAAACGAAGTCTGGAGTATCCAATGGCAGTTTCGGTACCTTTCGATGAGCAGTACCTCGAGGACCTTATGGAGGGAGCGGGCATTGATGCCCTGCTCGCCACGACAAAACACAACGTGCAGCATCTGCTGGGCGGCTACCGGTTCTTCTTCTTCGCTCATGCTGACGCCACCGGGGTCAGCCGCTACCTTCCCGCCGTCGGAATCGTGCGGGGCAAACTCGATGACTCCTTCTACATCGGAGCAGGCAACGAGGACTGGGGAACCGCGGGCGGAGCAATCTGGGTATCCGATATCCAGAACATCAGCTGGACCAGTATCGACACGGCCCGGGCCGCAGCGGCGGCTCTGGAGAAGCGCGGGCTCGCCCGCGCCACAATTGGGGTTGAGAAGTCATTCATCCCCGCGGACGCCCTCGACACCCTGCGCGAGCTCCTTCCCGCAGCGACATTCGTGGAGGTCCATCCGGTTCTGGAATCCCTTCGCGGGGTCAAGTCCGAGAGAGAACTTGAGCTGGTCCGTATCGCGTCCCATGGCATCATCGATTCAATGCAGGCCTCGTTCGGCCTGGTCCAACCCGGAATGACCAAACACGACATCGCCGAGATCTTCCGCCTCGAGCAGACCAGGAGAGGCCTGTTCTACGAATACGCCCTGGTGACTCTCGGCGGAGGATCCATGAACCGGTCCCCGTCCTCCGATGTGTGGCGCTCAGGCACCAGCCTGTCGATCGATTCCGGGGGCATGTACGAGGGATACATCGGCGATCTGTCCAGGATGGCAATTGACACCGAGCCCACCGCGCGACAGACCGATCTGCTGGCACAGATCGAAACCGTGCAGCAGGAGGCACGGACCGCTGTCGCTGCAGGCAAACGCGGCGGCGACATCTTCGTTACAGCGCTCGACACGATCTCGAAGCTGCCTGATGGTGCCAACATGAAATTCGTCGCCCATGGAATGGGCCTGATCACCCACGAAGTTCCCCGGCTGACCTCAACCGGACCCGTTCCCTATTTCGGGGCGCATGCGAATGATCCGTTGAAGTCCGGCATGGTCCTCTCCATCGAGTCGTGGTTCGAGGACCACGAGTCCGGATTCATCAAGCTCGAGGACACATTGATCGTGACCGACGACGGCTGGGAAGCTCCCGGCGACTCCGCACGCGGGTGGAACCGCACCGGCGCAGGCCTCTAGCCCACCGGTGGTCCGTCCGGAAAACACCGGACGGACCGCCGGACCATTAACCCAGGCGGGAACGGTCCGCGAGGCCCCGCCCGGACGGCGTTCTTGTAAACAACTGATGCGCATAAGGAAACTTCAGGCTATGATGGCTGTCACACCCGCCGATCAATCCTCGAAGGAGAGGCTCATCTTGAAAGAGCTGCGCATCGAAGCCAACGGCAACCTTGGCCCCATCGATTCATCCCGTATCCCGCGCTATGCCGGCGCTGCAACCTACGCCCGCCTGCCGCGCCTGGACCAGGTGGCCAAGGCTGACGTGACGGTGGTGGGAGTGCCCTTCGACTCGGGTGTTTCGTACCGCCCCGGCGCCCGTTTCGGGTCCAACCACATCCGGGAAGCGAGCCGCCTGCTCCGGCCCTACAACCCGGCCTGGGACGTCAGCCCGTTCGAAAACATCCAGGTGGCCGACGCCGGCGACATGGCGGTCAACCCGTTCAACATCAACGAAGCCATCGAAACCATCCAGCAGAATGCCCTGGACCTCACCGCGGCCGGCAGCAAGCTGGTGACGCTCGGCGGGGACCACACCATCGCCCTGCCGCTGCTCCGCGCGGCTGCCGAGCGGGCTGGCGGACCCATTGCCATGCTGCACTTTGACGCCCACTTGGACACCTGGGACACCTACTTCGGCGCCGAATACACCCACGGCACCCCGTTCCGCCGGGCCGTTGAGGAAGGCATCCTGGACACGGAAGCGATCAGCCACATCGGCACTCGCGGCCCGCTCTACGGCAAAAAGGATCTCGACGACGACCATCGCTTCGGGTTCGGCATCGTCACCTCCGCGGACGTCTACTACCAGGGCGTCCTGGAGACCGTTGCCAAGGTCCGCGACCGGATCGGCAACCGCCCGCTCTACATCTCCGTGGACATCGACGTCCTGGACCCCGCACACGCGCCGGGCACCGGAACCCCCGAGGCCGGCGGGATCACCAGCCGCGAACTCCTGGAGATCATCCGGGGCTTCCGCGGCATGAACCTGGTGGGCGCCGACGTCGTCGAGGTTGCTCCTGCATACGACCACGCCGAAATCACCGGCGTGGCAGCCAGCCATGTGGCCTATGAACTGATCACCCTGATGGCGGACAATGCTGTTGAAGGTGACCGGTTCGGGACCGCCAACGGCTACGCCGCCCAAGCTCTCGGCCAAGAAGCCCGCCAACCTGCCGGTTTCGCCGCCGGAACCAAGGAATAGCCACCATGATTGATTTCGATCCGGGCACAGCAGCACCTACCAAGGGGACCAGCCAGCGCAACGGCGGGGACCTCGTCGTCGAAACCCTTGAAGCGCTCGGCGCCAAGACCGTCTTCGGCATCCCGGGCCAGCACGCGCTCGGCCTGTTTGACGCCATGGGCCGCGGCAACCTGCACTTCGTGTCCTCCCGCGTGGAGAACAACAGCGCCTTCGCCGCGGACGGGTACTCCCGCGCCACCGGCGAAGTGGGCGTGCTGTTCCTGTCCACCGGACCCGGTGCACTGACGTCCCTGGCCGGCCTGCAGGAGGCCTACGCCACGGGTGTGCCCATGGTGGTGGTGGCCAGCCAGATCCCGCTCGAAGGACTAGGCGCCCGCCGCAAGGGCATGCTGCACCAGCTCGATGACCAGAAGGCCTCGGCCGCGAACGTCACCAAGAGCCAGCGCCTGATCCAGCACGCGTCCGGCATTCCGTCGGCCATCCAGGATGCCTGGACCGAAGCCATCTCCTCGCCGCAGGGCCCGGTCTGGCTGGAAATCCCGCAGAACGTGCTGCTGGATCCCATCATGGTGCCCCCGGTGGAGGACGCGCTCGCCGAAGCAGCGGACAACCCGCCGCGCGTGGAGCTGGTCCGGGAAGCAGTGAAATGGCTGTCGACGGCGGAACGTCCCGCCATCATCGCCGGTGGAGGTACCCGGCGGGGCCGGGCCGAAAAATCGCTGCTCTCGATTGCCGAAAAGCTGCGGGCGCCGGTCATCTGCACTCCTGGCGGCAACGGCGCGTTCCCGTGGACCCATGAGCTTTCTCTGCAGTCCTGGATCGAGGACCGGCATATGACGGACCTCCTGGAAGATGCCGACGTCCTGATTGTCATCGGCTCGTCCCTCGGTGAAGTCACGTCCAACTACTTCACGTTCGCGCCCCGCGGCCGCATCATCCAGATCGACGCTGAGCCGCGCGTCCTCGAATCGAACAGCCCCGGTCTGGGTATCCGTGCCGACGCCGGCCAGGCCCTCGCCGCCCTCGACGAGGCCCTGATTGCGCCCGTCGACACCATCCGCAGCTGGCACGGGACCGCCCCGGAGGACCTGGTGAAGGACTCGCTCGCCAAGGTCAAGGCACGGCTGGAATCCCAGGACCTGGGCAAAGAGCTGAAGTTCATGGCCGACATCCGCGAAGCCGTCCCCGCGGACATGCAGACCTTCTGGGACATGACCATTTCCGCGTACTGGGGCTGGAGCTGCTGGGATGCCCGGCAGGGCCAGTTCCACTCGGCCCAGGGTGCCGGTGGCCTGGGCTACGGCTTCCCGGCAGCCATCGGCGGCGCCGTCGGGCTGGAAACAGTCGGCAAGCCCGGCCGGGTCCTCGCCGTGTCCGGTGACGGTTCATCCATGTACTCCATTTCCGAACTCGCCACCGCCAAGCAGCACAACATCCCGGTCACCTGGCTGATCGTGGACGACGGCGGCTACGGCATCCTGCGTGAATACATGGTGGGCGCGTTCGGGAAGGCCACGGCCACCGAGCTTGCGCGCCCCGACTTCGTCAAGCTCGCCGAAGCATTCGGTGTGCCGGCCACACGGGTGGCCCCCGAGGACGTCGGGGACGCGCTCAAGGCGGGCTTCGCGGCGGACGGACCCAACGTCGTCGTCGTCGAAACACTGCTCAAAATGTTCGGCCCCACCCACCTGGACGACTGAACACCCAGCACCAAAGCACCCGCTCCACCACAGCCCCTGCTCTACCACAGCCCCCGCTCCACCACAGCGCGAGAGGACACTTGAGGCCCCATTCCAAAGGGCCCCAAGTGTCCTCTCGCGCTTTAAGAGCTGGGTTACGTCATCCGGCGGCAGGATCCCGACGACGGCCGCGCCCAGTTGGTTGCCCTGTCGCCGGCCGGCGCTGACAAGCTCCGGAAGATCGAAGAGCGCCGCACGGCCACGCTGCAGGAGTACCTCAGCGATTGGAGCCAGGAGGATGCCGAAGACACGGCACTGATCCTGACAAAACTCTCGGAGTCCCTCAAGCATTCAGCCCGGGCACATGCACTCCCGGCACCTTCAACCGCGGCACCAGCCGCCGCACCCCAGAACCTCCAGGAGCACTGATATGTCGAGCCAACCCGCCGCACCGCCCTTGGCTATGACGCACCGCCAGATCATGGAAGCCCTGACCGGGCTCCTCGCGGCGTTCTTCACCGCCATCCTCAGCAGCACCATCGTTGCCAACGCGTTGCCCACCATCATGTCCGATCTGCACGGCACCCAGACCGACTTCGCCTGGGTGATCACCGCCGCCCTGCTGGCCAACGCCGTCACCACCCCCATCTGGGGCAAGCTGTCCGACCTCTTCAACAAGAAGCTCCTGGTCCAGCTGAGCATTGTCATCTTTGTGGCCGGCTCCGTCATGGCCGGACTCTCCGAGACCATCCCGCTGCTGCTCACCGCCCGCGTTATCCAGGGTGTTGCCATGGGCGGGCTCACCGCGCTGGCGCAGGCCATCATCGGCACCATGATCCCGCCGCGGGACCGCGGCAAATACTCCGGCTACATGGGCGCCGTGATGGCGGTAGGCACTGCCGGCGGCCCGCTGCTGGGCGGATTCATCGTGGACAGCCCGCTGGGCTGGCGCTGGACCTTCTTCGTCTGCGTGCCGCTCGCCGTCGTTGCGCTGATCCTGCTCCAGATCACCCTCGAAAATCGAGCGCATCAAGCGCCACGTCAAGATCGACTGGCTTGGCTCCATCCTGCTGACCTCGGGTGTCAGCCTGCTCCTGATCGGGGTTTCCTTCGCCGGCAACCCCGCCTACTACGACTGGGTCTCCTGGCAGTCGGCCGCCATGGTGGGCGGCGGTGTGGTTTTGTTGGCCCTGCTGGTGCTGGTGGAATCCAAGGTGGAGCAGCCCATCATCCCGCTGAAGATCATCTCCGAACGCACCACCGCTTTGGCCATCATCGCTTCAGTGGCTGTGGGTATCGCGATGTTCGGTTCAACCACCTTCTTGGGCCAGTACTTCCAGGTGGCCCGCGGCGCCACGCCTACCGAAGCCGGGCTCCTGACGCTGCCGATGATCGCCGGCAACCTGACCGGCTCCGTCGTTTCCGGTCTGCTCATCAGCCGCACCGGAAAGTGGAAGGGCTACCTGATCGGCGGGTCCACCCTGCTGATCGGCGGCCTCGGCCTGGCCGGCACCATGGACCACACCACCGAACTGTGGCAGGCCGGGATCTTCACGGCCATCCTGGGCGTGGGCCTCGGCATGCTGATGCAGAACCTGGTCCTGGCAGTGCAGAACACGGTCCGGGCGTCAGATATCGGCTCGGCCAGCGCGTCTGTTGCCTTCTTCCGTTCGGTGGGCGGCGCAATCGGTGTGTCCGTGCTCGGCGCCGTCCTCAGCAGCCGGGTCAGCGAACTCGCCACGCAGGGCCTGGCAGCGGCCGGCATCCCGGTTGCGGGCGGATCGGCCGGAGCCAGCATGGACCTCGTTGACATGCCCGCACCGGTCCGCGAGATCATGCGCGCCGCTTACGGCGACGCCACCGCCGAGGCCTTCCTGATCTCCGCCGGCGTTGCGGTGGTAGCCCTGATCTCGGTCCTGTTCATCAAGGAGCGCCCGCTGCGGCGCACCGTTGACATCCAGCCGGAGGCCCAGTCAGGGGCGGGGACGGGCGTCGGCGCCGACGCAGGCGCAGACGCTGAAAGCACGACGCCGGAACTCGCATCCGCGAACCGCTGACCGACGCGCGACCGCTGACAGACGCGCGAACGGACACTTGAGGCCCCACGGATCCGGCCGCAAGTGTCCGTTCGCGCAGGTGAGTGGGGAGGAACGTGTGGGGGAGTACGCCGATCGGATGATATTTACCGTAGATGTTTCGCCCGGGCAACGGATTTCGTAGAGTGGGTAGGCTGAGAAATGTCAGCCCCGTCTGTTACCACTTATCCTCATCGTTTCGCGCTCTCTTCCTAAGGATTCACGGGCATGCTCCTCACCCTCATACGGCGCTACTCCAAACCGTACATGCCATACATCGTGGCCGTCGTTGTGTTCCAGCTGGCGTCCACCATCGCAGCGCTCTACCTTCCCAGCCTCAACGCCCAGATCATCGACGAAGGCGTTTCCCGCGGGGACACGGATTTCATTTGGCGGACCGGGTCCGTGATGCTGCTGGTGGCCATTGTCCAGGTGGGCACCGCCATCGCCGGCGTTTACTACGGCTCCAAAACGGCCATGGCCGTGGGCCGCGATCTGCGCCGCGGGGTGTTCCGCAAGGTCACCAGTTTCTCAGCCAAGGACGTGAACACGTTCGGCGCCCCCACCCTCATCACCCGCGGCACCAACGACGTCCAGCAGGTCCAGATGCTCGTGCTGATGGGACTGAACTTCATGGTGGCCACCCCCATCATGTGCATCGGCGGCATCATCATGGCGCTGCGCGAGGACATCAGCCTGTCGTGGCTGGTCTGGGTCTCCGTGCCCGTGCTGATCGTGGTGGTGGGCTACCTGGTGGTCCGGCTCATGCCCCTGTTCCGTTCCATGCAGAAGAAGATCGACCGCATCAACGCGGTCCTTCGCGAGCAGATCATTGGCATCCGCGTAGTCCGCGCATTTGTCCGCGAACCATATGAAACCGAGCGTTTCGGCGTTGCCAACAAGGACCTGACCGACGTCTCCCTGAAAATCGGGGCCCTGTTTGTCCTGATGTTCCCGGCCATCGGCATGATCCTGCACCTGTCCACGGCCGCGGTGCTGTGGTTCGGCGGCCAGCGCGTGGATTCGGGCGAAATGCAGGTGGGCGCCCTGACCGCCTTCCTGCAGTACCTGCTCCAGATCCTGATCGCCGTCATGATGGGCACGTTTATGGCCATGATGATCCCGCGCGCCTCCGTCTGCGCGGACCGCATCGGTGAAGTGCTCGACGTCGAACCCTCCATCCACGATCCCGAACGTCCTGAGACTCCCGCCACGCTGGCCGGGGTAGTGGAATACCGGAACGTCACCTTTGCCTACCCCGGTGCCGAGACGCCGGTGCTGAGCAACATCAGCTTCACCGCCAAGCCGGGCGAGACCGTTGCCATCATCGGTTCCACCGGTGCAGGCAAGACCTCGCTGCTGGCCCTGCTGCCGCGCCTGTACGACATCGCCGAGGGCGAAGTCCTCCTGGACGGCGTCTCCGTCAGCAACCTGGACCGTGCCGAGATCACCAAGCGCGTGGCCCTGGTACCGCAGCGGCCGTACCTCTTCTCGGGCACCATCGAGCACAACCTGCGCTTCGGCAAGACCGAGGCCACGGACCAGGAACTCTGGGACGCGCTGCAGATCGCCCAGGGCGAGGGCTTTGTCCGCGAGAAGAAGAACGGACTGAACGCCCGCATCGCGCAGGGCGGCACCAACGTCTCCGGCGGCCAGCGGCAGCGGCTCTGCATCGCCCGGGCGTTGATCACAAAACCCAAGGTCTACCTCTTTGACGATTCGTTCTCGGCGCTGGACGTCGCAACCGATGCCAGGCTCCGCGCCGCGCTGAAACAGACCACCGCCGACGCCACAGTGATCATCGTGGCCCAGCGGATCTCCACCATCACCGACGCAGACCAGATCCTGGTCCTGGACAACGGCCGGATCGTGGACCGCGGAACGCATGAGGAACTCCTGGAAACCTCACCCACCTACCAGGAAATTGTTGAATCCCAGCTGAGCGTGGAGGAAATGGCATGAGCGCCGCCAAGAACGTCTCGACAGGCTCGACCACCGAAACGACAGGCTCGACCACCGAAACGAACCCGGATTCCGTAACTCCGGAAGACCTCCTGGAGGACGACGATTTCTTCGAGGAGGAATACAAGCCCTCCGAGGCCGACGGCGACATGTTCGGCGGCATGCCCGCCAAGAAGGCCGAGCACTTCTGGCCCTCGGCGAAGCGCCTGCTGGGGCTCCTGAAGCCTGAGGCTGTGGGCATTTACGCCGTGGTGGCCCTGGTGGTTGTCTCGGTGGTCCTGAACGTCATCGCCCCCAAGATCCTGGGCCAGGCCATGGACGTTATCTTCGGCGGCGTCGTGGGCAAGCAGCTCCCCGCCGGCGCCAGCAAGGACCAGTTCGTGGAAGGCCTGCGCCAGCAGGGCCAGGACAACTTCGCGGACATGGTGTCCCGGATGGAGCTGGTTCCCGGCACCGGGATCAATTTCCAGAAGCTCTCGGTCCTGATCGCCATCGTGCTGCTGATGTACTTTGTGGCCAACATCTTCCTCTGGCTGCAGGGCTACGTGCTGAACCGCATCGTGATGAAGGTGATCCGCAGGCTCCGGGACGACACCGAAAAGAAGCTGAACCGGCTCCCGCTGAACTACTTCGACACCCGCCAGCGCGGCGACGTCCTCTCCCGGGTGACGAACGATGTCGACAACGTCCAGCAGGCGCTGCAGCAGGCCTTTGCGCAGCTGATCAGCTCGCTGCTGACGGTCATCGGCATTGTCATCATGATGTTCATCGTCTCCTGGCAGCTCGCTCTCATCGCCCTCGTTGCGCTGCCGCTGTCCGGTGTGGCTGCCGGCCTGATCGGCTCGCGCAGCCAGAAGCTCTTCGCCGCCCAATGGAAGAACACGGGCGAGCTGAACGGCCAGATCGAGGAATCCTTCTCCGGGCACGACCTTGTGCGGGTCTTCGGCCGTGACGCTGACATGCTGGAACGCTTCGAAGAGCGAAACGAGGCCCTCTTCAAGGCCAGCTTCGGAGCCCAGTTCGTCTCGGGCATGATCTTCCCCGTCATGCAGTTCGTTTCCTACCTCAGCTATGTGGGCATCGCCGTCGTGGGTGGCCTCCGGGTGGCCTCGGGCTCGATGTCCCTGGGCGACGCCACGGCATTCATCCAGTACTCGCGAGAGTTCACCCAGCCGCTGGGCCAGATGGCCGGCATGGCCAACATGCTGCAGTCCGGCGTCGCGTCCTCGGAGCGGGTCTTTGAATTCCTCGACGCCGATGAGCAGGACTCCGAGACCGCCACCGAGCACCTGCCGGCCAAGACCGACGGGCATGTGGAGTTCAGGGACGTCACGTTCAGCTACACCGAGGACAAACCACTGATCGAAAACCTGTCCTTCACCGCAGAACCCGGGCACACAGTGGCAATCGTTGGTCCCACGGGGGCCGGTAAAACCACCCTGGTGAACCTTGTGATGCGCTTCTACGAGCTCAACTCAGGCTCCATCACCCTGGACGGCGTGGATGTCACACACCTAAGCCGGTCCGAGCTGCGGTCCAAGGTGGGCATGGTGCTCCAGGATGCGTGGCTGTTTGGCGGGTCCATTTACGACAACATCCGGTACGGCAACCTGGACGCTACTGAGGAGCAGGTCATGGCAGCGGCCAAGGCCACCTTCGTGGACCGCTTTGTGCGCGCACTGCCGGATGGCTACGACACCGTAATCGATGAAGAAGGCAACAACGTCAGCGCCGGTGAAAAGCAGCTGATCACCATCGCGCGCGCATTTGTGGCCAACCCGTCACTGCTCATCCTGGACGAGGCCACCAGCTCCGTGGACACACGCACCGAGCTGCTGGTCCAGAAGGCCATGGCGGCGCTGCGGACGGACCGCACCAGCTTTGTGATCGCGCACCGGCTCTCCACCATCCGGGACGCCGACACCATCCTGGTGATGGAGAACGGCAAGATCGTGGAGCAGGGCAACCACATGGCTCTCCTGGCAGCGGAAGGTGCCTACTACCGGCTGTACATGTCCCAGTTCGCCGGTTCCGATGTTGAGGAAACCGTTGTGGACGATTCGACGGCGGTCCACAGCTGAGCACGCTGGGAACCGGAGCCGCCCGGCGCATCGAGGTCCTGGTCCCGATGCGCTGGGGTGACATGGACGCCTATGGGCACATCAACAACGTCCAGATCGTCCGGATGCTGGAGGAGGCGCGGATTACAGCGTTCGGGCCTCCGCGGGGAACCGGCCTGCCCGGCATTGAGCCGGAAGTCTCGCTCTTCAACGATGTTCCGGAGGGGACCCTGGCGCTGGTGGTGGACCACAGGATCCGCTACGTGAAGACCCTCGAATACCGCAACATCCCGGCCGTGGTCCAACTGTGGATCGGCGCGGTGAAAGGCGCCAGTTTTGACATCCACTACGTGGTGCAGGACCCGGTCACCCGGGAGGAGTGCGTCCGGGCCAGCAGCCATCTGGCGTTTGTGGACGAGGCCTCCGGCCGCGTCCTGCGCCTGACGCCGGAGCAGAAGGAGCGGCTGGCCCCGTTCACCGTTTGAGCCGTTCACGTTTTGAACCGCACGGCGCCGTGCCTGCACACCCGTTGCGCAGGCACGGCGCACACCGGAAACTGGAAATACCCAATAAGGAGCGTTGACCATGGCCAAGAAAAACAAAAAGACCTGGAAAGAGATGTCACCGGCGGCACGGGCGGGATTCGTGGTCATCGGGATAGGGCAGGTGGCGCTGATGCTGGCCGCCCAGCGCGACATCTCCAAGCGTCCGGCGGCGCAAATCAACGGGCCGAAGGCAGCCTGGCGGGTGGCCGCACTGATCAATTTCATCGGGCCGATGGGCTACTTCATCCTGGGGCGCAAGCGGCCCGGAGCCGGACTCGGGGCAGTCAAATAGCAGGCCTCGGATCTGCACACCGCCAGGGTCTTCGGAGCAGGCATCCAGTTTGAGCCTGTAAATTTGAACCCATGACCCCAAATCCCAAGACTGCCATGCACCGCGCCCTCGGTGTCTCAAAGGAGATCGAGGACGCGGCCTGGTTCGTGCTGGGACCGGGCCTGCAGGGCAAGCCGTCGGCCCTGGACGGGAACACCCTGACCTGGACAGCGGAGGCTGCGGCGGAGCTGCTGGAGCGCCTGAACCGGGGAGCCGCGGATGCCAAGGCGCCCATGATGACCAATCTCCGGCAGAACCTCGAGGACGCCTCCCGGGAGGCCAAGCAGCTGGCCGTGGAGCTACTCTTCCTGCAGTCACTGCCCCTGGCGCACGAGGTCAAGTCGCTGAAGGTCAAGCGCGCCCGGGTGGCGGAGGCCGCGTCCTGGCTGGAGCCACCGCTGGAGCTGCCCGAGGAACTCTACAAGGGCATGACGGACCACGGCGTGATCAGGGACCGCACCGCCGAATTCAACTGGACCATCTGGGACCACCTGAAGTGGCTCTGCCGGTTTGTGCAGCATGTGGACCAGCAGGTTCCGGTGGCCATCGCGAAGGCGCTGAAGGACCCGCTGAAGTTCCACGAGCTCGCCGCGGGCACCCCGGCGGACCAGCCCGCCATCCGCCGCAGCATCGAGTACCTGGCCTGGCCCAGCTACTTCGAGCCGGTAGTGGCGGACGTGGAGCGGCAGGAAATCCGCGACGCCTTCGCCTCGCTGGTAGGCGGGGCGAAGGGCGATTCCGACGAGGAAATCACCGCGGACATTAACCGCATCCGCCTGCACCTGGATGAACAGGCGGGCCAGCGCATCGACTGGTACGCCCGCCAGCTGGTCAGCCAGTGGCGCAAAGTCGGGGACCCCGGCCGACGCGCGTGGCTGCTGCGTACCCACAGCGACAACGCTGAACTCCTCACCGCGTGGCAGGACGAGGAGAAGGTGACGCTCGACGTCGAACATCTCCGCCACCTGGACCCCGGCGTGACCGCGGGGCTGGTGCAGCACGCCGTGGACGAGGACTACAAGCATCTCGGCTACGTCGAGCGGGAGGACACCAAAACGGCGGTGTTCGCCTTCCTGACCGTCATGAAGCCGGGCGACCTGGTTCTGTTCCAGCACGCCGGCACCGTGCGGCTGGGCGTGGTGCTGGGCGAACCCGAGCACAACGACGACAACCGCCGCCTGCGGCGCAAGGTGCGCTGGCTGGACGACGACGGCCACGCCACCGCGGACCTGCCCCGCCACGTCCAGCGCCAGCTGGCCACCTCGGGGATCGTTGTTGACGTGACCAGGGTGGTGCAGGCGCTCCAGGCGCTCGTGCCGGCCGAGGCGGAACCGGAGGACAACGACGCCGACGCGCCTGCCGCCGTCGTGCCCCCTGTGCAGGAGGGCTTCCGCCCGCTCAGCCGCGACTTCGCGGATTCGCTGCACATGGACCTGGAGCCGCTGCAGGAGATCGCGGAACTGCTGGAGGAGAACCGCCAGCTGGTCCTGTACGGGCCGCCCGGAACGGGCAAGACGTACCTGGCCAAGCATCTCGCGGCGGAGCTGGCCCAGGACAGCACGGACGAGCGGGTGAAGCTGGTGCAGTTCCACCCGTCGTACGCGTATGAGGACTTTTTCGAGGGCTACCGGCCGGACAAGACTGACGAGGGCCAGGTGTCCTTCAAGCTCGTGGCGGGGCCGCTGCGCCGGCTGGCCGAGGAAGCCGCCAAGCCTGGGAACGAAAAGAAGCCCTATTTCCTGATCATTGACGAGATGAACCGCGCCAACCTGGCCAAGGTATTCGGCGAGCTGTACTTCCTGCTGGAATACCGCGATGACCGGATCTACCTGCAATACAGCCCCAACGAGCCGTTTACGCTGCCGGACAACCTGTACATCATCGGCACCATGAACACCGCGGACCGGTCCATCGCCATGATGGACGCCGCCATCCGACGCCGGTTCGCGTTCATCGAGCTGCACCCGCAGACGGAGCCCGTGAAGGGGTCGTTGCTGCGGTTCCTGCAGGTGCGGGACCTGGACACCACGCCGGCGCTGCTGCTGGATGCGCTGAACGCGGCCATCGACGAGTGGGACCGGGACCTGATGATTGGCCCGTCGTACTTCATGAAGAAGGCAGCCCAGACGCCGGCCGGGCTGCGCCGGATCTGGAAATACGAGCTGATGCCGCTGCTGGAGGAGCACTACCACGGCCAGCTGACCCGGGCGCAGCTGGAGGAGCGGTTCGGGCTGGAGCAGCTGCTGGGACGCCTTGTTACCAGCTAAGCCAACCCACACTCCCGCGCACGGCGGCGCAGCGTTAGGCGGTGCAGCGCAGCGCGGCCGTGGCCAGGCAGCGCGCCATCTGGTCCTCGACGAGCTGTCCAAGGGCACCGTGGAACGCCTGGATGCCGCCAGTGCGGCCTTCGTGAACGCCAGCGGGCTGGCCAAGGCGTCCCCGATGGGCATGGGCTTGTACCGGATCGAGCCCGCGGGCAAGGTGGGGTCGGTCCGCACGGCCACGCTACAGCTGGATGTGCGCCCCAAGGACCGGCTGGGGCTGAGCCGGCTCCTGTTCCTCCTCAGCTATGCCGGTAATCAGGGCTTCCGGCCCGATTCCGTGGCGGCTGCCGAGGACCGCGAACTCTGGAGCGCGCTGGCCGAATCCCTCGCCCAAATGGCGGAGCGTGCGCTTGGACGAGGAGTCTTGCAGGGCTACCTCACCGTTGACGAGTCCCTCCGCACGGTCAAGGGCCGCATCCGGATTTCCGACCAGATCTCGCGCCGCCCCGGCATGCTGGTGCCGCTGGAAGTGTCCTATGACGAATTCACTGAGGACATCGCCGAAAACCGGATCCTGCGGGCCGCGCTGGAGCGGATGGGACAGGTTCCACGCGTCCGGCCGGAGGTGCTGAGCCGCCTGCGGCAGCTGAAGGGAAAGCTAGACGCCGTCACCCGCCTTCCAGCCGGCGCGCCCCTGCCGCCGTGGACCCCCAGCAGGATGAACGTCCGCTACCAGTCAGTGCTGCGCCTCGCGGAGCTGATCCTGAAGAATGCCTCCGCGGAGGCTGGGGAGGGGAAGCAGCAGACTGCGTCGTTTGTGGTGGACATGGCCCACGTGTTCGAGGATTTTGTGGGCACGGCGCTCCGCGAGGCGATGGCGGCGTATCCGGGGGAGATGCGGCTGAAGTACAACGCGCTCCTCAGCGAGGCTGTCCACGATTCCGACAGGCTGTCTGTTCGCCCGGACGCCGTGCATCTGCTGGGCGGACGCCCCGTGGTGGCCTACAACGCGAAGTACAAGGCCGCCGCTGACCTTGGCGCGTCACTGACCGCCGACCACTACCAGATGCTTGCCCACTGCACCGCCCTGGGTGTGCCCACCGCCTGGCTGGTCTATGCAGGGGCGGGCGAGATGAAACTGCGGCGGATCCTTAACACTGACATCGACATTGTTGAGTTTCCGCTGGATCTGTCGCTGCCGCCGTCGGACATCCTGGCAGCTGTGGCGGACCTGGCGCGGCAGTCCTGGGGCGAAGTGGTCCGGACTGCCCGCGCGGGAGGCTAGACCGGCACCCGGAACGTGAATGTGGTGCCCTGGCCCAGTTTGCTTTCTACCTGGATGGTTCCGCCGTGGGCCTCCACGATGGCCTTGCTGATGGGGAGGCCCAGCCCCACGCCGGGAATGGCTGTCCGGCGGACGTTGCTGGTCCGGAAAAACTTGGCGAACACCTGGGCCTGGTCGTTGGCGCTCATGCCCATGCCCGTATCGCTGACCCGGCAGGCGAGGTGGCCGTCGTCGTGCTCCAAGGACACCAGCACATTGCCGCCGTCGGGCGAGTACTTGATCGCATTGGAGACCAGGTTATCCAGCACCTGGGAGATGCGGGGGCCGTCCACATGGGCCTCCAGCTTGGCTGGTGTTTCGGCTTTCAACGCCACGCGGGAGGCGTCAGCCCGGGGCATCGCGGCGGACACGCTGGCGCGCACCAGTTCAGCGACGTCGACGGCGTGCGGGGTCACGATCAGTTGCCCGTTCCTGGTGGCGAGGAGGTCCGACACCAAGGTGAGAAGCCTTTCTGAATTGCGCTTGATGATGTTCAGCGGCTCCAGTTGGTCGTTGCCGGGATCGTCCTCCAGGAGAAGTTCCACGTAACCCAGGATGGAGGTCAGGGGAGTCCTGAATTCGTGGGACACGCTGGCGACGAAATCGTCCTTGGCGGCCAGGGCGTCCACCAGGTCCGTCACATCACTGAAGACGATCACCGAGCCCGCGAACGTCCCGTCCGGGTCCGTCATGGCCCGGGCGCTGGTGGTGATGGCCCGCTGCTCTTTGCCTGCGCCCAGCCAGACCAGGTAGTCCGTGAACGTCTCGCCCTGGACAGCCCTGCGCACCGGGCGGTCTGCCACAGGGACAGGGGTGGTACGGTCTGCGGCGAAGACCAGCAGCTGGGACTCGTTCGGATCGTCGATGTCCTTCGGGCGGGCCAGTTCGTGGTTGGCGCGCTGCTTCCGGTTCATCAGGATGTCGTGCCCGTCTGCGTCGACGGCGAGGACGCCCAGGTGCACCGTGTCAAGAACGGAGTTGAGCAAGGCTTCCTGCCGCCTGGTGCTGAGCAGGCTGGCCTGGAGCTGCTTGTCTTTCTCCTCCAGGATCCGCTGCTGACGTCTCAGGCTGAGCGTCAGCATGGTGACAGATACTCCGATCCCCAGCATCATCACAGGAAGCAGCAGCGAACGGGCCAGGTTCGGTCCGGAGACGTCTCCGCGCACAAAAAGTGGCGTCCAGATGATCGCCAACGGCATGATGAAGGACAGCCACAGTGACACGCGGACGTAGTATCCGGAAGCGCAGAGCCAGATCACGGGGAAGACCGCGAGCAGGCTGATTCCTGTGAGGCTTTCCTGGCTTCCTTCGCGGCCCACCGCAATGGAGATGAAGTCCAGCAACGGGATCACCAGGAACGTGGTGTGCGGCAGGCGGTCCCATGGCACCACGTAGCACAGCACCATAATGGCAAGTTGGGAAAAGAGGAACACCACGAACAGCGGGGTGTCCATGCTTCCGGGAAAAAACGCCGAAACGAGGACCGCGGCCAGCAGTGTGGTGACGAACAGCGGCATCTGGCTCAGGGCCACCCTGTCCGTCAGCCGGTATTCGTGGAAGGGCCGCCGGAAAAACTTCAGACGGCCCGTGGCCCATGTTGCGGGTTCACTCATGAACGGCGGCCTGAAGTGGGAGTATAGGGGAATGCATACCAGCAGGATATCGGCAGCGGGCTATACTTCTCACGTTGTCAAGCTGGCGGAGGGGGCTGGTATGAGTGAAGCGCGAGTGGGTCTGGTCATCGAGGATGATCAGGATATCCGCGAGTTGGTACGCACGGTCCTGACTCAGGCGGGTTTTGACGTCACTGTGGCCGGCAGCGGCTCCGAAGGGGTTAAGGCTGCCAGAATCTTGAATCCTGACGTCATAACCCTGGATTTGGGGCTACCGGATATCGATGGCTTCGAGGTATCCCGCCAGATCCGCGAGTTCTCGGATGCCTACATCGTGATGCTCACGGCGCGGGCTGAAGAACTTGATACTTTGATCGGTCTCGAGTCCGGGGCTGACGACTACCTCACCAAGCCTTTCCGCCCCCGCGAACTCCGCGCGCGGATAGCGGCGATGATGCGCCGGCCCCGGTCGCTTCCGGACGCGGGGGAGAGCGCTCCCGTTTCTGACCGCCCGGCGGACGCCGTTAGTGACAGCGGAAACGGTCATTACAGCCACAACGGACTGGATCTGAGTTACGCGTCACGGTCGGTCAATGTGGACGGCCAGGAGCTTAACCTGACCCGGACCGAATTTGAACTCCTGTATGCCCTGCTCGAGGCGGGACGGACGGTCCGGACCAAATCGGATTTGGTGCGCCGGCTCCGGGACGAGGATTACGACGTCGGAAGTTACATCAGCGAGGCGGACGAACGTTCCGTGGAGGTGCACATGGGCAACCTCCGGAAGAAACTCGGTGATTCACCGCAGCAACCGCGCTGGCTGCAGACGGTCCGCGGCGTGGGCTACCGGTTGGCGCCTGGCGGGCGCTGAGCCTGGAGCCTGTGCAGGGTCTGGCGGCTGCACAGGTTGATCGGCCGGAGGTAGTTGACGGCAAGCTGCGGCAGTGCAACGGAAGGTTCCGCACTCGGTGACTCTTCCCGGATTGAACGTTCAAGGTCCATGGCCAGGCCCGCCAGCCGTTCCGCGCCCACCATCTGGCTCGATGTCTTGAGGCTAAGGATCGCGTCCACGGCCCCATCCAGGTCTCCGGTGGTCAAGGCCAGCCGCAGCTTGCCGATCCGGAACGGCAGGTAGTCGATGAAGTTCCCTACGAAGACGCTGCAATAGCCCTCGTCCTCGTCGAGTTCGACCCGCAGCCGGTCAAGTACAGAGGGATCTACCAAGGGGCGCCCCGCGTCATCGGATGGTGCCATTTCCGTCCCTTCCGCTCGCGCCTGCCGCCCCCAATAGCGGGATATGACTTGGTTTTGTGTCCACTTTCAGAGTAAATCTGTTACTTGAGGATGCAGCCGTTCGGGAAAAGGACTGCGGGATTCCTGAGGAGACTGCGGGTTTTTCATAGGAGTTCATCTTTGCGGGCGCCGATCAATTCGGGAGGCGGCAAAGGCTCAAGTTTGGCTCAAGTTCCGGCTGGCGTTTCTTGCCTGCCGCCGGCTTGCCGGGCTATTTGCTGGCGCCGAGGAACTCCACCAGGTGGGCTTCGAGGGCAGAGCCGTCCTTCAACTCGCACTCCCACACGGTGAGCACCTCCCAGCCGGCGGCCCATAACTGTTGGCGCTGGTCGGCGTCGCGGTCTTTGGTGCGCGTGCGCTTGGCCTCCCAAAAGGCGGCATTCGCCTTGGGCGCGTGCTGGCCTACGCGGCAGTCGTGGAAGTGCCAAAAGCAGCCGTTGATGAAGATGACCTTTCGCCGGCCGGCGAATACCAGGTCCGGGCGGCCGGGCAGACGGCTTTTGCCGGCGGTGCCGTGCAAGCGGTAGCGGTAGCCTTTGGCATGGAGGAGGCGGCGCACCAGCAGTTCCGGCTTGGTGTTCTTGCCCCTGATGCGGGACATGTTCCAGCTGCGCCGCTCGGGAGTGAGCCTGTCCGCCATGATTCCAGCCTACGGGCTCCTAGATTTCGCGCTCCGGCTGGTCGCCCAGCTCGAAATGGCGGCCGCTGACGGACGTAGGCACGATCTCCACATAGAAATCCTTCAGCGTCGGCACCCAAGACTTCAGGCCGAGCGCTTCGACCACGGCGAGCTCGGCTGAGTTGGTGAGGACGCGCGCCGTTCCCCGCAGCACCACGGACCAGGCCTCCTCCGAGAGGATGCCGTCCGTTTCAAGCAGCACCCTGGAATTGATGGTGAGCTGCGCCAGCTTGTTGCCCGGCGCGGTGCGAAGGTAGATTTTCCGGTCCGAGACGAGGTAGTTGACTGGAAAAATATCCGGTTCGCCGGCAACGGAAACCACCAGCCGGCCGTGCTTGGTAGCTTCTAGCAGTTTCCAGGACTGCTCGTCGTCGAGCTCCAGAACGGGGTTGCCATCTGCGTGAGTAAACATCATGCCGCCTATTCTTCTACGTTCGGTAGAAGAATTCTAGAGGGTATGCCTGGGAATTCCGTACCCAAGGGGATGGAAAGGCGATTGTTCGTGTGACTTTTTATTGGTCCCTGGCGGTGGTAGAACCGATGGCGGGTGGCTGTGGATAACTTTCATCGCTCAAATGTCTCCTGGGCTACCCTTAAGATCATTGTTCGGAGCGAAGCGTCTTGAAACTATCGGGGGATTAGCTGCCCATGACATCGCACATCACTTCCACTACTTCGCGGCGTTGGCGCTTGCACCTTGTTGCTGCTGTTGCCGCTTCTGTTTTGCTGATGACCGGTTGCAACTCGGGCGGCGACCCTGGGGGCACCTCGTCCGCGTCTCCGACTTCGACGGCAAGCCCAAGCGCAACGCCAACCCCGACGCCGACTCCTGCTTATGTGCCCGCTTCGGCTAGCGGCCGTGCTCAGAACGTACCGGTGCCGGTGTTGCCGGAGGTTGCGAAGACGGAGACGAAGGAGGGGCTCGAGGCGTTCGCCCGACACTGGTATGCCACTCTGACTTACGCCTACGAGACTGGCGACATGAAGCCCCTCGAGAGTATTTCAGGCCCAACATGCGTTAGCTGCGGCCGAGTGAAAGAAGTCGTCGAGGGCTGGCACTCAGGTGGCCAATGGATCGCAGGCGGGCGCATGGTCGTTGAGGGGGCGCAAACGAAGTTCCTGGAGGTTGCGCCAGGTGAATATCAAGTCTTGATTCAGGTGAGGCAGGAACCCCTTTCCTACTACCGCGCCGACAAGTCCTTGGACGAGATGACGCAGAGCAAGCCTGCCATCGGCGACATCATGATCGCCGGATATGAGAATGGTGTTTGGACTGCCAAAACTGTTGAGCACCTGGTCAATGAATAATGAAAACAATTGCCCGATTCGGGTTCTTGATGCTTTTAGTAATACTGCTAAACGTTCCGACTGTTTCCCCGGCCCGCGCGGAGACTGATGTCAAAGGTGACTGGGGAGGGGCAGGAGCCAACGTTGGCGGCTGGTATCAGCATCCGGGCTCAGGAGCGTGGACCGAAACGCCTATGGGGGTAGGCGACGATCCTTACGTGTACATGTACAAGCATGTTTGCAGGACGGATCCAACTCTGGATGGTTCAAATTGCGCCGGACCGGAAATCGCGTGCGCAGCAGGTGAGGATGGGAGGAGCGTCAACTGGTACAGGTCGCTTGCAGAGTTCACTCCCCGTATTTGGGGCTTCTTCGCGGGACCGACCTGCATTTATGACGAAAAGCCCGTCGATGTCCTGGAGCAAATAGCCGCCCAGATCCAGCAGCAGTTCGAGAGCCTGCCTATCAATGCCGGAGCCGTCGTCGCGCAGCCCAGCCCCAACACGCTCCGCGGGGCCGAGACGAACTTCTATGCCGACGCTTCCGAGCAACAGTTTGACGTGACGATGCTCGGACAGCAGGTGCACGTGGTCGCCACGCCGGTTCAGTACACCTGGAATTACGGCGACGGAACCGTCTTCGGTCCGCAGCCTTCCATGGGTGGGCCGCTGCCACAGGATCGCTGGGGTGAGAAGACCCGAACAAGCCACGTCTACGCGGACACCGGTGACTTCCAAGTCGTCCTCACGACGTCCTTCCAAGGCACGTATTCCGTGAACAACGGACCGCCGCTGCCCATACCGGGCCAGGGCCAGTTCAGCGCACCGCCGCAGTCCATCAGCGTCTGGCGGTCCATCACCCGGAACTACGCCGACGACTGCAACCAGAACCCGCAGGGACAAGGTTGCCCCGGCGTGGCATCATCCCGGTAGGAAGCATCAGACGACGCCTATAGGGCGGCAGGCAACGCCTGGAGCCAAGCCGAAGCCACCCGCAAAGAGTGATCCCCGCCTCCATCGGAATACTTGCACGCGCCGCGCAGTTGGGCACAGCAGTACCAATTCACCTCGAAAGGAACTGCGCATGCTGTTTTCCCCCTTGACTCTTGGCGAGCTTGAACTGCCCAACCGCCTGGTAATGGCACCGCTGACCCGTCTCCGCTCAGGCGAGGACGGTGTTCCGGGTCCCGTGGTTGTGGAGCACTACCGGCAGCGGGCATCCTTGGGACTCATCGTCAGCGAAGGCATCTACCCGAGCCCCGCCGGACGCTCATATCCGGGTCAGCCCGGTCTCTTCACCGCGGAGCAGATTGCCGCCTGGAAGAAGGTCACCGACGCGGTGCACGCTGAAGGCGGCCGGATCTTCGCCCAGATCATGCACGGCGGACGGGTTTCCCATGCGGACATCACCGGCGGCCATACCATCGTGGGTCCGAGCGCCGTCGCCATCGAGGGCGAGGTCCGCACCCCGTCCGGCAAGCAGCCGTATCCCGTCCCGCACGCGCTGACCATCGGTGAGCTGCCCGTCGTGATGCAGGAAATCGTCACCGGTTCGATTAACGCCATTGAAGCGGGATTCGACGGCGTGGAGCTGCACTCGGCCAACGGCTACCTTCTCCACGAATTCCTTGCCCCGAACTCCAATGTCCGCGACGACAGCTACGGCGGCTCGCCGGAGAACCGGGCCCGTTTTGTGATCGAAACTGTCAACGCCGCGGTGGCTGCGGTGGGTTCGAGCCGCGTGGGCATCCGCATCTCGCCGGAGCACAGCGTCCAGGGCATCGCCGAAACGGATGCGGCCGATGTCCGCGCCACCTACGAGGTGCTGGTGGACAGCATTGCCCCGCTCAACCTCGCCTACGTCAGCATCCTGCACCACGAGCCCACGAGTGAGCTGGTCCAGAATCTCCGGGCGCGCTTCAACGGCACGTTTTTGGTGAACTCCGGCTTCGGCACCATGACCACTCGGGAGGAAGCAACCGCCTTGGTGGCCGACGGCCATGCAGATGCGGTGGTGGTGGGGCGCCCCGCCATTGCCAACCCGGACCTCGCACGTCGCTGGAAGGAAAGCCTTCCGCTGAACGAACCGGACCCGTCCACGTTTTATGCAGACGGCTCCGTAGGCTACACGGACTACCCCGCGTATTCGGCTTAGCGGTCACTGCTGGCCTCGGCCAGAGATTAAACGACGACGGCGGCACCCGGCTTGGGTGCCGCCGTCGTTGGCTGCTCGGTGTGCTGTCCCGGCAGCGCGCGCCAAATAGCCATCCGACGGCTGTTTTGGCTCATCTTTCAACGTTGGCCCGCCCAGGTTCACAAGCGCTGAGCGGTAGACATAAGAATACTCCAGTGAATGGATTATCGCTAGGGAAATAGCTAAAGGTATGCTTCCCGGCCCGTTCCTTCGCGCATCACCAGCTTGTCGTCCTCGATGGACACGAGCAGGCTTTTGGGCTTTCCGCTGACTTTGGTAATGGCTTTCAGGCCGCGGTTGGTGACTTCCACTCCCACCTGCGCCCCTTTCGCGGGCAGCTCCACGGACGTTTCGTAGGCTTCTCCCAGCAGCGGGTTGGTGGACACGCCCATGTCGCGGCGGACCTCCTTGCCGTTGACCATGACGGTGATGTTGGCCTCGTCGAATCCTTCCTGAAAGACGATGAGCAGTTCACGCATGGTGGCCCTCTTCCTCGAAGTGATTGCCTGTGACGGCATATCAACTACAGCACTTCACGGCCCGGAGCGGAATACCCCGGCCGGTTGCCCGGCCGGGCGCCGCTGGAGACCACCAGGCCCGTAGGGCAAAATGTTCAGGTGACCCAACTCGCGCACGTCCCGTCCGCCCCCATGTCTGCCCCAACTCCGGACAGCGCCATCCACGCCCAGATCGCCGCCGAGCTTGGCGTGAAGACCTGGCAGGTCAAGGCTGCAGTGGACCTGCTCGACGGCGGGTCCACCGTTCCGTTCATCGCCCGGTACCGCAAGGAAGCCACCGGGACGCTGGATGACACGCAGCTGCGCGAGCTCGACGAGCGCCTGCGCTACCTCCGCGAACTTGAGGACCGCCGTCGTACTATCCTCGAAGCGATTGCCGCGCAGGGGCAGCTGACCCCCGAGCTGCAGGCAGCGATCCTCGCCGCGGACACCAAGTCCCGGCTGGAGGACATCTACCTTCCGTTCAAGTCCAAGCGCCGCACCAAGGCCCAGATCGCCCGTGAAGCCGGGTTGGAGCCGCTCGCCGATGCGCTGCTGAAGCGGCCCGACCTGGACCCGGAACGCGAGGCTGCCAGGTACCTGAACGCCGAACACTCCATTGATGACGCGGCCGCCGCGCTCGCCGGCGCCCGTTCCATCCTCGTCGAGAGGGTTGCGCAGGATCCGGACCTCGCCGCAACCCTGCGCGAGCGGCTGTGGACGCAGGGGCGGATGGTGTCGCGGGTGAAGAAGGGCAAGGAGTCCGACGGCCAGAAGTTCGCCGATTACTTTGAGTTCGCCCAGGCGCCCACCGGGATGCCCTCGCACCGCGTGCTTGCGCTGTTGCGCGGTGAGAAGGACGGCGTCCTGGAGCTGGATCTCGCCGAGGCGGATCCGAACGACGACGACGCCCTGGCCGCCGCGCGTTCCCGTTACGAATCCGCTGTGGCCAAGTGCCTCGGGGTCGCCGACCGCGGCCGTCCCGCCGATTCGTGGCTGATCCAGACCGCGCAGATTGCCTGGCGCTCGCGTGTGCTGGCCCGGCTGACCGCCGACCTCCGCGGACGGCTGTTCACAGACGCAGAAGACGAGGCTGTCCGGGTGTTCGCCGCCAACCTTCGCGACGTCCTCCTGGCCGCACCCGCCGGAAACCGCGCCACTCTTGGGCTGGACCCGGGGCTGCGGACCGGCGTGAAAGTTGCCGTTGTGGATGGGACTGGCAAGGTGGTTGCCACCGACACCGTGTACCCGCACGCTCCTGCCCGGAAGTGGGACGAGGCCCTCGCCACCTTGGTGCGGCTGGCCCGGAAGCACAACGTGGAGCTGGTGGCCATCGGCAACGGAACCGCGTCCCGGGAGACGGACAAGCTTGCCGCGGAACTGATCAAGCTGCTGCCGGCCGCGGAGACGAAACCGCAGAAACTGGTGGTTTCCGAGGCCGGGGCGTCGGTGTACTCCGCTTCGGCGCTGGCCTCGGCGGAGCTGCCGGGCATGGATGTTTCCCTGCGCGGTGCCGTATCCATTGCGCGGCGGCTTCAGGATCCGCTGGCCGAACTCGTGAAGATCGATCCCAAGTCCATCGGCGTGGGGCAGTACCAGCACGACGTCACGGCATCGAAGCTGGAACGCAGCCTGGATGCTGTGGTCGAGGACTGCGTGAACGCGGTTGGCGTTGACGTGAACACTGCTTCGCCCGCGCTGCTGAGCCGGGTGGCCGGCGTCGGACCTTTGCTGAGCGAAAACATTGTGGCGTACCGAAACGAACACGGGCCGTTTGCCAAGCGCAGCGAGCTCAAGAAGGTGCCCCGCCTGGGTGCGAAGGCGTTTGAGCAGTGCGCCGGCTTCCTGCGAATCACCGGCGGAGCAGAGCCGCTGGACGCATCGAGCGTGCACCCCGAGGCGTATCCGATTGCCCGGAAAATCCTGGTGGCCGCGGGCTCGGCGCCGGCGTCGTCACTTGATCCACGCGCTTTCGTCGACGGCACGTTTGGTTTGCCCACGGTCCAGGACATCCTGGCGGAGTTGGACAAACCAGGCCGCGATCCCCGACCCGCTTTTGCCGCGGCGACCTTCTCCGAAGGCATCGAGAAGATCTCCGACCTCAAGCCCGGCATGGTGCTTGAGGGGACCGTCACCAATGTGGCCGCGTTCGGCGCATTTGTGGACGTGGGAGTGCACCAGGACGGCCTGGTTCATGTGTCGGCGCTGGCCAACCGCTTTGTCTCCGATCCCCGCGAGGTGGTGAAGTCCGGGCAGGTTGTCCGCGTGAAGGTTCTGGAAGCCGATCCGGAGCGGAAACGGATTTCGCTCACGCTAAGGCTCGACGACGAGCCGTCGCCTTCGGGTGGGCGGCAGCCCGCGCCCGGAGGCCGTCCGGCACGAGCGGCCGATGACGCTGCGGCACGCTCGGCCAGCCGGGGGCCACGCCCGGAGGCCAGCGGGCGCAAAGTCGCGTCGGCACCAACAGCAGCCACGGCGAGCCCGCCGAACACCGCGCTGGCCGAAGCCCTGCGTCAGGCGGGCGTTGCCACCTAGCGATTCCGGGTCCGTTCTGCCAGGCGGAGCGGCCGCCGGCGCTACCGCCGGCCGCCCCAGTCCCCAACCTCCAGCGCGGAGCCCGGTCAGCTCAGCTGCTTGGCGTGCTCCTCATGCGGAAGGAAGCGGACCGTCATCGCTTTGTAGCCGGGCGTGTTGGACTCCCGAGCCACGAGCCCGCGGTGCACGAGGGCGTTTGCCTCCGGGAAGTAGGCCGCGGCGCACCCGCGCGGGGTGGGGTAGTGCACCAGCCGGAACTTGTCGGCGCGGCGCTCCTCGCCCTGGAACGTGCTGATGACGTCCACCAGTTCGCGGTCCTGGAAACCGAGCTCGGCAGCGTCGTCCTTGTTGATCAGGATGACCCGGCGGCCGTTGGAGATGCCCCGGTAACGGTCATCCAGCCCGTAGAAGGTGGTGTTGTACTGGTCATGGCTGCGGATGGTCTGCAGGATCAGGTGCCCCTCGGGCGGGGTCAGGTACTCCAGCGGGCTGACCGTGAAGCGCGCCTGGCCGATGTCCGTCGCGAAGCTCCGCGTATCCCGGGGCGGGTTGGGCAGGATGAAGCCGTTCCTGGTCCTGAGCCGCTTGTTGAAGTCCTCGAAGCCGGGCAGGACACGGGAAATGTGGTCGCGGACAACGTCGTAGTCATCGGCCATCGCCTTCCAGTCCACGGCGTGGTCGTCGCCCAGGGTGGCCAGGGCCATGCGCGCCACGATGACGGGTTCCGCGAGCAGGTGGTCTGAGACCGGCTTCAGGCGTCCCTGCGTGGAGTGGACGCAGGACATCGAATCCTCCACGGAAAGGATCTGGCGGCCGCCCGGGTGCTTGTCATCGGTGTCTGTCCGCCCCAAGGTGGGCAGGATCAGTGACGTCCGGCCATGAACCACATGCGAACGGTTGGGCTTGGTGGAGATGTGGACAGTCAGCCCGACGCGCTGCATGGCAGCCTCCAGCATCTCGGTGTCCGAGCAGGCCAGCGCAAAGTTTCCGCCCATGGACACGAACACATCGACGTCGTCGCGTTCGAACGCCTCAACGGTTTCCACTGAGTCGACGCCGTGGCCCCGCGGGGAAGTGATACCGAACTCCTGGTCGAGGGCGGCGAGCAGCCATTCCTTGGGCTTCTCCCAGATTCCCATGGTGCGGTCGCCCTGAACGTTGGAGTGGCCGCGGACCGGGCAGGCGCCGGCGCCGGGCTTGCCGAAGTTGCCCTGCACCAGCAGCAGGTTGATGATTTCCTTGAGGGTGTTCACCGAATGCGGCTGCTGCGTCAGACCCAGCGCCCAGCAGATGATGGTGGCTTTGGAATTAACCAGCATCTGCGCCACTGTGGAGATCTGCAGGCGGGAAAGTCCGGTGGCCTTCTCGGTCTCTTCCCAGTCGATGCACTGCCGGGCGGCACGGTAAGCCTCGAACCCGGCTGTATTTGCGTCGATGAATGCGCGGTCCACCACCGATCCGGGAACGCGTTCCTCCTCCTCAAGCAAAAGATGGCCCAGGGCCTGGAACAGCGCAAGGTCTCCGCCTACCTTGATCTGCAGGAACTCATCGGCAAGCGATGACCCGTTGCCGATGACTCCGGAGACCGACTGCGGGTCCTTGAAGTTGAACAGTCCCGCTTCCGGCAGCGGGTTCACGGCAACGATCTTGCCTCCGTTGCTCTTGCAGTCAGCCAGGGCGGACAGCATGCGGGGGTGGTTGGTGCCGGGGTTTTGCCCGACGACGAAGATCAGCTCGGCCTCGTGGATGTCCTCGAGGGAAACGGTGCCCTTGCCGATGCCGATGGTCGGGTTCAGGGCGGTGCCGGAGGATTCGTGGCACATGTTGGAGCAGTCCGGCAGGTTGTTGGTGCCGATGGAGCGGGCGAACAGCTGGTACATGAACGCCGTCTCGTTGGCGGTCCGGCCGGACGTGTAAAAGACCGTGCGCTCCGGGGTGCTGGCCCGGACGTGCTCGCCGATGAGGTCGAAGGCTTCCTGCCAGGCGATGGGGGAGTAGTGGGTTTCCCCGCTCCGGACCACCATGGGATGGGTGATGCGGCCCTGGTTGCCGAGCCAGTATTCGGTCTTGGTCGAGAGCTCCGCGATGGAGTGTTCCGCCCAGAACTCCGGGGTGACCGTCCGGAGCGTGTTTTCCTCCGCGATGGCCTTAGCGCCGTTTTCGCAGAATTCGGCGGGCTTCCGCAGTCCCTGGGATTCCGGCCATGCGCAGCCGGGGCAGTCCGTTCCGTTCCGCTGGTTCAGCCGCAGCAGGGACTGGACGGTCCGGGTGACGCCGGCCTGGGCGAAGCCGCGCTCAAGGGCAACTTCGACCGCCTTCAGCCCGGCGGCCGACTTCTTGGGTTTGCCGACCAGCAGGTCATCTTCGTTGATGTCATCGACAGGAGCTCCACGTTTCATGGCTTCATACTCGCCGGTAATGGGGGTGAAAACGAAATGGGCGGTATGGTGGCGCGCCCGGTGTGCCGCGCTGGAACCGCTTACCGCGGCAATCCCACCGTTGGGCGCAAAGCGTGGTGATGCTGGTGTGACGTGCACCATAATTTGCGGAGGACCGGGCCGACGTTGCCGCGGACATTGAGGAGAAAATATGGGCTGGCTGGATCGTGAACACACTATTGCCCCACCGGGGTTCAACCGCTGGCTAATCCCGCCGGCGGCGCTGGCCGTACACCTGTGCATCGGGCAGGCCTACGCAACCAGCGTGTACAAGACAGCGCTGGTCAAGCATTTTGATGCCAGCCTGACCGAGATCGGGGTGATCTTCTCCATCGCCATCGTGATGCTGGGACTGTCCGCTGCGATCATGGGGACCTGGGTGGACAAGCACGGCCCCCGGAAGGCGATGTTTACCTCGGCTGTCTTCTGGGCCAGCGGCTTCCTGGTCGGATCATTGGGGATCTTCAGCGGCCAGTTGTGGCTCGTCTACCTGGGCTACGGCTTCATTGGCGGCATCGGGCTCGGCATCGGCTACATTTCGCCGGTGTCAACGCTCATCAAATGGTTCCCGGACCGGCCGGGCCTGGCCACCGGCATGGCCATCATGGGCTTCGGCGGCGGGGCGCTCATCGCCAGCCCGGTCTCAAGCGCCCTGCTCAAAATGTACGACCCCGCTTCCGGAGCGAAGGACTGGGTGGCCAGCGGCGACGCCGTCGGAAAGCTCTTCCTGTCGCTCGGCGTCGTCTATCTCGCCTACATGCTCTTTGGTGCCTTCACCATCAAGGTTCCGGCCCATGGCTGGACGCCCGCGGGTTTCGACCCTGCCAAGGTCAAGGCGGCAAAGCTGGTCACCACGGAGCACGTTTCGGCGGCGAATGCGGTGAAGACCAAGCAGTTCTGGCTGGTCTGGATCGCCCTGTTCTGCAACGTGACCGCGGGCATCGGCATCCTGGAGCAGGCAGCACCGATGATCCAGGACTTCTTCCGCCAGTCCGACGGCGTCTCCCTGGTGAGTGCCGCCGTCGCCAGCGGCTTTGTGGGACTGCTGTCCATCGGCAACATGGCGGGCAGGTTCGCCTGGTCAGCTACGTCCGATGTCACGGGCCGCAAGCGTATCTACATGGTGTACCTCGGCGTTGGCGCCGTTCTTTACACCGTGCTGGCACTGGCCGGCTCGGCCACCACGGCCCTGTACGTGATCCTTGCCTTCGTGATCATCTCTTTCTACGGCGGCGGTTTCGCCACCGTGCCCGCCTACCTGCGGGATCTGTTCGGGACGTTCCAGGTGGGTGCCATCCACGGCAGGCTCCTGACTGCGTGGTCTGCTGCGGGCATTGCCGGGCCGCTGATCGTGAATGCTTTCCTGGACGCCCAGGGGAAGCCGGGCCAGCTCACAGCGGCCTCGTACCAGCCTGCTCTTCTGACCATGGTCGGGTTGCTCGTGATCGGCTTCGTGGCCAACCTGATGATCAAACCAGTGGACGCCCGGTTCCACGAACCCCGCCCGGACAGCGTCCGGTCCGAAGTACCCGCAATGGAGGCCTGAGATGAGTTCAGTACAGCTTGCAGTCGGCTGGTCGATCGTAGGTATCCCGCTGGCCTACGGCGTGTTCCAGACCCTCACCCGAGTGGCCGCCCTGTTCGGGTGAGCTGACACCCGGGAGCGAACCAGGACGCTCCGGCCACCGCTACGGTGGCCGGAGCGTTGCTGTCTGACGGTGGATGAACAGCTCGCCAACTCTGTGGAAACAGGCCGGAGTTTGGCCGCGCCCGGCCTGCGGCGCCGCTACGTTAGTCCGTATGAAATCAACGATTCCAGGGTCTACGCGGAAGAAAAGCGGGTCGCTGACGGCAGCGGGCGCGTTGGTTGCTTTGACGCTGATGGCTCCGCCGGTCGCCGGCGCGGCAACCGGCGGGGCCGGGCCAATCCCGGTCTTCGGGGAGGTGGCGCCTGCAACCAAACTCGACCTCGGCGCTCCGGACCTGCCGGAAAGCCGCACGGTGAGCACTGTTGCGCCTGGCGTGACCAGGACGTCAATTTCGCGGGGAACAGCAACCACCGCCCTGTTCTGGACGGCGGAGGTCACCATTCCGTCGTCGGACCCCAAAGTTTCCGCTTCCGCCTTGTCCAGCGAGCCCACTGCCCGACGGGTGGCTGCAGAGTTGGTCGCCGCGGGCTTCACTGCGCGCGTGGAACGGGTCGTCTCGCCTCAGCTGGCCGATGCTGGCGGCGAGCTTGGCTTCCGGGTTCGAGTCGGGGAATTCGCCAGCCGTGAGGACGCTGCTGCCACCATTGCCGGCGTCAAGGCAGCCGGCTACGCCGCGTCGGCCTGGTACGTCGGCTGGGACGGGGATCCGGCCAGTGCCGACCAGTCGCGGGGCCCGTGGAACCTTCAGGTTCTGACCATCGACCCGAAGGAGTTCGATGGCGAAATCGCTGCGACGTTCGGGCCCGACCTTGAGCGGCGGGAGACCACCAGCCAGCTCGCGGCGGACGCCGGAGCCGTTGCCGCCGTCAACGGAGGCTTCTTTGTTTTCGATCCTGCCGCCGGCGCGGAAGGCGACCCTGCCGGGGTCGGAGTCTACTCCGGGCAGATGCTGAGCGAGGCAGTAGGTGACCGGCCGGCATTGGTAGTCGACGGCAAAAAGGCGAGGGCCGGCGTCGAACGCCTCAGCTGGGAGGGTACGGTGTCCGACGGCGGCAGCGTCCTTCCCTTGGACGGTATCAACCGCGTGCCGGGGCTTATCCGCAACTGCGGCGGGACGCCGGATGACGTGGTGACCAGTGAGCCGCTGCACGACGTCACGTGCACAGACGCAGACGAGATCGTTTCATTTTCTCCGGAATTCGGTGCAACCACACCGGCGGGGCCAGGACTGGAGGTCGTGCTGGACGCCACCGGCACAGTGACCGCGGTAAACCGCAGCCGCGGCGCCTCCGTTCCTGCCGGGGGTGCCAGCATCCAAGCGATCGGGACCGACGTCCAAAGGCTCCTGGAACTGGCAAAGCCCGGGGCGCACCTGGGGCTGACGTCAGAGCTGGTTGCCGCGGACGGGAAAGAATTCGAGGCAGGTCCGGGCTCGCACGTGCTCAACGGTGGGCCCGCGTTGATTGAGGACGGCAAGATCGGAGTGACAGCGCGGCGCGACGGCATGGTGCACGACAGGAACCCGGGGATGTTTTACGGCTGGGCGCACAAACGCAACCCGAGAACGATTGCCGGAACGGACGCTGCCGGGCGGTTGGTCCTGGTGACGGTGGACGGGCGGCAGACCGGTTCCCTGGGACTCAGCCTCCAGGAGTCCGCACAGGTGGCAAAGTCCCTGGGGCTGACTGAAGCGATCAATCTGGACGGCGGCGGATCCACCACCATGGTGGTCAACGGCGCAGTGGTGAATACGCCGTCCAATGCGGGGGCCGCCGAGCGGCCGGTAGGCGATGCGCTGGTGGTCCTGCCCGGCCGCGAGCCAGCCGCACACTGACAGGTCCGGTGCCTGCGCTTTTTTGACGGGTCAACCGGCCACGCTGGATGCGATCGCGCCGAAAACGCGCAGCATCATCGTCTTCCCGCGAGGGACCGACCAGGACCGTGAGCTTAGCTGCCTATGTGGGTCACCCCGAAGGACGCCCAAACACCCAGACAGCGGCCGGCGCCGCAGGGGCCGCAAGTGTACGCTCGCGCCCGGCCTCAGGTGTTGGCTCGCCATGGTGGGCAGATAGGCGGCTGGCTTAGGGGTGGCGGACTGCGGTGCGCGCCAGAACTGCCCGGTAACCTTCCCGGAACGTCGGGTAGGTGAACTCAAGCCCGGTTCCGCGGAGCAGCGTATTCCTGCAGCGTTTGTTGCCGCCGCGGGCCTCGCCGGCGGGTCCGACGGGCGGTTCCGGATACCCTATTTCCAAAGCCAGGAACCGCAGTACGTCCCCAAGTTCAGCGGGAGAGTTGTCCACGCCGACATATACCGGCGCAGGCATAGCTTCCATGGTGGCCAAATGCACTATCGCCGCAGCGGCGTCGTCCCGGTGGATCCGGTTGGTAAAGCGCTGCTCGTCGGGAATCACGGCAGTCCCGTTACGGACCTGATCAATCAACCGGGTCCGGCCCGGACCGTAAATCCCGCCCAGCCGCAGCACAACGGGCGAAGTACCAGTGCCGCGCAACCGCGACACCAGGAGTTCCTCCGCCTCGAGGAGGACACGTCCGGAGAAACCGCCAGGTGCCGCCGTCGTACTCTCATCAACCCAGCCACCGGCAGCGTCGCCGTAGACAGCGGTGGAGGACACAAAGAGCACCCGGCGCGGCGTCACGCCGTCGCGTTTCAAGGCGTCCAGAACGTGCGCCAGCCCGTCCACATAGGCGGCACGGTAGGCCGCTTCCGTGGGTGAGTCAGCCGCAACGGCCACGACGACGGCGGCCGTGTCCGCCGGGACAGCGGGCAGATCCGCAGAGCCAAGGTCGGCCGCCACGCCTTCGATCGCAGAGGGCAGTTTTTCGGGCGAACGACGCCAGCCCACCACCCGATGACCTGCCGCGGCGAAGCGCAGGCCCGCTTCGGTGCCAAGATCGCCGCAGCCGGCCAGGAGGATGGTCACGGACTCAGGGAGCGGGAACCGGGAAGAACACCCGGGGGTCCTGCAGGAGGGCCGGGTAATCGAACGCGGACCGGTCGATCACCTCGGTGACGCTGAAGGTGCGGCCGAAGCGGCCGTCGGCGAGCGTGATAGGACGGCCCAGCACCTGCCCAACGGCGAACTTGCTGCCGTCCTCAAACGAAACCGCGACAGTCGTCTTGCCGGGGAGGGTGGCGAACGCTTCCTCCTGCGCCTGGCGCTTCCGGGTCGGCTTCTTCACGAGCTGCTTGGGCGGCAGCTTGCGCGGCTGCTTGGACGGGCGGCGGGAGCCGTCGTCGACATAAACGGGGGAGTAGCCGTCCTCAGCGGCGGAGGGCGCAACAGCGCCGCCGCGGCGGATCGGCGGCAGTGCCACGGTATCCAGCGTCTGGGGATCGATCTCGGCGTGCGGGTCGCGGAGGATCCAGAGGATGTCGCCCTCGGGTTCTGCCGGATAGAACTCGTGCTTGGGCTCCGGCCAAATGAAGTCCAGGTCCAGATCGGCGTCCGGGAACACAGCCTTGTAGAACTTTGGTTCCTTGCGGAGCAGCTTCGCGCGGTGGCTCAGGTGGAAATCAGGGTTTCCGAGCCACTCCGGCAGCGGGATCTTGGCCGCGTAGTCCGGGTGCGCGGCCTGGGGCGCGAACTCGGTGATGTTGGCGCGCGTGTTGTCTGCATGGCCGCGGTTGGTCCATTCGTCCACCATCGCCAGGCCGTACATGGTGAGCGCCGGAACGTGGCCCATCCACATGCGGACGGCGGGGTGGTCCAGCCAGCCGTACTCGGGAATCACCAGAGCCCGGAGGGTCTGCAGCGCCTCGACACGCTGCTTGCCAAGCCTGGCGGTGTCCAGTGCTGCGGCGCTCTGCCGGAAATCGGGATACGGAAGGAAGGTTTGCATCCCTTCAGTCTGACGGCATGCGGCGGATGTTCCAATTGCAGTGCCCGGCGCCACACGCGAGGAACCGGTGGTAGGGCCCCTTGATCGTGACGGAGCGGCGGAATATTTCACATAGTGGACCGATACATACAGCGGGAGCTGCTAACCACTAAGATCACCGAAACGCCCCACCGTCCCGGAAGCCCTCTCATGACAATTTCACCTGAAGTGACCGCCGGTTCAACGCAGCTGTTTGTGCCCAAGTTTGGGCAGATGCTTGATCCGGAGGCCAAGGGCATCCTGGTCCTTGATGAATTTACCCTTGATCCGGCCGCGGCGCGCCACGAGCAGCACGGTTTTCGTGCGGCCATGGCCTCAGTGGCCCTGACCCTTCGCCGGATCGTCGCGCTGCGGATCGTGATTGCGCTCGTGGCGATCGGCAACCTGCCCCTGTTCCTGATGTCCAGCGGCTGGTGGATCTACGCTGTCTCCCTCGCGTTGGTGATCGGTGTGCACCTTGCCGTCTCCTTGCTCAACAAGCACGAGCCCAAAGTGCGCCAGCGCCAGATGCTGGAACTTCACCTGCACCGCGAGAAGAGCGCCAACTACCGCAAGGTCCGCGACGCCGTGAAGTACATGATCGACACCCCCAGCCGCATGAACGAGCACCTCTACCTTGAACTGCTGGCGGCCAAGCGTGTGGCATTGAACCTCGCCCACGGCACGGTGGCACTGCTGGATACCACCGACGACGCCGCGTGGAAGGTTCGCATCGTCCGCGAGATTCCGGCCGCGGTCAAGGCAGCAGCCTAAGCACGAAGGATCGCGGACGGTAGGAAGATCAGGTCCCTGCCGGCCATTCAGAACACAACAACGGACGACGCCGGAGCTCCCCAGCGAGGGGCGCTCCGGCGTCGTTGTTTCCCGGGGGTGTTGCTGCCGGGCCTTTGTTGTTTCCGTGGGCCGTCGTTCTTGGGGAAAGGGGCGGATCCCGCGGAAAGTGTTGAAGCTTTAGGCGGGAAGCTGGAGGACCTGCCCGGAGAACACGAGGTCCGGGTTGGCAATTATGTCAAGGTTGGCGTCCGCCAGGCTCTGCCAGCCGCCCTCAACGCCAAGCTTGTCGGCGACGGTGCTCAGGGTGTCGCCGGGCTCAAGCGTGTAGGTCTCGCCACTCAGTTCCACGGGCGCGGCGTGCTGCGGAGCCGTCACGGCATCCGTCGCGGCAGGCACCGCTGGCACGCTCTCCACAGGCACCTGGACTGGCACGCTCTGGACCGGTGCACTCTGGGGAGCCACCGCCGTCGTACCCCCTCCGCCGCTCAGGCCAAGCTCCGCGGCGCAGGACGGCCACGCTCCCCAGCCCTGCGATGCCTGGACCTGTTCGGCCACGGCGATCTGCTGCTCGCGGCTGGCGTCGGCTGCGGAACCGGTTCCGCCGTAGGCAGCCCACGTGCTGGCGCTGAACTGCAGGCCGCCCGAGTAGCCGTTGCCGGTATTTGTGGCCCAGTTCCCGCCGCTTTCACACTGCGCCAGTGAATCCCAGGTTGTGCCGTCGGTGGCCGCGTTTGCTGCGGTGACGGAGAGTGCAAGGCCGGCTGCGGAAATGGCAGCGACGGCTACTCCACGGCGTGCGGCAGTACGAATGGTGGTGTTGTTCATGGTGTGATGCTCCTGAAGGCCACCAGCGCTCGGTCCGTCCCCGGAGGTTATTGCGCCACTGCCCGCCCCTGACGATATAGAGGTCAATTTTCGGTGTCTGCCGGCCGGGCAGTTCTGGTGGAGGCAGCACCGGGCATTCATGTCGCCCGCTTGGCGGGCTTGTATTTCACGCTAGGACATCGCCGGTCCGTTATCAAACCGAGATGATTTCTGGTGGTCCGCTGGTGACCGGCTGGGGAAGTGCCGCGGCCAGGTACGGTGCGGTGCGGCTGGCGGTGGAACCCGCGACGTCGGCGGCGGTTCCGGCGGCGACAATCCGGCCGCCGGCGTCACCGCCCGAGGGGCCCAGGTCAATGACCCAGTCCGCCGCCGCCACAACGGCCATTTCGTGTTCCACCACCACCACGGTGTTGCCGCTGTCCACCAGGCCATGGAGCTGGGCCATCAGCAGTTCAACGTCGGAGGGGTGGAGCCCGGTGGTTGGCTCGTCCAGGAGGTAGAGGGTATGTCCCCGCTGGGCACGCTGAAGCTCGGTGGCCAGCTTGATGCGCTGGGCCTCGCCGCCGGAAAGCTCCGTGGCGGGCTGGCCCAGCCGGAGGTAGCCCAGGCCCACATCCCCGAGGCTCTTCAGGCTGCGGGCCGCGGCCGGAATGTCGGCCAGGAATCCGGTGGCCGCATCCACCGTCAGGCGCAGCACTTCCGCCACATTCTTGCCCCGGTAGGTCACCTCCAAGGTCTCGGGGTTGTAGCGGGACCCGTCGCACTCAGGGCACGGCCCGTAGCTGCCCGGGAGGAAGAGCAGTTCAACCGCCACAAAGCCTTCGCCCTGGCAGGTTTCGCAGCGGCCTCCGGCCACGTTGAAGGAGAACCGCCCGGCGCCGAACCCGCGTGCCCTGGCCTGCTCCGTGGCCGCGAATTCCTTGCGCACCGCATCGAACAGGCCTGTGTAGGTGGCGAGGTTGGAGCGGGGGGTTCGCCCGATAGGTTTCTGGTCCACCGTGACCAGCCTGTCGATCCGTTCCGCGCCACTGACCGGTCCCACAGACAACGCCGTGGCCGGGCCCGCATCATCATCAGGTTCGGCCAGCTGCGGAGCCTGGTGATTCTTCAGCCCGGATCCCACAACTTCCCCGAGGACATGCGTCACCAGGGTGGACTTGCCGGAGCCGGACACCCCTGTCACTGCCGTCAGAACGCCCAGCGGGAACCGCGCATCCAGGTCCTTGAGGTTGTGCCGGCTAATCCCCGCGAGCTCCAGCCATCCGTCGGGCTCCCGGACCTGGCCTGCACGAGGCGTTGTGCCTGCACGAGGTGGCTCGCCGCCGTCGGGCCCGCTGGACCCGCCGCCGCGCGCCCCGCCGTCGTCGAACAGGAAGGGCCGGGTGACCGACTCCTCGATGGCCGCGAGCCCGGCAACCGGACCGCTGTAGAGCACCTCGCCGCCACCTTCCCCGGCGCGGGGACCTACGTCCACCAGCCAGTCGGCCCGGCGGACCACGTCCATATTGTGTTCCACCACGAACACCGAGTTACCGGAGGCCTTGAGCTGGTCCAGTACCGCCAGGAGCGGTTCGGCGTCGGCCGGGTGGAGGCCGGCGGACGGTTCATCGAGCACATAGATCACGCCGAACAGCCCGGACCGGAGCTGGGTGGCGATCCGGAGCCGCTGCATTTCGCCGGGGGAGAGGGTGGGGGTGGCACGGCCCAGCGCCAGGTATCCGAGGCCCAGATCCAGGAGAACGGTGATGCGCTGCAGGAGGTCGGCGGTGATGGCCACGGCCACCTCGTTTTCCTCGCCGGAGGACTGCCGGCGTGACGCGGTTCCGGCTTCCTTGAGCCCGGCGGTTGGGCGGATGATTTCGGCCAGCTCGGCCATCGGTGCGGCATTGAGGTCGGCTATGTTCCGGCCGGCGAAGGACACCGCAAGGGCTTCGGGCCGGAGTCCGGTGCCGCTGCAGCGCGGACAGGGGCCGGACTCCATAAACGCCAGGACGCGCTCGCGCATGGCGGCGCTCTGGGAGTCCGCCAGGGTGTGCAGGACATAGCTCTTAGCGCTCCAGAAGCGGCCCTTGTACGGCTTGGCCACGCGGTCCCGCTCGGGCGTGACTTCCACGACGGGCTGCTCGTCCGTGAACAGGATCCAGTCGCGCTGCTTCCGGGGCAGCTTCCGCCAGGGCACGTCCACGTCGTAGCCCAGATGGCTGAGGATGTCCCGGAGGTTCTTGCCCTGCCAGGCGCCGGGCCACGCCGCGATGGCACCTTCCCGGATGGTCAACGCGGGGTCCGGGACCAAGGATTCCTCGCTGACGGTGTGCGCGATCCCCAGTCCGTGGCATTCAGTGCAGGCGCCGGCCGCTGTATTCGGCGAAAACGCGTCGGAGTCCAGCTGACCGGCGCCGACCGGGTAGGTGCCCGCCCGCGAAAACAGCATGCGGAGCGAATTGGAGAGCGTGGTCACGGTGCCCACGGTGGAACGGCTGCTGGGGGCGCCGCGTCGCTGTTGAAGGGCGACGGCGGGCGGCAGCCCGGAGATCATCTCCACCTTGGGATTATGGCCCTGCTGGATGAGGCGGCGTGCGTACGGCGCCACGGATTCGAAGTAACGGCGCTGCGCTTCGGCGTAGATGGTGCCGAAAGCCAGTGACGACTTTCCCGAGCCGGAGACCCCCGTGAAAGCCACGATGGAGTCGCGGGGTACATCCACGTCCACGTTTCGCAGGTTGTTCTCCCGCGCGCCCCGGACACGGACGAAGCCGTCCGCCAGATGGCGGGGAGTGGGAAGGGAAAGATCGTCAGCCTGTTTAGGGTTCCGCATTGATCCGACTCTAGCCGCGAACCGGCCGGCGGGCGATATCCTGACCCGATGGACAACAACCGGGACACCGCCGCCGATCCGCTGCCACAGACGGGACCAGGCACGGAAATGCCTGAGACGGAACTTCCAGGGACGGAAGCTTCGGAGACGAATCTGCCCGAGACCGAAGCGGCGCAGCTGGTGCCTTTGGCGGAACTGCACCTGCACATTGAGGGCACACTGCAGCCGGAGCTGATCCTCGAACTGGCCGAACGCAACGGCATCACCCTCCCGTACTCAGGCCTGGAGGAGCTCCGGGGACTGTACGAGTTCACAGACCTGCAGTCCTTCCTGGACCTGTACTACGCCAACATGGCGGTGCTGCAGACCGAGCGGGACTTCGCCGATATGACCCGCGCCTACCTCGCCCGCGCCGCCGCCGCGGGGGTCCGGCACGCGGAGATCATGATGGATCCGCAGGCCCACCTGTCCCGCGGCGTCAGCCTGGAAACCTGCGTCAAAGGGGTGGCGTCGGCGCTGGCCACCTCCCAGGAGGACTTCGGCATGTCCACCCTGCTGATTGCCGCATTCCTGCGGGACCAGTCCGAGGAATCCGCGCTGGAGGTCCTGGACGGACTGCTGGCCATGAATGCCCCCATCGCGGCCATCGGCCTGGACTCGGCCGAGGTGGGCTACCCGCCGGCCAAGTTTGAGCGGCTGTTCGCCAAAGCCCGCGAAGCGGGCCTGCGGCTGACCGCGCACGCAGGCGAGGAGGGGCCGCCGTCGTACATTATCGAAGCGCTGGACGTCCTGGGAGTGGAACGGATTGACCACGGCATCCGCTGCATGGAGGACCCCGACCTGGTGGAACGGCTCGTGGAGGACCGGATTCCGCTGACTGTCTGCCCGCTCTCGAACGTGCGGCTGCGTGCCGTGGACACCCTGGCGGACCATCCGTTGCCGGCCATGCTCGCCGCCGGGCTCAACGTCTCCGTGAACTCCGACGATCCGGCGTACTTCGGTGGGTACGTAGACGACAACTTCTCCCAGCTGAAGGCCGTTTTTGACCTTTCGGACTTCGACAGGGCACGGCTCGCGGCCAATTCCATCCATTCGTCGTTCGCCTCCGAGGAGCGCAAAGCGGAGCTTCTGGACGAGCTGAACGGCGGGTAGCTCCGCGGGGTTCCGGCTCGCTACACTAGTGCCCGAGCGCGTCCGGGAAGAGCCCGGCGATACTCGGGATTTGCGCTCCAGGGTTGAGTAAACAGCCCCGTAGCCGAGACTCCTGCCTCAGTTCTGCTGTAATCCGCGTCATAGTCGGTCACGACACGCAGAGTTAACCAATTCAAGTCGCGCGATTTAACAGGGTCTTGGCAGGATGCCTAGTGACAGATCGCATTACGCAAGGGGAATCATGGCCAAGTCCATCGCAGATAACACCGACCTCCGACTCAAGACCGTGCTGCACGTCCTGACGGAAGGCGTATGGTCCGGCGGTTCACTCAATGCCGGCGAGGTTCTGGCGGAAGCCACCGCCCGCGTGCCGTTCAGTGATCACGAGGCCACGCTGCTCAGCGGTGGCATTCCGCGTGGACACAAGACGCTCACGTCCGCCACGGCCAAGCTGGTGAAGGCCGGCTGGCTGGTCAAGGGCCGTTCCGGCTGGACCATCACCGATGACGGCATGCGCGCCACGGTCGCCTTCCCCGATGCGGATTCCTTCGCCACAGCGCTCGACGCCGGCACTCCGGTTCCTGCCGACGTCGCCATTCCGCCGGCGCCGGCACCGGCAGTCAAGGCGGCTCCCGCCAAGAAGGCCCCGGCAAAGCGGACGCCCGCTAAGAAGGCCGCCGACGCTGTCGGGAAGGCCGCGAAGGCCATTGAGGACGCCATCGAGGACGCCGTAGAGCCCGTGGTCAAGGCCGTCCGCTCGCGCAAGGCAGCGCCCAAAACTGTAGCTAAGGCTGGGACCAAGGTAACGGCAGAAGCGCCTGCTGTGGAGACTTTCCCGCAGCCCGAGGCCGCTGCGGTTGCCGGCGACTTCAACACCATCCTGGGCGCGCCTGAAAACTGGGCCCCGCAGTACGACGAGGCCCAGCTGACGCTCGATGCCCTGGACCAGCTGTGGAAGATCAGCGCCGACCTGCCCGCCGGCTCGTACACCTTCAAGATCGCCCTGAACCGGTCGTGGGACGAGAACTACGGCGCGTTCGGCACGTTCGATGGCCCCAACCACGAACTGCACCACGACGGCGGCACGGTCACCATCCGCTACGACCACCGCACGCGGGACATCACCATCAACTGACCGGACCCGCCCCCGCCTGCTGAGTTTTCGTCCAGATAAGGGCATCTGGGGGCGGATTTTGGGTCGGTATCTGGACAAAAACTCCGGAGTGAAGCAGTGTGGAAACCGGTCGTCCTGGCCGGTTTCCACAGCACTGTTCCCACAAAGGAGATGCAAAAGTGACCCTACCTTCAGGCCTTACCTCGGGCGTCTGGACGCTGGACATGTCGCACAGCGAGATTGGCTTCACTGTCCGGCATGCGGGCATCAGCAAGGTCCGGGGACGTTTCACGGACGCCTCGGCCGAAGCCCGCGTTGGCGCATCCCTCGCCGACGCTTCGCTTCACGCCACGGTCAAAACGGCCAGCTTCGATTCCGGCGACGCCAACCGCGACGGACACGTCAAGGGCGCGGACTTCTTCGATGTGGAGGAGTACCCCGAGATGACGTTCCGGGCCACCTCGGTGGAGGGCGACGGCGAGGATTACACTCTCACGGGCGATCTCACCATCCGCGGAATCACGAAGCCGGTGGAGCTGGAGGTCGAGTTCACCGGGGTAGCCGTGGACCCCTTTGGTGCCACCCGCGCAGGATTCTCCGCGGAGTGCGAAATCAGCCGCAAGGAGTTTGGCCTGACCTGGAATGCTGCCCTGGAAGCCGGCGGCCTGCTGGTCAGCGACAAGGTCAAGATCAACGTCGAAGCTGCGCTGGTTAAGCAGTCCTGACGGCCATGAGGTTTTCCGGGCGACGGGATGACTCCAGCCGGGACATCCCAGGCCGGGACATCCCTGGCCGGGATAATCTGCGCCGGGATAACGGCGATATCCGGCTCTCTGCCCGCGTCTTTGGCGTGGTGCAGGGGGTCGGATTCCGTTTCTGGACGATGGGCAAGGCCGACGAACTGGCCCTCAAGGGTGTGGTGAGGAACCTCGACGACGGCTCGGTGTCCATCGTGGCTGAAGGGCCGGAGCAGCAGATCCAAAAGCTCCTGGACTGGCTGAGGTCGGAGAACGCACCCGGCCGGGTGGAACGCGTGGAGGAGTCAATCTCCGCGGCCGACGGATCGTTCCGGGATTTCAGGGCCCGCTGAGAGGGCCCCGCTGACTGGTTCCGCCGAGAAGGCCCGCGCGGGAGCGGGCTATGTGGAAGTTGGTGACGTTCTTTCGGCGCCGTCTGGAGACTATGGGGACGTTGCTTCGGCCAAAGTGGCCTGGCGTTCTTTCGGCCCCGGCGGATAGGCGTGCCGCCGTCCGGCAAGGATCAGCACAAACGCGACGACGGCGGGGATTGCGGCGGCGGTCGGGATCAGGAGCGGCCCCGCGATGGTGAGGGCGGCGGCGCCGAACATCGCGCCGATCATGATCCCGATCTGGATGGTCAGCACCGTCAGCCCGTTGGCGGCGTCCCTATACTCGCCACCGGCCCGGAGGATGGCCGACTGGTTGTAAATCCCCATCGCGCCGATGCCCGTGCCCCAGACCAACATCAGGACCAGCGTGACCGGCAGCGCCAAGGCCGGCAGGACGCTTCCCACCAGCGGGAGCAAGGCCACGGACACTACAACGCCGGCGACAGTGATCAGGAGCCAGCGTCGCGGCCGGGAATCCACGGTGATGCCAGCGATCCAGATGCCCACCAGCCCGGCAACACCGAGAACACTGATGGACAGCGGGATGCTGAAGTCAGGCAGCCGAACCTCGCGCAAGAACGGCGCAATGTAGGTGAACAAGGCGAAATGGGCCATAAGCATCAGCGGCCAGCCAACGGCGACAGTCTTCACTCCCGGCTGGCCGATCGCCTTGCGGATGGATGGGTGCGGAGCATCGGGGATGCGCCGCACTGGGGGAAGCAGCCACACGGCAAGGAGCGCCAGCACCACCCCGGAGGCGGCCAGGACCAGGAACGCCGCGCGCCAGCCGACGATGTTGCCCAGGGCGGTGCCCACCGGGGCGCCGATGGCCAGTCCCAGGCTGTTGCCGCTGAACACGATGGCCAGTGCCTTGCCCACTTTGTGGGCGGGGACGATCCGCGTCACAAACGGGGCCATGGCAGACCACAGCAGGCCGTGCGCGATGCCGCCCACCACGCGTGAGCCCATGGCCGCGCCGAAATCGGAGACGATGGCCACCAAGGCGTTGCTGGCCGCGAAGAACAGGATCAGCGCGATGAGCAGGTAGTGGCGCGGGACCCGCGACAGCAGCAGCGATAAAGGGATCACGGTGACCACGATGATGGCCGCATAACCGGCCGTCAGGTACCCGGCGGTCGCCTCGGAGACCCGGAAGTCGGCGCTGATCTGGGGCAGCAGACCGGAGGGAAGGAGTTCAGTGGTGATGGCGGTGAAGCCGATGGCGGCAAGGACTATCAGGGCGCCGACAGGCAGCCTGTTGCTCTGGGAGGTCACGCCACGAACTTACCTTGATTCAGCGGTGAGAACACGGTTTCTCAGAGTGTTGCGCGGCTGTGAGTAAGAACACTGTGGATACCCGCGCTGAGGCCGATGAAAGCGCCAAGTTCCTCAAACAGCGCCGGTTTGGCCGGCATGTAATTCGTGAGCTCGGGGGAGCGGATGATCACGGCCCGCCACTGGCCCCGCGACACTGCCACGTTGATCCGGTTCCGGTTCAGCAGGAATTCGGCCCCGCGGGGAGCCTCGGCAACTGCGGAGCAGGCCATGGACACCAGGACCACCGGCGCCTCCTGGCCCTGGAACTTGTCCACCGTGCCCACCCGGACACCCGGCAGCCCGGCGTCGTGCAGGGCCTGCCGGATCAGCTGGACCTGGGCGTTGTAGGCGGCCACCACCAGGATGTCTTCCGGGTTCAGCGGCCTGGCCGGCTTGTCGTCGCCGGGAAGCCATTTCAGCCCGATGTGCCGCTGGGCCTGACTGACCACCTCCGCAGCTTCCTCGGCGGAGGACTTGGTGTTCCCGCTGTGGTCCACAAAGACTGTTTCCACCCCGGCCGGCAGTTCCGCGAGGCTGCGGAGGGATGCCGCAGGCGCAGCCTCGAGTTTTCCGTCGTAGCTGAGGACGGACACGGCCCGGCACAGGTCCGGGTGCATGCGCCAACTGTCCGCCAGGAAGTAGCCCAGTTCGCCGGGGAGGGTGGCGTGCCCGGCAGCGAGCCAGCCCAGGGCGGACTCGTCCACGGGCTCCGGGTGCGAGCCCTGCGTAACCTGCGGCAGCTGCTGCGGGTCACCGAGGAGCAGGAGCCGCGTGGCCGCGCGGGCCACGGCCAGGGTGTTGGCCAGCGAGAACTGGCCGGCCTCATCAATGACCAGCAGGTCCAAGGATCCAGCGGGGACGGACCTGCCTGTCATGGTCCAGGCGGTGCCGCCCACCAGGCAGCCGCCGGGGGAGGCGAGCAGCGCGGCGACGTCGTCGTCGGACGTGCGGTGCCACAGCACGGGATGCGGGGCGGCCAGCTTCTTCGCCACCCGCGCCGGATCCACACCGGCGGTTTCGATCGCGGTGCACAGCATGTTCTCCACCACTGCGTGGGACTGCCCCACCACCCCGATCTTCCAGCCCTGGTCCACCAGCCGAGCAATGACATGCGAGCCGACGTAGGTCTTGCCCGTCCCGGGAGGGCCCTGCACGGCAAGGTACGAATGATCGAGGTCCAGCAGCGTTGCGGTGATCGCCGTGACGTAGTCCGCTGCATCGGCCGCGTCCTTGCCGACGGCGGCGGGACCCGGCATCGAATGGAAGCGCGGCGGCACCTTGCGCAGGATGTCGACGCCGGGGTGTTCCGGAAGGACGGGGACCGAGGCGCCGACCCTCTGGGCCAGCTCGGCCAGGGCAGATTCGATGCTGGCGGTGCGGATGGGCTGGTCCTCGGTGAGCGCCTCCGGAATATGCGGGTAGGCGGGGACCTTTCCTGTTTCCCGCTCTTCGATGGTGATCATGGTCTGGCCGGCCACCCGCGGGTGGTCCTCCACAGCGGTCACCAGCGTGCCAAAGGTGAAGCCGCGGCCCGTGGGGGTTCCCAGCGGATCATCCAGGCCATCAGGGACCGGGGAATCGTAGAGCCGGCACCAGGTGCTCCCGGGTTTGAACTCCGACCCTTCGCTCATGACTCCGGTCAGCCTCAGCGTGCGGGTGCGCATCCGGGCCGTGGGCTTTGCGAGCTCCCAGTCGGTCAGTATTTCCGCGGTATCCACCACAAACACGTTGCGGTCCTCAGACCAGTGGTCGATCTCGGACTCGGTGCGGTCGAAGTGTTCCCACCAGAACTGCTTGCGCTCGCGGCGGTGGTATCCGGTAGCTGCCGCCACCATGGCGATGGCCCGTTCGTCGTTGGTCCACGGCCGGTTGTCCGGGAGGCCGGCCAGGTAGGCCTGCAGGCGGCGTTCCTCCGGTGTTGGTTCGGGTTCCGGAATTGGTGGCGGGGCAGCAACGGCGGACGACGACGGCGCCGGCCGCCCGCCGTCGTCGGCTGTTCCGGTTGACGCCGCGCGTGAGGCAGACGTCCCGCGCAGACCCAGCAGCCAGTCGCGGAGGCGGAGTGTGGAGAGGCAGTCGTACTCGTTGTAGTCGGAGATGGAGGCCAGGATGTGGGCGGCCGCGGCGGCGTCGCCGTCGTCCCGGGCGGCGCAGTAACCGGCATACGCCACCACGGACGCTCCGGCGTCCTTGACGTCCCCGGAGCGGAGGTTGCTGCCCATGTACAGGGGCTCGAGCTTCTTGATGGAGTAGGAGGGCTCGGAGATCCGCAGCGAATGCCGGGCGGTGGCGTAGAGGTCCACAAGCAGGCCGTCGCGGAGCCAGTTGTCCACGATGTCCTCGCCGGCGAGGTGCGTGACGGACAGGTTCCGCAGCGCTGATTTCTCGTAGGCGGCGTAGTGGTAGACGTGCATGTCGGGGTGCCTGGCCCGGCGCTCTTCCACGTAGGCGAGGAAGTCAAGGAAGGCCTGCCGCTCCTCGTTGCGTGAATGCGCCCAGAAGGGCCGGAACACGGGCTCGTCGGCGGCGTGGGCGTCAGCAGCGTCATCGTCAAACACAGGCGCCTCGATGACGCCGAACAGGTACTCCAGCCCCCACTTGCTGGTGGCGGGGTCCTGCCAGAGGGGATCGCCCTCGAAGTCGAAGAAGATGTCTCCGGGGCTGGGTCGCGGGATTGCCGCCAGGGCGTTCTCCGGCAGCACCTTGAACGTGACGGTGTGCTCCTCGCCGTCCTTGGCGAAGGTGCGGGAACCGTCCGGAACGTCCCGGCCCAGCTGCATCCTGGCCTGGTCGCGGAGCCGGGCCACCGAGCCGGTGGCCTTGCTGAGCGGGAGATCCGCCAGAGCGTCGATGGTGGTGATGTGATCGGCGATGAGTTTCTTCCGCCGGAGGGTGGTCATGCCGCCCACCATCAGGAGGTCGCGGTGGGACTGGACCTGCTCGGCGCAGTAGTTGCACCGCCCGCAGAACGCGACGCCGGGCTGTTGCCACTGCACCGCCGAACCGGCCTCGCGGTGGGCGGCGGTCAGGGTGCGGAAGCGGTCGCGGCGCTCGCGGAAGACCGGCAGCAGGTCCGGCAGGGAGTGGTAGCTGCGGACGTAATCGCTGTCCAGCACGGCGCCCAGCACCAGCGTGACCCGGGGCGATGGGTCCAGACCCATGCCGATGAGCTGGTCGCCGTAGGCGGCGAGCTGCAGGAGCGCGCCCACCTTGGCGTGCCGTGCCAGCTTGGTGTCCCACACCTCGTAGCGTCCAGGATTGCCGGTGCCGGCTGCCTCGTTGACGATGAAGTCGGCGTAGCCCAGGAATTCGCCGTCGAAAAAAGTTGCCTGAAAGACGACATCGGCCCCTGCGCGGAGCGCGAGTTCCGTTTCAGCGTGCTTGGCCAGCAGCTCGCCGCGCGTGTTTTCCCCGCGCTCGATCGAGTACACCCCGGCCCCGCGGCTGGCGTCCCAAGCGCCGTACTGCGCGATCAGGCCGGCCAGGACCTTGGCCTCGTGCTTGTCACCGAGCGCCCCGGCACGGCGCTGCATTTCGTCGTCGGGAAACTGCGCCTTGGGGGACCGGCCCAGTTTCTCGTCCAGGATGCGGAGCGTGCGGTACTCACATTCGCTGGCGGCCACCAGATCGCTGGCGGAAAACACCAGGTCCTGCTGCGCGCTGGGGCGGGGATCAGCGAGGCGCGGATCAACAGTACCGGGATCAACGCTGGCTGGATCGAGCAGAAACACGGGGCCTCCCCATTGACGTGCCTGGCCGGAGGGCAGTTCCCCTGGCGCTGGTTTGAATCTAGCAAGAGGGGCTGACAATAAGGCCCCCGGCTAGTCCTGTGCTGCCCGCACCTGCGCGTCGTCGTGCTCGGTGTGGGCTTTGCGGAGGAGGTCCATGAATTCGGTTTCGTTGCGGATAAGCCGTTTGTACTTCTCCGGCAGGCTGCGGATCTGGTCTTCCTCCCGGACCATCCGGGCGAAGAGCTTGTCCCGCTCCGCCATGTCCGTTTCGTAGTTGAGGTCCAGGTATTCGGTGGCGTGCCGTTTGGCGCCGGAAACCGCGTTCTTGGCCTTGCCCTTGGGGCTGAAGATCGAGGCCAGGACGGTGACCGCCAGGACGCCCAGGATCACGGTCAGGGACACGCCGGTGCTGACTTCGATGACGTTGACGTGCTCGCCGTCGTTGATGAACGGCAGGTTGTTCTCGTGCAGGGCATGCAGGATGAGCTTGACGCCGATGAAGCCGAGGATGGCGGCGAGACCGTAGGCAAGGAAGATCAGCCGGTCCAGCAGTCCGTCGATCAGGAAGAAGAGCTGGCGCAGGCCCATGAGCGAGAACGCGGTGGCCGTGAAGACGATGAAGACGTTCTGCGTGAGGCCGAAGATGGCGGGGATGGAGTCCAGTGCAAACAGGATGTCGGTGCCGCCAATGGCAACCATCACCAGGAGCATCGGGGTGAGGACGCGCTTGCCGTTCTCATGGGTGAAGAGTTTGTCGCCATCGTAATGGGCCGACGCCGGGAGGTACTTTTTGGCGAGCCTGACCACCAATCCTTCGGAGTCGTCGTCGTGATTGTCCGGCTTGAGCAGGTTCCCCGCTGTGATCAGCAGGATCAGGCCGAAGATGTAGAACACCCACGCGAAGCTGTTGATCAAAGCGGCGCCAAGGAAAATGAACGCCGTCCGGGCGATCAGCGAAAACACGATGCCGAAGAGCAGCACCTTCTGCTGGTCCGCACGGGGGACCTTGAAGCTGGCCATGATGATCAGGAACACAAAGAGGTTGTCCACGGACAGTGCCTTCTCCGTGATGTACCCGGCAAAGTACTCGGTGCCCATAGTGGTGCCGCCGAACAACAGCACGCCCAGGCCAAAGAGGAGGGCGATCCCCACATAGATGGAGGACCAGATGGCCGATTCCTTGAGGGTGGGGGTGTGGGCCTTACGGACATGGAAGAAGAAATCGAAAGCCAGCAGGCCCACAATTCCCGCGATGGTCAGGGTCCAGACAAAGGGAGGGACGTCCATCAGTCCACCCTACCTAGGCGTTTGCCGTTAGTCCTGCTTGACTTGGATGACCCCCTTAATAAGGGTGGACTGGGACCGTCACACCGCGCTGAAAACCGGTGCGCTGCCGATGTGAGCTTGAACCAAGGAGAGTGCAACGTGGCACGCAAGAACCCGCACGTAGAAGAGGCCAACGAGGCTGACATCGAGGTCAGCGGCCACCCCAAGACGTGGGCCGCCGGCGTCCCGGGCGTCTACCACTCGTTGGAGCCGGCCGTGCAGCACATGGGCCTGGTCAGGACCGGGAAAACCCTGCTTGCCCTGAACCAGAAGGACGGTTTCGACTGCATGAGCTGCGCGTGGCCGGACCCGGGGCACCGCAAGACGTTCGAGTTCTGCGAAAACGGCGCCAAGGCTGTCACCTGGGAGGCCACTCCGGTGGTGATCGGCTCCGAATTCTGGGCCGAGAACCCGGTCAGTGAGCTGCGGCAGCGGTCCGAGTACTGGCTGGGGATGCAGGGGCGCCTCACCGAGCCTGTCCACAAGCCAGCGGGGGAGGACCACTACCGGCCGGTCAGCTGGGAGCAGGCGTTCACCATCGTCGCCGAGAAGCTTAAAGGGCTGTCGAGCCCGGACCAGACCGCCTTCTACACCAGCGGCCGGACCTCCAACGAGGCCGCGTTCCTCTACCAGCTGTTTGTCCGGGCCTACGGGACCAACAACCTGCCGGACTGCTCCAACATGTGCCACGAGTCCTCTGGCTGGGCCATGGGCCAGACCATCGGCATCGGCAAGGCCACCATCTCCTACGATGACTTCGCCAAGGCGGACCTGATCATCGTGATGGGCCAGAACCCGGGCACCAACCACCCGCGGATGCTGACCGCCTTGGAGGAAGCCAAGGAGGCGGGAGCCAGCATTGTGGCCGTGAATCCGCTGCCGGAAGCGGGCCTGATGCGCTACAAGAACCCGCAGAAGGTCAAGGGGATCATTGGCCGCGGCACGGAGATCGCCGACCAGTTCCTGCAGGTCCGCATCGGCGGGGACATGGCCCTGCTCCAGGCCGTCTCCAAGCGGGTCCTGGACGCCGAAGCTGCGAATCCGGGCACGGTGCTGGACCACGCGTTCCTCGCCGAACACTGCCAAGGTCTGGAGGAGCTTCGCGAGCACCTTTCCCAGCTGGACGAGGCTGCCGTGCTGGCGGCCACTGGCCTGCGGACCGAGGATATCGACGAACTCGCAGACCGTTATCTCAGGGCGGAGAAGGTGATCATCACCTGGGCCATGGGCATCACCCAGCACAAGAAGGGTGTGGCCACCATCAAGGAGATCATCAACCTTCTGCTGCTCCGGGGCAATATCGGCAAGCCCGGCGCCGGTGCCTCTCCCATCCGCGGCCACAGCAACGTCCAGGGCGACCGCACCATGGGCATCTGGGAGCAGATGCCGCCGGCATTCTTGGACGCCCTCGGCAAGGAATTCAGCTTTGAACCGCCGCGCGAACACGGCGTCGACGCCGTCGAAACCATCAGGCAAATGCGCGACGGCGGCATCAAGGTTTTCGTGGCCATGGGCGGTAACTTCGTGGGAGCCATTTCGGACACCCACGCGGCGTTCGCGGCGATGGAGAACACCGAGCTCTCGGTCCAGATTTCCACCAAACTCAACCGCTCGCACACGGTCACCGGCGCCGAGGCGCTGATCCTGCCCACGATGGGCCGCACGGAGATTGACATGCAGGAATCGGGTCCGCAGTTTGTGTCCGTGGAGGACACGGTCTGCGCCGTGCATGCCTCACACGGGACGGTGGAGCCGGTGGCGCCTGGCCTGCTGTCCGAAGTGGCCATCGTCAGCAGGCTGGCCCAAAAAGTGGTGGGTGACTCCGTGCAGGCGGACTGGGCCGGGTTCGAGAAGAACTACGACCTCATCCGGGACCACATCTCGCACGTGGTCAGCGGCTGCGAGGACTACAACCGGAAGATCCGGCAGGACGGCGGTTTTGTGCTCCCGAACGGGCCACGGGATTCGCGGACGTTCACCACCCCGACGGGCAAGGCCATGCTCACCGTAAACGAGCTCGAACATATGGAGCGGCCGGCCGGAACGCTGATCCTGCAGAGCATGCGCTCGCACGACCAGTTCAACACCACGATCTATGGCAACAACGACCGCTACCGGGGCATCAAGAAGGGCCGCGAAGTGGTGTTTGTCAGCCCTGGGGACCTCGCCGAACTGGGACTCAGCGACGGGCAGCACGTGGATATCCACGGCGTGTACCAGGACAACGTGGAGCGGGTGCTGCGGAACTTCCGGGTGGTCTCCTACCCCACGGCGGCCGGCTGCGCGGCAGCCTACTACCCTGAGGCCAACGTGCTGGTGCCGCTGGACAGCGTGGCCGAGGGCAGCCAGACGCCGGCGTCGAAGGAAGTGATCGTCCGGCTGGAGCCGGTAGCCGGTTAACGGTGGGGAGCGAGACCCGGTGGCCGGGGCTCCCTACTGGCCCGTGTCCGCCCAGCCCCCAGCCGCCGGGCCGCCGTCGTGCCCGTCCTCGCACAGCCGGAAGGCGACGTCGGCCGCCTGGGTGACTGCCGCCGTCGACTTTTCCTTGGATCCGGCGCTGCCGTTGCCGGCGGCGAGCCCTGCGGCGTAACCCACCAGGAACGTGGTGACCGGTGCAGCCGCATGGATCACCGAGCCGGCAGACTTCCTGGCCAGATCAAGGAGGAGTTCCTGATCCACCTCCAGGTCCAGGATCTGCAGTGCCTGGGCCAGTCGCTGGGTCCACTGGTCCAGGACCTGGGCTTCGTTCTCGTCAACAGTCATGTTCGCTCCTAGGTTGCCGGTTCGCTGCTGGTGGGCGGCAGGGGGAGTCCTGGCCCATTGCCAACGACACTACAAGGCCTGGGCGGCTGCGTCACCGGGCTGCGGCAGCGTCCTTGACACTCCGTTTTGCCCTGAGGAATATCGAAGGTGCCGGGGCAGTTGGCGGTCTCTTGGGAGTTCAGTTGCTGACCGGCCCCGTGAAGGGACGTGGGTGCAGGCAGTCGTTCATGGATTCAGCTCCTCCGGCCTTGCGGTCGCCGTGGCAGCGGCCGCGCTGCTGGCCTCGCTCGCAGGCTGCACCAGCGCCCCGGATCCGCCAGATCAGCAGTCCCCGACTGTTCTATCCTCTCCGGCGACGGCGACGGCGACGGCCCCGAAGACGCGGGCCTTTGTTGCTGTGCTGGAAAAGTACAGCGAGGAAATGCGCGCAAGAGGAGCGACGGCCGTCATCATCCAGCTGAAGTCAAGGCTGGGCGAATGGTCCTCGGCCGAAGGCATCCGCAGCCTTGAAACCCAGGAACCCGTGCAGTTGAGTGACCAGACCCATATCGGCGACATCACCACCACCATGGTGGCGGTGTCCGTCATGAAGCTGGTGGAGGAGGGAAAAGTCCTTCTGGATGACCCTATCCAGAAGTACCTGCCGGACTTCGAGAACATCATCAAGCCGCCTGGACCCATCACCATACGCAGCCTCCTCAGCCACCGGTCCGGGATGCCCGACTATTGGGTATCGCCCATCCACATAGTTGACGGGCCCTTCACCCATGAACAACGTGTGTCGCTCGTTGCGGGCATGCCCTGGACCGGCGGATCGGGCAGCCTGTACAGCTACTCCGGCACGAATTATTCGGCGTCAGCCCTCCTCGTCGAGAAGCTGCGGGGCAAGGACATCGGAGAGGTCATTCACGACGACAACGTGGTGCCCTTGGCGCTGCAGGACACCCTGATGACGGGGGAGCAGCCGGGCCCGCAGCGGATGCTCCACGGCTACACCCGGACGGAAACCGGCGAGCTGGAGGACAAAGCGCTCGCTCCTTTCCACACCGGTTCCCCCGACACCGGGATGATTTCCACCGTCCCGGAACTCAACACCTATTTCGCGGCCCTGCAGAAAGGGACCCTGCTGACGCTCCAAAGCGTGCAGGAGATGCATCATCCAAAGTACGAAACGTTCGGCCTTGGCCTTGTGAGGCAGTACGACGAGTGCTCCAATAATGACTATTTTGGCCATGTCGGCGTGGTGCGGGGATATGCGGCACTCGCGCTGATCAGCGCAGACGGGTCCCGGCAGGTGGCCATGGCGGTGGCCCGTGAACCCGTCCCGGACCCCGTTGGTTTCGAAGACTGGCGGTCGCTCGAGATGGCCGAAGCAGCCGTGAACGCGCTCAATTTGGCCTGTTAGCGGGAGACGAAATAAGGGCGGGGGTACCGAGGTTAGGCTGTACGAGAAGCCGAACCGAGGAGATCCCGTGCACGATGTCACCATCCGCCACAACCCGGAGCGCCAGCGCTTCGAAGTGCTGACCGGCGGGAACGTCATTGGTAAAGCCGTGTACAAGGAGTACGACGGCGGCGGCTCGCCGCAGCGGATTTTCTACCACACGGTGATCAATGAGGAATACGGCGGCCAGGGACTTGCGGGCAAGCTCGCCAAGGTGGCGCTCAATGAAACGGTTGAGGAGGGCCGCGCCATCGTCCCGGTCTGCCCCTTCATCAAGAAGTACGTCCGCAAGCACCCGGATTACGCGGTGGCCGCGGTGGCCATCACGCCGGTGCACCTGGAGTTCTTGAACACCGCATTGGCCCCGCGCGCTCGGGCGTAGCGGTCAGTTGCCGGCCGCGCTCAGCCGAGCCGGGCGTTGACCGCGGAAGCAGAGAAAACTTGGTTCACCAACAGGGAGGACATCCCGCGGATTCCGGCGTCTTCGCCCAGGGCTGCAAGCCGGACGTCAAGGTGACGCGTGGCCCGGGGTAGCGACATGGGGTACAGCGTTTCGCGGATGCCGCCGATCAGCGAGGACGAGGCAAGGTCTCCGGCAATGAGCAGGACTGCGGGGTTAAGCAGGCACACCACGGTGGCCATCACTTCGCCCAGCCGCCGGCCCGCTTCGTGTGTCAGCCGCATGGTGTCGACGTTTCCCGCCAGCAGCTGCTGGCGCACATCCCGCCCTGAGGAAGCCTCGATGCCGAGGCCTGCGAGCTCGCGGGCGATGGCGCCTCCGCTGGCTCCCGCGGCCAGGCAGCCGAAGGACCCGCATTGGCACCGCAGCCCAGCGAAAGCAGGATGGCGGACATGGCCTATGTCGCCCGCGCCGCCGTCGACGCCTTGGTAGATCTGCCCGCCGATGACCAGCCCCGTGCCGATGCCGGTGGAAACCTTCACCAGGCAGAGTGAGGTGACGCCGGCAAAGCCCGCGCTGTATTCGCCGACAGCCATCGCGTCCGCGTCGTTTTCCACCAGGACCGGAACCGGGAACGCGTCCTGGATGAACTCCACGATCGGGTAGGCGTCCCAGCCTGGCATGATGGGCGGCTGGCTGGGCCGGAGGGTGTGCGGATCCACCGGGCCGGGGATGGAGACGCCCACCCCCGAGACCTTCGACGCCGGCGTCTTGGACCGCTTAAGGAGTCTGTGTCCCGCTTCGATGATGCCGTGCAGGACTTTCTCCGGTCCGTCGTCGACCGCAATATCCAGGGGCTCATCGGCCACGATGGCCCCGCTGAGGTCGGTGAGGGCGACGCGGGTGGAGGTTGTTTCAACCGACGCTGAAATCGTGCAGGAGTGCTGGAGGTTGAAGGCCAGGTCAGTGGGGCGGCGTCCGCCGGATGGCCTGGCAGTGCCGGCCTCGCGGATCAGTTCGGCCTTCAGGAGCGCATCCACGCGCTGTGCCACCGTCATGCGGGACATGCCCGTTTCCTCCTGGAGGTCCCCGCGCGTCCGGGCTTTACCCGACCGGATCAGTTGAAGGACGTCCCCTGGTCCCACGTACATCTGCGGCTCCTACGGTTGAAAGGCACTTTGGCAATCCTAGGTGCTCCTGAGGTGGAGGAGGCACAACCTGCTTGCGCCCGTGTCGATTGACTCTGCAGCTAATGCTAGACAGCTAGACAACATTTGGATAGCCTTTAGGCACAAGTCCCGGCTTTGTGACTGCGCTCACGGCCGGGAAGTTTTTCAGTACCTGTTTGCTGGCCCGGCCGAAGCGGTCCGGGCCAGACGGAAACGGGGGCCCAGCGCGCGAATCCGCGGCACCGTTTCCGGGGCCGCCGAAGACAGGAGCATCGAAGTGATGAGAACCAGAGGCCGCTCACAAGTGGCCGTGATTGCGGCAGCGTCGCTGACCATGGCAATGCTGGCAGGCTGCACACCCAACGAAGGTTCGAATGGCGGCCAAACCACTGGCGGCACGCAGGCGATCACCGTCTGGACGGCGGACACCCTGCCGGATCGCGTCGCCAAAACGGAGGAGATCATCGCCAAGTTCACCGCCGCCACGGGCGTTCAGGTTGACCTGGTGGGCGTGCCGGAGGACCAGTTCAACCAGGTCCTGACCTCATCCGCTGCAGCCGGGGACCTCCCGGATGTCATCGGCTCCATTTCACTTGCGCAGGTCCGCACGCTCGCCGCTAACGACCTGGTGGACCCCGCAAGCAACAAGGCGGTCATCGAGAGCCTGGGTGCAAGCACATTCTCCGAGCGGGCCCTCGAGCTGACGCGGGACGGCGACCAGCAGCTGTCGGTCCCCGACTCCTCCTGGCAGCAGCTCCTCTACTATCGGAAAGACCTCTTCGACAAGGCCGGCATTGCGGCACCGAAGACCTATGACGACATCAAGGCAGCGGCGCAAAAGCTGGACACCCCGCAGCTCGCAGGCCTTGCGGCAGCCAATAAGCCCGGCGAGGCGTTTACCCAGCAGACCTTCGAACATATTGCGCAGGGCAACGGGTGTGAAATGGTCAATGCCCAGGGGGACATCACTTTTGACAGCCCCGAGTGTGTGGGTGCCCTTGAGTTCTACCGCGACATGCTGACCCAGTACTCGGTTCCGGGCGCCCAGGATGTGGACACGGTCCGCGCTTCCTACTTCGCCGGCCAGGCAGCCATGGCTATATGGTCCACCTTCATCCTGGACGAGATGGCCGGCCTGCGTGACAACGCCAAGCCCACGTGCCCGGAGTGCGTTGCCGATCCTGCCTTCCTCGCCAAGAACACGGGCGTCGTAACAGGCATCCAGGGACCCGACGGCGAGCAGCCAGCCCAGTTCGGCGAGATTGTGTCCTGGACAGTCATGAAGGACTCTGCCTCGGATTCCGCGAAGAAGTTCGTGGAGTACTTTATGACCGACGGCTATGTTGACTGGCTGTCCATCGCCCCCGAAGGCAGGCTTCCGGTCCGTGCGGGAACGGCGGACAAGCCGACTGAATACTCGGACAAGTGGAAGACCATGCCCGCCGGTGTGGACCGGAAAGAACCTCTGGGCAACTTCTACTCCGAGGACGTCCTTTCAATCCTTGAGCAGGGTCCGGATGACCTGAAGCGCTGGGGCATCACCCAGGGCCAGGGCGACCTGGTGGGCGCAGCCTTGGGCGAACTGCCCATCGCCAAGGCGGTCAGCGACGTCACTTCCGGCGGAGTCGATCCTGAAACCGCAGCCAAGCAGGCCGCGGAATCCCTTCGCTCCATCCAGGGTTCGCTGAAGTGAGTTCGGTCAAAAAAGACGTTCCTGCCGGGCCGGCGGCATCAGCCGCCGGCCCGCGGGGGCGCCGCATGCTTTCACCGATGGCCAGGGAGGAGCAGCGGGCCGGACTTACGTTGCTTTCGCCCACGCTGGTCCTGGTCCTGGTCATGGTGGTTCTCCCGATCCTCTGGACCCTGCTGCTTGCGTTCCAGCGAGTGCGGATCCTGAATATCCGTGCCGCCGGCATCTTCGGCCCGTATACGGTGGCCAACTTCGACAGCGTGTTCTCGAGCAGCTTCTTCACGTCGCTCGGCACTACGCTGGCCTACTCCATCTTCGGCACCGCTGGGGCGATCATCCTGGGGCTGATCGCGGCACTGGCCCTCCGGAAGCCGTTCAAGGGCAGGACCCTGATCCGCGCGTCCATGCTGATCCCTTACGTATCACCCATCGTGGCCGTGACATTTACCTGGACCACCATGCTGGATCCGCAGTTTGGCCTCATCAACTATTGGGGAAAGCAGCTGCTCGGCTGGGAGGAATCCATCCCGTTCCTCAGCGAGCGGGCCAGGGAAGTCTCCTTCCTCGGCCTGAACTTCGAAATCCCCACAGCACTGATTGCCGTTATCGTTTTTGAAATGTGGCGGTCCTTCCCGTTCGCCTTCCTGTTCCTCACTGCCCGGATCAACGCTATTCCGGACAGCTTGGAGGAGGCCGCCAGGGTGGACGGGGCAACCCCCATCCAGCGCTTTGTCCACATCATCCTTCCGCAACTGTTGCCCACCATCGCCATGCTGTCCGTCCTGCGGTTCATCTGGACGTTCAACAGCTTTGATGACATCTACCTGCTCACCGGCGGTGGCGGCGGCACCGAAGTGGTGGCCGTGACCGTGTTCAACTTCCTGACCGCGCGCGGCGATATCGGTGCCGCGTCTGCCCAGGCGCTGGTGCTGGCCGTAATCCTCGGCCTGATGGTCGGAATCTACATCAAATTCTTCGGCAAGAAAGAGGAGGTCTCCTAATGGCTGTCCCCGTCGAAACGAGACGCCCGGCCTCCCCGTCCCGGCCCCCGGAGGGTTCGCGCTGGACGCGGGACGTGATCGAGACCAAGGTCTTCGGTGTGCTCCGCTGGGTAGTGATCGTGGGCCTGGTGCTGGTGACGCTGTTCCCGTTCTACTACATGTTCATCCTCTCCATCAGGCCCCTTGACTCGCTGCTGCGCGATCCCGGCTCGCTGGCCATTCCGTTCGGCGAACTCGATTGGAGTTCCTACCGCAACATCATGACTCCGCAAGAGGACGGCGGCCAAGGCTTCCTGAGGTTCATGGGCAACAGTGCCATGGTGGCGCTGGGAACGGTGCTGATTTCGCTGCTGGTGGCCATTCCAGGCTCCTACGCCATCAGCCGGCTGAACTTCTTCGGCCGCCGCCAGATCAGTGCGCTGTTCCTGGCCGTGTATCTGTTCCCCAGCATCCTGCTGGCCATCCCGCTGTTCACCTTCTTCACGCGGCTCGGCCTGCGCGGCCAGCTGGTGGCGCTGCTCATCGTGTACGTGGCCCAGGTCATCCCGGTCACCATCTACATGCTGCGCAATTACTTCGACACCATTCCCACCAGCCTGGAGGAAGCCGCGGCCCTGGACGGCTGCAGCAGGCTCGGCGTGCTGCGCCGTATCAGCCTGCCGCTGGCCATGCCGGCCATCATTTCCAACGGCCTGTTCGTGTTCATGATCGCGTGGAACGAGTTCCTCTTCGCCCTGCTGTTCCTGGTGAACACCCGTTCCAACTGGACCGTCTCGCTGGGCCTGTCCCAGCTGGCCGGCAGCATTGAAGTGCCCACCACCGTGCTGATGGCCGGTTCGGTGATCCTCACGCTGCCCATCATCATCATCTTCTTCGCTGCTGAGCGGCTCCTCACCGAGGGCCTCACTGCCGGCGCGGAGAAAGGATAATGGCGGGCGATTCGGCCGCAAGGCCGGGCACTCCGACTACTGGACGCCGTCCTGCCCGGGCAACTGGACAACGGCATGGTGCCGCACATGCGGTACGGCGGCGCCGGCCCGGACACCTGGCTGGGCCCGGCGCCTGCAAACCGCGCCACATTACGCGTTCGGCAGGATCTCGGCCAGCGGGACCCGCCGTTGTTCGAGGGCGGAGAGGGCCACCGCCTCAACCAGCGCCTGGACGTGTACTGCCCGCTCCACATCGACTGTTACCGGGGTGCCCAGCCGGACGGCGTCTGCGAACTCCCGCCGCAGGGCAGGCCAGCATTCGGAGTGGTCCATCCCCTCGGTGGTGTAGTCCAGGCTGCCGGCTGTTGAATAGACGCTGAGCGTGGTTCTGGGCCGGGGCAGCCGAACGGAGCCGGACAGGCACGCCTGGCCGGTGGCGCCGTCACGGTGGAATGTGGTCAGCGTGACATAGTCTTTGCTGCCTTCGGCGCGGACTGCCTGGATCGGTCCGGCGGCGAGTTCCATGAGGTCCAGCAGGTGCGGGCCCAGGTCGTACAGCACGCCCAGCTCGTCGCGCCAGCCTTGGCTGGCTTTGCCGGCCGGGAATCCGGTGTTGAGGAATCCTCCGTCAAGGAATCCGCCGTGGAGGTACGTGCCGGTGATGCCGAGGACGGCCGCTTCGCTGCGCAGTTCCGTCGCCTCCGCGAGGAAGCTGCGGGTCCGTTGGTGGTAGCGCTTGGTAAGGACGACGGCGTTTGCCGCCTTGTTGCGGCGTACGGCGTCCGCCACGGCTACTGCCTGCTGCAAGGAGGCGCCCAGCGGTTTCTCGAGCAGGAGTGCCAGGCCGGCGTCGGCGGCGCGTGGGGCCAGTTCGGCCTGCACCGGGGGCGGCACGGCGAAGTCGACGGCCTCGCAGGACGCGAGCAGCTCTTCGAACGTGCCGAAAGCCCGCACGCCGTGCTTCGCTGCAAGCGTCTCGGCGGTGCTCCCGCTCGCGGACCACACGCCTGCAAGTTCGGTCTCGGCGCCTGCGCTGTGCAGTGGTGCGTGCATGGTTGCGGCCCATTGGCCGGCGCCCACCAGCCCGACTTTCACAGCCGGATAGCAGGCAGGGGATTGACTCGCGGAGGCGTCGGAAACCATGTGATGAAGATACTGCAGATTCTGCCTAACGTCTATACACAAGTAGGCTAGTTGTTATGCTAATGTCGTTTGCATCACAGTCCTAGCCACCTCACCTACCTAAGGATCGATCCGAAGTGTCCCGCTTCCTCCGCATGGCCGCGCCGCGCAGCGTCGCCGTGATCGACCAGCCTTCCGTTCCGCTCGAAGCCGGTCAGGCGCGGGTGCGGACCATCTATTCCGGCATCTCGGCGGGCACCGAGCTCACTGCCTACCGCGGCACCAACCCCTACCTGACATCCATCTGGGACCCCGCGTCGCGGCTGTTCGAGCCCGGGCTGGAGGCCCCTGGGTATCCGCTGGATGGCTGGGGATATTCCGAAGTCGGCGAAGTGGTGGAGCTGGCGCCACCCGCAGGACAGGCGGTGGACACCGTTGATGCCGATCCTCCCGTGCAGGTGGGCGACATGGTCTGGGGGATCTGGGGCCACCGGGACGAGGGCGTTCTCGCGGCAGAATCACTGCGGGGCCACGTGCTGCCGGAAGGGATGGATCCCCTCGCCGGCGCGTTCGTGCGGGTTGGCGCAATCGCCCTGAGTGCCGTGCTGGCCGCGGACCTGGGCCCCGGCTCCACCGTGGCCATCTTTGGCCAGGGCGTCATCGGACTGCTTGCCACCCGCTTCGCAGTGCTTAACGGGGCAAAGGTGATCGCCGTGGACGGAATCCAGGCCCGCCGCCGGCGTGCCCTCGAATGGGGTGCCCTGCATGCCCTCGGCCCCGCCCCGGAACTGGCAGGGGACATCCGGCGCATCACCAGCGGTGCCGGCGTGGATGTGGCCATCGAGCTCAGCGGAAACTACCGTGCACTGCACGAAGCCACCCGGGCGGTAGGTGCCGACGGCACCGTCATCGCCGCCGGCTTCTATCAGGGCGAAGCCGCCGGTGTCCGGTTCGGTGAGGAGTTCCACCATAACCGGGTTCAGCTCCTCGCTTCCCAGATCGGCTCCGTTCCTAACCGGCTCCGCTCCCGCTGGACCGTGCCCCGGCTGCAGCAGACCGTGGTGGACCACCTCGCGGACGGCCGGGTGAACGCGCCGGCGCTGGTAACCCACACCTTTTCCCTGGCGGATTCCGCCAAAGCCTACGAACTCCTGGACACGGACCCGGAGTCCGCCCTCCAGGTGGTATTGGAGTTCCCATGACCCTCATCACCGTCCAGGAGCAGCACCTGCCCGGTACCAGCCTGGAAGAGAAATTCGACCAAGCGCTTGCCTGGGGCTTCGACGGCATCGAACTGCGGTCCGCCGGCGGGCTGCGGTTCCAGGCGCGCCTGCCGGAACTGCGCCGGGCCCGGGATGCCGGTGTGGTCATGCCTACCGCCTGCGTGGAGATGCCCCACTTTGTCGGAGCCTTCGACGACGAACTGCGGAAGGACGCCGTCGTCCAGCTCAAATCGCAGCTGAGCGTTATGGCCGAGATCGGCGGCCGGGGCGTCATGACGCCGGCCTCCTACGGCATGTTCTCCAAGCGCCTTCCTCCATTCATCCCGTCGCGCTCCGAGGAAGAGGACACCGCCGTGCTGGTGGAATCATTCACGGAGCTTGGCGAGCATGCGGCCGCCGAAGGGGTGGAGATCTATCTTGAACCCCTGAACCGCTATGAGGACCACATGATCAACACCCTCGCCGACGGCGTGCGGCTGCTGACGCTTGTGGGCCTGGACGCCGTACGCCTGGCTCCGGACACCTATCACATGAACATTGAGGAAAGCGACCCTGCAGCGGCCCTCCAGGACGCCGCCGGATACATCGGCCACATTCAAGCAAGCGATTCCAACCGCCTCGAACCCGGTGCCGGGCACATCGACTGGGCCCTCTTTGGTGCGACGCTGAAATCCATCGGCTACCAGGGCACAGTGGCCCTGGAATCCCGGCTGTCCGGACCGGCGGAGGAAGTCCTTCCCCGGGTGCCCTCCCTGTTGGGGCGATACCTGTGACGGCCGTTTCGGGGACCAGCGACGGCGGGTCATCAGTAGTGGCCGAGCTGATCGCCGCGCGCTCCACGGCGGTGCTGGAGGCCAACTGGCGCACGACTTACACGGTTCCGGCCGCCGGCCTCTATCCCCACCAGTGGAGCTGGGATTCGTCCTTCATTGCCATGGGCCTCAGCCGGATCTCACCCCGCCGCGCGGGCCAGGAGATGGATGCCCTCTTCGCCGGCCAGTGGGATGACGGCCGGCTGCCGCAGATCATCTTCGATCCCCACCGGGACGAGGACTACGCCCCGGGGGCATCGTTCTGGCAGTCCCGCCTCATTCCCGGCTCCCCGAAGCAGGTGGAGACAGCAGGCTTGGTCCAGCCGCCAAACCATTCGTGGGCTGTCTGGAAAATCCACCAGGCCGACCCCGCCGAATCCCGCCGCCGGTCCTTCCTGGAGCGGAACTATTCCAAGCTGGTCCACTGGCACGAATACCTGTCCGGCCGCCGCGACCGCGGCGGGTCCGGCTTGGCCTGCATCGTGCACCCCTGGGAGTCCGGCACGGACAATTCGCCGCTGTGGGACACGGTGATGAAACGGATCCCGACGGACAACAAAACCGATCTGAACCGGCCCGACCTGCAGCACGCCGACGCCGGCGAGCGGCCCAGCCAGAAGGAGTACGGCAAATACTTCTGGATGGCTGAGCGCTACCGGGACCACGGCTGCGACGACGCCGATGCGGACTACCCGTTCCTGATGGAGGATCCGCTGTTCAACACGCTGCTGGCGGTGTCGGAGCTGGCCCTGGCGGACATTGCCGCCGAGGTGGGCCTGCCCGGCGAGGCCCACCGAAACCGGGCGCAACAGATCACCGAAGCGCTGGAGGACCTGTACGTCCCGGAACTGGGCTGCTACTCAGCCCGCGACATCACCGATGGAACAGTGGTCAAGAAGGCGACCATCAACGGCCTGATCCCGCTCCTGCTGCCTGGACAGGTCCACACCGACGCCCTGCTGGAGACCCTGAACGGACCCCGCTTCATGGACGGGCGCGCCCTGATGGTGCCCAGCTACGATGCCACGGCCGTGGACCACAATCCGGCCCTGTACTGGCGCGGCCCGGCCTGGTTCAACATGTCCTGGATGGTCGCGGAGGCGCTGGACAGGCTTGGCCACACCGACCAGGCGGCGTTCCTTCGGGGCAATATCGGCAGGCTCGCAGCGGAGCACAACTTCCCCGAGTACGTAGACCCCTGGACCGGAGCCGCGCACGGGACCCGCAGATTCAGCTGGACCGCCGCGCTGGCCCTGGAAACCACCTATCATCGGAGCACGCCATGACCGCCGTTGCACCCCCGTCCGCCGCCTCGGTCCTCGTGGCCCACGGCGCCATGATGCGCGGCGCTGCCGACGGAAGCGTGGGCCGGGCAGACGCACCCGCGCAGGGAACCGAAGGCCTCTACATTGCCGATACGCGCCTGCTGTCCCGTTGGATCCTGGAGATCAACGACTCCACCTTCTGGGATGTGGGCAGCGTCCGTGAACCGGGCCGCCGCGAGACCGCCCTCAGTCCGGCGGCACGGCGGAACCAGACGCACGACCTCTTCGTCCTCCGGACCCAGGAGCTGGACGCCGGAGGCCTCACCGATACCCTGCGCATCCGCAACCTTGGCCGGGAGCCAATCACCGCCCGCCTGGTCCTGCGGGCCGGCACAGACTTCGCGGACCAGTTCACCGTCCGCACCGACGGCCGGATCTTCGATCTCAGCGCCGCCGCCAGCAGCATGGACGTCCACGACGACGGCTCGCTGGCCTTCGATTACAGCCACACTTTCCGGGGCCGGACCTTCCAGGCCGGCGTCCGCCTGGCCGCGAGCATCCCGCCAACGGTCCGCAGGGAGCCTGCCGACGGGCGCTTCGTCGGCGCCGCCCTGTCCTGGGATCTGGCGCTGGCAGCGGGCGAGACGCAGGCCCTGACTGTTTCTGCGGTCGCCAGTGGCGGGCAGGCACCCCCGACGGTTCCGGCCGCCGTCGTACGTTCCGGCGATGGGCTGACCGCCTTGGCGCGCCAGAGCCTGAAAGACCTTGATTCGCTGCTGATGCCCTGCCCCGTCAAGCCCGAACTGACCATCCCCGCGGCCGGGCTGCCCTGGTTCCTCACGCTCTTCGGCCGGGATTCCCTGCTGGCGTCGATGCTCACGCGTGAAGAATGCCCGCAGCTGCTGGGCGATGTGCTCCGCGCGTTGGCTGCAACGCAGGGAACAGCGGATGATCCGGCGCGGGTGGAGCAGCCAGGGAAGATTGTCCACGAGGTGCGCGTGAGCGAGCTGGCCCAGCTGGGTGCCGTTCCCTACGGCCGCTACTACGGCACGGTGGACTCCACCCCGCTGTTCCTGATGGCGATGGGGCAAGTGGAGGATCCCGTGCTGCTCCGCGACCTGGAGCAGCCCGCCCGGGCCGCCGTCGAGTGGATCCTCGGCGACGGCGGCCTGAAGGACACCGGGTTTGTTCGCTACACCCCGGACCCCGCGGGCCTGCTCCACCAAGGCTGGAAGGACTCGTTCGACGCCGTGGCCGGAGCCGACGGCCGCGAACCGGTGGGCGCCATCGCCCTTGCCGAAGTGCAGGGCTACACCTGGCGCGGCCTCAGGGAATGCGCCCGCCTTGCAGCCGAGCAATGGGATGACCAGGCCTGGGTAGGCACCCTTCACGGGCTCGCCGAGGAGCTGAAGCTCCGGTTCCGGGACGCGTTCTGGATGGACAACCAGAACTTTCCCGCCCTGGCCGTGGACGGTGAAGGCCAGCAGGTTGACGCGCTGGCTTCCAATGCCGGCCACCTGCTGTGGGCGGGGATCCTCGATGCCGACGACGCCCGTGCGGTCGCTTCCCGGTTGCTCCGGGACGATTTCTTCACCGGGTGGGGGATCCGGACCCTCGCCGAAGGCCAGCACTATTACCACCCGATGTCCTATCACAACGGCTCCGTCTGGCCGCATGACAGCATGCTGGCCGCGGAGGGAATGGCAGCCTACGGGCTGACCGACCAGGCACGGGCCGTGGCAGCGGGGATCCGGGAGGCGGCCGCGCACTTTGGCAACAGCTTGCCGGAACTGTTCGGCGGGTTCTCGCGGGCGGATTTCCCTGTGCCGGTTACGTACCATCACGCAGGTTCGCCGCAGGCCTGGGCTGCGGCCGCGGGCCTGGCCGCTGTCCGCCTGACCAGTAGCTTCGAGCGGGCGGACTAGGAAAAGCGCACGGGGTGCGATGCCGCCACCGGGCTTATCGTGGAAGTATGGACTCTCCAAAGGCGCAGCTGTACTTGGATATCACAGCTAAAGGCCTGTGCCTGCTGGGCGTCGCGCTGATGATCTTCGGCCAGGGTGGATGGTTCTACGTGGGCGTCGCCACCGTGGTCCTGGGCGTGCTGTTCATCGGCGCCTCGCTGATGGCCACCCGCAACCTGCGGCACAGGGGATGGGACGGCAGAAACCGGCCAACAGCCGGATAGCCCGCCCCACCCCCTCGCCCGCCAGTCCCGCCGGAGCCACACGGAGCGGCACCCAGTCCTCGCCGACGGTAGCGTCCCTAGGCCTGGGCCGGGTCCAGTGGCCGGGGAGCGATCGGCTGGTCGTTGGCCGTCAGGTCGATGCCCATGTCCTTGGCGAAGACCAGCCGGGTGTCCTTGTAGATTCCGGGGTGGTTCTCATCCAGCTCAAAGACCCGGGCGCCGCGCAGGCGATTCCGTTCAGCGCCGGGGAGCCCATAGGCGCCGAATCCGGTTCCGGGGGCGTAGCCGAGCTGCACCCCGTAGTAGTTGCCCACGTAGGTATTGACGTGATCGTGGCCCACAAAGTAGCCGAGCACATCCCCGCGTTCCAGGAAGGCGCTGAACAGGCCGGAGTTGATGGGGCCGGGGCACTCGTCCTCGTTCCGTTCGCCGACGATGTTGTGCTTCGTGCGGGCCCGGGTGTGATCGGCGTCCGTCCGCGAGTCGAGGCTGGCGAACCACATGTTGCGGTGCTCGTGGAGCGCAATGTGGCCCCACATGAGGGAGGGGACCTTCTTGCCGTACTTCTGCTCGGTGGCGATGGACAGGCTGCGGTACCAGGTGACCTGGTCCATGCGTACCCAGTCCCAGTCGGGGTAGCCTTCGAAGTCCTGTCCATTGATGGCGTCCGGGGCATATCGGCCGGTGTCGATGAGCCACAGGCCGAAGGCCGGCTCCTTGGACTTGGCCGACTGCACGAGCAGCAGCGAGTTCGACGTCCCGGTGAGCCCCGGCGTGGAGTCGCCGTTCATGTTGAATTCGTAGGTCTGCAGAAACTGCAGCATTTTGGCCTCGGTCATGCCCGTCCGTGCCACGGAATCTTCGTCGTGGTTGCCGAACGTGACGGCCCAGGGGATCTGCCGGTGCTCCATGGGCTGGACCACGTGGTTGAGTGCCTGCTTGACCTCCAGCTCAGAGTCGCAGCCGCCGTTGATCACATCGCCGTTGATCACCACGAAGTCCGGCTTCTCCGCGTCCAGGGTCTTGTCCATGAGCTCGATGGTGCGGCGGTCCGTTTGCTCGTCGTCCTGGGTGTCGTTGAACTGGATCACTTTGAAGCCGCCGTCTGGGCGGAATGCGAGGGTGGGCTTGGGTGCCTTCGCTCCCGGTGCCGCGTAGCTTCCGGCTGCTGCGGCCACTGTCAGTCCCAGCGCGCCAAGGGTTCCGGCGGCGGCCAGCGCGGCCCGCCGGCTGAGGGTGGGCTGGTGGATTCCGGTGGTCATCGATGCCTCTTTCACTGATGCGGCCGTACCTCCGGCCGTCGATCCTGCGACAGTACGCAAGACAGGTATCGGGTTCCGGAACACTTGGTGAACGCCACATGCGGGACTCGCTGAATATCGGCTCCCTCCACCTACGATTGCGGCATGTCAACTTACGAAGTCACTCGCAGCGCCCTTATTCCTGCCCCTGCGGAAGACGTGTTTCCGCTGGTCAACAGCTTCCTGGAGTGGACCAAATGGTCGCCCTGGGAGAACGTGGATCGGGAACTCAACCGCTCGTATTCGGGCAGTGACGCCGGTGTGGGGGCCAAGTATGCCTGGAGCGGCAACCGCAAAGCAGGCAGCGGAAACATGGAGATCGTCGAGTCGGATGCTCCCCGGAGTATCAAGGTCCGCCTTGAGTTCACAAAGCCGTTCAAGGCTGTGAATCCCACCACGTTTACGTTCACACCGGCCGACGGCGGGACCCAGGTCACGTGGCGGATGACCGGCGAGAACAAGGGGCTCGCGAAGATTTTCGCCATGATCGTGAACATGGACAAGATGGTCGGCGGCGACTTCGAGCGCGGGCTGGCCGCCCTCTCGGCCGCCGCGACGGTCAACAAGGCTTGACCCGGCGCTGCTGACGCCGGCGCTTGCCCGGCGTCAGCCGTTGAGGATCTGCTCGCGCAGAATATCGGCGTGCCCGCAATGCTGGGCGAACTCCCGCAGCACATGCAGGTACACCCAATGCAGCGGGAGCGGGCCGCGGCGGTTGCCGCGCAGCACGTCGTCGAGCTCCAACAACGACGTCGCCTCGCGCGATGCCTCGCAAGCCTCCCGGTGCGCGCGACGGACGCTGGCGATGGTGTCCTGGTCCGTGAGGATGAACGACTCGTCAGGTGTTGGGCGCGCACGGGCTGGCGGATGGCGTTCTCGGCGAACGCGGCTGAAGGAGCAGACATCCCCGAAGTATTGCAGGCAGGGGTCGCGGGCAATGCGCCGCTCGCTGGGGAAGGCCCGACGTCGGCCGCTCACCCATGGTGATCGCCGCGCCGCGCGCCTATGGTGAAGTCATGTCTGATTCCTTTTCGTCCTTCGTGGACACCTTCAAAAACATTGGCGTCACCAAGGCCTATGGCCCGGCCGTCCAGGTGGGCGGGGAAGAAATCATCCCGGTTGCACTGGTGTCCTTCGGGTTCGGGGGAGGCGGCGAAGCCGGTGACGGTGCCTCCGGCGGGGGTGGCGGCGGAATGGTGCTGCCGCTGGGTGTGTACCGGACCGTCGGCGGCCGCGCGGCGTTTCGCCCCAACACAGTGGTCACCCTGATGTGCCTGGTCCCGGTGATCCTGGCCGCCGGCGCAGCTGGGGCCCGGGCTATCCGCGCCGCGCGGTCCTAGCCGTACTGCCCGGTCAGAAGCCTGCCCCGCAGCCTGCCCAGAAGCCCGCCTGACCGGAGGGGCGACTAGCCGGAGACTCGGCGGTCGCGCGCCTGGCGTGCCAGCCGGATGAATCCATAGACGAAGACGGCCTCGACCAGCACCATCAGCCCGAGCAGCAGCCACTGCCCCTGCGCGATGAAGACCACCGCGCCGGTGAGGACCAGCATGGTTCCCAGCGCCAGCGCGTACACGGCGAAGCCGAGGGCCACGTTGGCGCTGCGCACACCCGTCCGGAAGCCAAAGCCCACCGGTTCGCCACCGGGATAGCCAGCCACACGGTCCGGGACTGCGGGCTTGAGCCTGTCGAATTCGGCCCAGGGATCCGGGTCCTGATTGCTCATGCTTCCATTATCCCGCGGTTCCCGGCCCGCTTGCGGCCGACGGATTCTGCTCAATCATTCGACGGCGGCACGCGGGCGCCCCCGGAAATCCAGCCCGCCCCGAAGGGTGGAAGTTGATGATTGAGCAGAATCCGACGCGAGGCCGAGGGCGCGCGGGCTTGCTCTATCACGTCTGGTGGCTAAACCACCTGGTTGGGGACCAGAAGTGACAGGTCAACCGGGGTGAGCGGCTCGTAGATGGCGGGTTCCTGGTGGGTAACCACGACGGCGTCGCTCACCACGTCTGCCAGCCGGCCGTGGCGCGCGTAGGCCTGCCGCTGCAGCCTGGCGCCGGTTCCGTTGGCGAAGATCCGGTGCAGGGATTCCTCGACGTAGGCTGCATCGCCCGCCTCGACCAAGGCGTCGCGGACATGGTGGTGGAGCGCGGCGATGACATTGCGCGCGGACTCCGGCTTGTGGGTCAGCGGGTGGAGCAGTTCGCCCTGGATTCCCCACCGGCTGGCCAGCCAGGCCCCCTGGCGCAGGATGATGGCCGGAACCATGTCCGGCTCCTGGCCGGATTTCCATTCCCGGGCAGCGGTCTCCACCAGGCCCCGCACCAGGGCGGCGATCAGGACGGTGTCGCGGGGATCGAGGCAAACATCGGATACCCGGATCTCCACGGTGGGGTGGCGGGCGGAGAGGCGGGCGTCAAAATCAGGGTTGTTGACTACGCCCGTGGCAGCCAGGTCCGCCACGCGCTGGTGGTAGGCCTGCGCCGAGCCGAAGATTTCCGTCGGCCCGGCCGAGGACCAGCGATTCCAGGCCTGCGTGCGGAAGCTTGCATAGCCGCTGTCAGCGCCGTCCCAGAACGGTGAATTGGAGCTTAACGCCATCAGCGGCGGCAGCCAGGACCTGATCCGGTCCAGGATTGCGACGCCTTCCTCATCGGAGTCGACGGAGACATGGATGTGGCATCCGCAGGTCAGCTGCTCACGGGCTGTCAGGGCGAACTTTTCCAGCAGCGCGTCATAGCGGGGGTTGCTGGTGGAATGGGGTGTCACTGCCAACGGGGACGTGGCAAGCGCGGCGATTCTGGCGCCGACTTTCCGGGCAAGCGAGTCCGCGTAGGCGCGGCCTGACAGGATTTCGGCGGAGAGTCCGCTCAGGGTGCTGTGCGGGTGGGTGATCACTTCGAGCTGTTCCTGGTGAAGCTCGACGGCGAGCGCCGGGTGCGTGGAAAGGTCCGCCGGTTCGCCCGGGTCCTGGAGGCGCAGCAGGTCTGCTGCCAGGGGCAGGGGACTGCCGTTGGAGGGATCAACGATCAGGAATTCTTCTTCAACACCAAAAGTACGCACTAGCTAAGTGTGCGGCAACAACAGCGGCCCCGGATGCCATACTTGTTCCCGGCATCCGTGGGGCCTCCGGGAGGGACGCTCGAAGCGGTAGAAATCCCCTATATCCGCGAGTGCCCTTTCAGTTCCATAATGGCCACATAGGCTTCGGGGATCCTCTCGCTGATGATGGCTGGCGCGGCGCAGGAGAGTCCCAGGTGGCCGCTCCGGCACTTGGCGTAACGGGCGGCCACGCGGCACCGGACAACGGGGTTCCGGAACCGCCTCCGGGGGAGAGCATCGCCATCAACGCGAAAGCAAGGCACAAAGGAAATCATCATGCTCAAGGATCGAACCATTATGGCTGTTCTCGCTGCGAAGGACATCAACAGGGCGAAGGATTTCTATCGGGACAAGCTGGGGCTGGAACCGTCCGATTCCATGGAGGACGACAGCCTGTTTTACAGCGGCGGCAACGGAACGGGTTTCCTGATTTACCAGACGGAGAATGCCGGGACGGCCAAGAACACCCAGATGGGCTGGGAAACGGACAACCTCGAAGCCGAGATGGAGGAACTGCGGGGCCGCGGGGTCGTCTTTGAAGACTACGATTTCCCCGGCCTGAAGACGGAGAACGGCGTTGCGGATAACGACTGGGGGAAGTCCGCCTGGTTCCTGGACAGCGAAGGGAACATTCTCAACATCTCCCAGCGCAAGTAGCCAGCCGCAGGGCTGATTGGCGCACGAAGGGGCCGCACTTGCCGCGAAGGCAGGTGCGGCCCCTCGCGCCACGCTCAGGAATAGCGCGTCACGCTCAGGAATAGAATGGGTGCCATGGGCTCCGTTGACATTCCTTGGCCGATCTTCCTGAGCCGGACCGCGGCTGCCTGCAACATGTGATCGATGTTGCAAGGGCCGTTGTGCCGGAGGCCGAGCAGGGGATGAGCTACGGGATGCCGGCCCTGAAATTTGAGGGAAAGCCTCTCGTGGGCGTCGTCCGGGCAGGCAAGCACCTCTCCGTCTTCCCGTTTTCCCCGGCGGTGATTGACGCCGTCGCCGGCCGGCTTGAAGGGTACTCCCTGTCCAAAGGGACCATCCGGTTCACGGCGGCGCATCCCCTCCCCAACGACGTGCTGGAGGACATCGTCCGGCTGCGCCGTGCCGAGATCCTCAAGTAGGGCCGGCGCCGATCAGTGTTTGGACAATTCCGGAAGCAGCCCGAGCTGTCCCAGGAAGTCCATCTGGTCAAAGTAGAAGTGGTGCGATGTGATCAGGCCGCCCTCGACCCTGGCGATGTCGCAGCTTCTGACCCTGACCTGTTTGCCCGTGGCCGGCAGGGTTTCGCCGGAAGGCAGGCTCAACGGCCCGGTGTTGGTTCCGGCGACGAAACCCTCATCGATAGCCACATTCCCGGCCTCATGTTTATCGGCGTACTCATACGTGACGTCCGGCAGCGCTTCCCAGAAATGGAAGAGGTAGTTGGTGATTCCCTCCCGCCCGGTGAGCTCGCCTTCATCAGGGGTGAAGGCCACGGCGTCCTCGGCGTAGCACCCCGCTAGTGTTTCCTTGTCCTTTGCTGCCATGGCCGTGGTTAAGCGGTCCATGACCTCGCGTGCCTGTCCCATTTCGACCTCCATGTGTTGAGGGCGGCCGCACGGAAGCGTGGGCCGCTTCGTGATTTGTCCCTGCAATCACAGGCGCCATTTTAAGTACACGTCCGCCGTAGAGGAGTGTCAACGAACGGGGATGCCCTCTGTGAATACCGCGGAGGAAGAGGCAGCCAATGGGCACGGAAACAGTTGAGGCAGTTCTCCGTGACGGCTCAACCATCCCCGTCACGGTTCAGGGAGACGGACCCGGAGTCCTCCTGCCGGTCAGCCTGGCGCCCCACACCGCGGCGGAGGCGGAGACGCTGCGCCAGTGGGGCGGGGACCCGGACCTGGGACCAAACCTCATCAACGGACTGGCACCAACCAACCGGGTGATAGCCGCGTACTACGAAGCGCACCGCATGGCCCACCCGGCGCCGCAGACGCTTCACCCCGGGGAACATCGCGAAGGATCTGCTGGCAATTGCCGATGCCGCCGGCGTCGACCGTTTTGCCTACTACGGCTACTCCTGGCTGGCGCTGTGCGGCCTGCAGCTCGCACTCCGCACCGACCGTCTGCGGGCGCTCGCCTTGGGCGGGTTCCCGCCGCTCGAGGGTCCGTACCGAAGCATGCTGGCCGTCACCCGCGCCCCGCACGCCATGTCCGTGGAAAAGGCCGGCGAACCGGCAGGCCAGGTCACGGAACCTGAACCGGGCGACTGGGATTCGGTGTCGGTCCAGACCACCGAGGCGCAGACGCAGCAGTTCGTCACCCTGTACGAAGCGCTGCAGGACTTTGACGATTCCGCCGCAGTGCTCCCGGGGGACCTGCCCAAACTCGCGTTCGCCGGCGCCGAGGACCAGATTGACTACAAACCGGTCTGGGGCGGAGTGCGGGTGTCCATCGGGGAGCCCCTGGCGAGGCATCAAGCGTCCCTGACCAAAGCCGGGTGGGACGTCCGCGTCCTGCCGGGCCTGGATCACATGGGCGCGATGCACAGTGTCGACCATTCCTGGCCGGCAGCGACCCGCGGATCATGGCCGTGGACGCCAACCATGAAGTGGTGGGTCTCGCCGACTCGGGTCCCGCACGGGATGAGGACGGCCCGGAGGCGCTGGAACTGTATTCGCTGTACACACTCCGGCGGACGCACGGCAGCGGGCTGGGGGCCGCGTTGCTGAGCGCGGCCATCGGTGAGAGTCCGGCTTATCTCTGGGTGCTGGAGAACAATCCTCGGGCGCAGGCCTTCTACCTCAAACACGGCTTTCGCCCTGACGGCACGCGCGGCCAGCTGCCACCCGAGTGGGAAGAGCTGCCCGAAATCCGCATGGTCCGTCCGGTGAGGGCCCGGTCATGACTATGCGGACAGGATCCTTACCGGATAAGGGGTTGCTACCGCGCTGGGCCAGGATCGCCGTCGCCGTTTATCTGGCGGTGACGGTTGCCGCTGTCGGGGCTTCGCTCGTCACCGGTTCCTTCGAAACGGGGCTGGATGCCGTGTTCCGGGAGCGGCTGTGGTTGGCCGTGGTGGTTCTGACGCTGCCCGTTTCGGCGGCGTATTTCGCCGTGGTCTTCCTCCTTGATTCCTCGGGTCCGCCGCCGCAGGGTGGGTTGAGGCCGACGACGGTTATCCACTACCTGGGATTCCTCGCCCTTGCGGTGGTCAACGCAGCGCTCTTCCGGTGGATGGTCCTGAGCATCCGGAAGCCGGTTCCAGCCGCCAGGCCTCTCGCTATGCCTCAGGTTCCGGGGGTGACAATTCACGGGGTCACCCGGAACGTCCGCAATCTCTGGTGGACCGTGCCCCTCGCTGTCCTGCTGAGCTTTCCGCAGTGGCTCGTGGCGGGTCTTGCCTGGTGCGGGATCAGCGGCTGCAGCGGTGGAGGCTTCGGGGTGTCCACCGGTACCGAATGGTTGGCGGTCACCATGAGCGTGGTGAACGGGTTGATTCTCGCGGTGGCTGTTTTTGCAGTGCGCTGGCTGTATCCCACGCGGAGGCGCGCCCTCATTGCCCTGGCGGCCGGAACGCTGTTCGGGCTTCTGGGGGCTGCCGTCACGCACGGGTAGCGCCGCAGGACGGTGAGTGAACGGCCCTCGGCAACGCCGTCAATCGTAGGTACGGTGGCGTCATGCAAAAGATATCGATTGAGGCTTTGGCCCGTCAGCAGATCGCTGCCGCTGTTGCGGCACCCAGTGGGCGGGCAGCCGATACAGCGTTCGGCGGGCATGAGAAGAAACTGCGCCAGACCGTCATGGCCTTCCGTGCCGGCACGCAGCTCAGCGAGCACCAGAACCCCGGCGAGGCAACGGTCTACGTGCTGAAGGGATCGGTCTGGCTGAGGGCTGGCGGGGAGTCGTGGCAGGGCAAGGCAGGGGATCTCCTGATCGTGCCGGACGGGCTGCACAGCCTGGAAGCGGAAGAGGACTCGGCGGTGCTGTTCACGGTGGTCAAGACCGACCGGTAGCGCGGGGCTGGTTAACTGGCAGGAAAGTCGAGAGAAGGAGCACCCATGTCCGGTTTGCCCACATCACCGAAACTACGGGTGAGTCTGCCCAGCCAGAACCTGGTGGACGCACTCGAGCCGTCCGCCGGCGTCGAACTCTTCCTGTGGGACCTGACCGGCCCGGCGCCGGCGGAGCAGTTCGACATTGTGGTGCCGCCCTACATGGGCGGAGTAGGGGCGCTGGCTGCGCTGGACTCCGTGGACGTCGGCCTGGTGCAGAGCCAGCTGATCGGGTACGACGGCGTCGCGGCGGTTCTGCCCGCGGGGTGCCTTTTCGCCAACGCGGCGGGAGTGCATGAGACGTCGACGGCGGAACTTGCGTTGGGCATGATCATCGCCAGCCAGCGGGGGATCCCGGACTTTGTGCGGAATTCGGCGACGGGAACCTGGGACCACCGCGAGCGCCCTAGCCTGGCCGACAGGCGGGTGCTCCTGGTGGGTTATGGGGGAGTGGGGAAGGCGGTTGAGGCCCGGCTGCTGCCGTTCGAGACCGAGGTGACGCGGCTGGCCAGCCGCGGCCGCGACGATGAGGGCGGCAGGATCCACGGGATTGATTCCCTGTATGAGCAACTGCCGCTCCACGACATTGTGGTGGTCAGTGTTCCCCTGAGCGAGCAGACCCGGCACCTGGTTGACGCCCGGTTCCTGGCGGCGATGCCGGACGGCGCACTGCTGGTGAACGTGGCCCGCGGGCCGGTGGCCGATACCGAGGCATTGCTGCGCGAGACGTCGTCCGGCAGGCTCCGGGCCGCCCTGGACGTGACGGATCCGGAACCGCTGCCGCGCGATCATCCCCTGTGGACCGTGCCCGGTGTCCTCATCACCCCGCACGTGGGCGGGGCCAGCTCGGCCATGCTGCCGCGGGTGGCGCGGCTGATCCGGAAGCAAATCGGTTTGTTGCAGGCCGGGCAGGAGCCGGTGAACGTGGTGCTGGGCGGGCTTGCTGGGCGTACATCCGGTTAAGACTCAGGCGAGGACTTACAGGACAGTCAGCCCCGTTGAACCTGTACGGGCGTTTCCGTGGGTGCCTGTTCCGCCCTGTGCAGGAAATCTCGCAGTACCTCCTGGTAGCGCTCAGGTTCCTCGAGATGGGGCATATGGCTGCTCTCCTCGAAGATGACCAGCTCCGATCCCGGCACCAGGCTGTGGTACCAAGCCGCGTCCTCCGGCCGAATCTCATCGTGACGGCCGCACAGGAACAGTGTAGGAACCGTTAGTTCACCCAGGCGACCGGTCACGTCATAGTCCTTGTGGATGCCTGTGATCTGGAATTCGCTCGGCCCCTGCATCCGCTCATAGATAGCCTGGTTCAGTTGGCTAAAAGTCCGCATCAAAGAATCCGGCCACGGGTCCAGCCGGCAGACGTGTCGAAGGTAGAACTCCATCGTGGCCGCCTGGTATTCATCGGAGTCCGTAGTTCCTGCGGCCTCGTGCCGGTCCAGCACAGCGCGGACATCCGCGGGCAGGGCCGCGCGCAGTGCCGCTGCACCGACGGCGTAGCGGGGCAGGCTCAGGCATGGATTCGCCAGGACCAGGCTCGCCAGCCTCTCCGGCGTCCGGAGGGCGTACTCGGTCGCGATGATCGTCCCCCAAGACTGGCCGAGCAGGTGGACGCGACCCAATGCGAGGCCGTCAAGGATCCTGCCAAGTTCGTCAACCAGGCGCTCGTTGGTCCACATTTCGATATCGTCGGGCGCATCCGATTTTCCCGCCCCGAGTTGATCGTAGAAAACCACCGGCCGCTCATCGGCCAGGGCCTCCAACGGCTCGAGATAGTCATGGGTGGCACCTGGGCCGCCGTGAACAATGACCAGCGGTGTGTGCTGACCGTCGCCGACGACCCGGTACCAGACACTGCCGCCGGGAACCTCCAGCCGGTCCTCCCGAACGTTTTCTCCAGCGGCCATGATCCACCCCGAAATGAGTAAGTCGGCGCGCGAGCAGCGCCACCTGCTTCCGATTAGACTCCGCATCCCCGTGCAGGTCAACAGACCGCGCTGGGCGGGAACGAGAGCCTTGGCTGGCGGGGCTGCCCCTAATTGAGGGAACGGAAGAACGCCGCCGCATCTTCCGCGACCTGCTCCGGGGCGTTAGCGCGCGTCAGCCGTCGAACAGGCCCCGCACGTCATCCGCAGTCAGTGCTGAGGCGAACATCGCGTCGTCGTCCAGCACGGCGGTGAACAGCTTGGCCTTTCTCTCCTTGAGCGCCATGACTTTCTCCTCGATGGTGTCCTTGGCCACCAGCCGGTAGACCATGACGTTCCGGTTCTGGCCGATCCTGTGGGTGCGGTCAACGGCTTGCGCCTCTGACGCGGGGTTCCACCATGGGTCCAGCAGGAATACGTAGTCCGCCTCAGTCAGGTTCAGGCCGAATCCGCCTGCTTTGAGGCTGATGAGGAACACGGGTGCGCTTCCGGACTTGAACTGATCGATCACGTCGCCGCGCCGGCGGGTCTTGCCGTCCAGATAGGCGTACTCGATGCCTTCAGCGTCGAGCCGCGCCGCGGCCTTGCCAAGGAATCCGGTGAACTGGCTGAAGATCAGGGCGCGATGTCCCTCCGATACGATGTCGCCGAGTTGCTCCAGCAGGGCATCAAGTTTGCTGGACGGGACGGAGGCGTATTTCTCGTCCACCAGGGACGCGTCCAAGCTGAGCCTGCGCAGCATGGTGAGGGATTTGAAGATCGCGAAGCGGTTCTTGTTCATATCATCCAGCAATCCCAGGACTTTTTGCCGTTCGCGCTGCAGGTGCCGCTGGTAAATCGTGCGGTGCCGCGGCGCCAAATCCAGCTCCAGCACCTGTTCCTGCTTGGCGGGAAGATCCTTGGCCACAAGGTCCTTGGTGCGGCGCATCATCAGAGGCCGGATCCGCCGTCGTAGTTGCGCCAGTTTCTCCGCGTCCCCGTCTTTCTCCACCGGCTTCTGGTAGTAGTCGGCGAAGTTCCTCGACGACGGAAACAGCCCGGGAGCGGTGATGGAGAACATGGACCACAGCTCCATCAGGTTGTTCTCCATGGGTGTCCCCGTGATGGCGAGCTAGAACGGGGCGGGGAACCGGCGGGCATTCTGGCTGGCCTTGGTGGCCGGATTTTTCACAAACTGCGCCTCGTCCAGCAGCAGCCCCGCCCATTCCTGGGCCGCGTAGGCCTCGTAGTCCAGCCGGAACAGTGTGTAGGAGACAATCACGACGTCGGACTCTGCAGTGAGTGCCGCGGGATCCGTTCCGCTGCGCTGCAGCGTGTCGGTGACGGCGGTGACGCGCAGCCCGGGGGAAAACCGCCCGATTTCCGCGGCCCAGTTGGGCACCACTGAGGTAGGGGCGACCACCAGGAAAGGGTGGCGTGCGGCTTCGTCCCGTGCCGGTGCGCCGATGCCGTTTTTCGCGTGGCAGATCAGGGCTATGGCCTGCAGTGTTTTGCCCAGGCCCATATCGTCCGCGAGCACGCCGCCCAGGCCCTGCTCCCACAGGAAGGCCAGCCAGTTGAAGCCGTCCTGCTGATAGGGGCGCAACGATGCGACGAGGCCCGCCGGCTGCGGCACGTCCAGCATCTCCGAGAACCGCAGCAGCCCTCCGACGCTCCGCCGCCAGGAATCGGCCTGTTCGGCGGTGGTTGCCAGTTCCTCGAACTCGTCCCAGAGGCCGGCCTGGTACCGGCTGATCCGCAGGGGCCCCTCGTGGTCCTGCAGGGCCCTGGCTTCCTCGATCAGGCGGCGCAGCCGGAGGAACTCGGGCTGGTCGAGCCGGAAGTAGCTGCCGCTGGCCAGCATCAGGTGTTCATCGCCGGCGGCCAGGGCGCGGAACAGCAGGTCAAAGGGGATTTCTTCCCCGCCCAGGGTGACGGTGACGCCCAAATCAAACCAGTCGCCGTCGTCCGTTCCCTTGGTGCTGACGCTGACCAGCGGACTGTCCGTCAGCTCGCTGTAGTCCGGCGCCGGGCCCGAGGTGACTACCCGCACGTGCTCGAACTGTTCCAGCGCGGGCAGCGCATCGGTAGTGAACCGGGCGGCGGCGACGTTCCTGAGCACAGTGGGCTCGACGCTGCCGGGGTGGCCGGACGGCTGGTCCGGGAATTGCTCCTGCCAGGCGGACGGAAACGGGGCCAGAACCCCGGCCACCTGCGCCAGGAGTTGGGACTCGAACGTGTGGTCGCGGTATCCGTTGCCGGCGTCGGGCAGCGGCTGGCGGGTGACGGTGGCCGCGGACGCGTACTCCCAGTGCCAGTGAAGCTGCAGTGTGGCGGAATTATGGGTGGCGGTCAGGACCAGCTCCGGCGGCAGGATCTGCGGAAGTTCCACGGAGGCATCGCTGGAGATGACATCGGTGGCCTGGGCCAGTTGCGGGAAGCTGGCTCCCAGGAAGGCGTCGCGGGCCTCCGCCGGGACCCGCAGTTCGGTTCGGTGCATGATCAGGGGCCGGAGGGCTTCCGGTACAGGCCCCGCGCTCGGGGCGAGGTGGAAGCCCCGGGGCGCCTTGGATGTGCCCGGACCGGTGGCGGAATCCCACCAGAACACTCCGTGGCCGGGCTGGCCGATCATGCCCAGGGCCCGGCGGTCCGGTGAACTGGCGTCACAGTTCACCCCGACGTGCGCGGCCAGCCGCAGTCCGCCGTCGTGATCGCTAAGATCCAGTGACAGGCTGACAGGGTCATGAATTACGACGACGTCGCCGGACTTTGCGGCGACCAGCGCCACTCCGACGTGGCGGGCTTCAGCGAGGAGCTGCCAGAGCAACGGGCTGTGGAATTGGTCCAGGGGAAGGTGCGTGCTGGTTGCCTGTGAGCCTTCAATGGCGTAGACGGCGGCGAAGGTCCGCATCCAGCGGACCTGTTCCGGCTTGAAGGCTTCGCGTGGGTAGCCGTAGTAGTGGGAACGCCCGAAGGTATCCCAGCGGAGTTGGCCAGCCACCCACTTGCCTTTGACCCCAAGTTTTACGGGCCGGGCCGTCAGGCTAATGGCAGAGGCCGATTGATTTTCCCAGGGATCGTGGAGTCCGTGCTGGGACCAGGTCCGGCCTGGTGCCGTTTCCTGCAGATCCAGCTGCACGCCGAGCTGGAGTGGGGGTGTGGTGGCGGCGGAGCTGACGCCGGGGTTGAAGGCTGTGTGGCGGGGAGTTGGCTGCGGGTGAAGAATGCTGTGGAGCTGCCGCTGCCAGGGATCGGGAGGGGACTTCTTTGGTGCCTTCGCACGGGCCGGGGCAGGGGCCCGGGCAGCGGCGGCGGGAATGACCAGAAGCGGCGGCTGCTCCATCACGGGCCCGCTGCTGATTTCCAGGAGCAGCGCGGCCACATGCTTGCAGTTGTACTCCATAGGGCAGGAGCAATTGCCCCATTCCAGGCGCAAACCGTTGATGCCGTTCTTGAACGAGGCCCTGGTCCGATACGGGGCGCTGCGGTTGCCCTGGACCTTGCCTTTCAGCTCCAGTTTCTGGGGATCCCACTCGACGCCTGAGACGGCGCCCCTTCGCGCATAGGTGCGGCCGCGGCTGAGCGAGGTGCCGCCCACCAGGGAGCTGATCACAGGGTCGGCGAGGTGTGGCGGGTGCGTCAAAGTCACCGGTTAAGGGTACCGGCCGTACGGGTGAAGCTGCTCAAGGTTTCGTCCCTGGCCGCAACGGAAGCCGGAGAGATGACGAGTTGTACCTACAGGCGGCGGAGCTCTTGACGGCCAACCGGCCCCGGCAGGGGAGCAGATAAAGATAAGGGGTTCGGGCTATGGACCCTTCGGGCCGGCATGCCTAGACTGGCCGGACCCCCAACGCCAGGAAAACATCCAGCTGCTCAAGCAACGGGCAGGCCCTGCACGTGGGGATCCATCGCAACACTCATGATTCATGGCGGCCCCACCGGGCTTCGCCGTTCTGACCAGAGGAGAGCACTGATGACTGGGAACAAAGCCGTTGCCTACAAAGAACCGGGCAAGGTCGAACTGATCGACATCGACTATCCAAGCTTCGAACTCCAAGACGGCCCGGGCGTGAATCCGGCGAACGTGGGGCGCACAGTACCCCACGGGGTCATCCTGAAAACCGTGGCCACCAACATCTGCGGTTCGGACCAGCACATGGTCCGCGGGCGCACCACGGCGCCGCCCAACCTGGTGCTGGGGCACGAGATCACCGGCGAGGTGGTGGAGGTTGGTCCCGGCGTCGAGTTCATCAAAGTGGGGGACATCTGTTCGGTGCCCTTCAACATCGCCTGCGGCCGCTGCCGGAACTGCAAGGAACGCAAGACCGGCATCTGCCTGAACGTCAATCCGGACCGCCCCGGCAGCGCCTACGGCTATGTGGATATGGGCGGCTGGGTGGGCGGCCAGGCCAACTACGTGCTGGTCCCGTACGCAGACTGGAACCTGCTGAAGTTCCCGGACAAGGACCAGGCCCTGGAAAAGATCATGGACCTGACCATGCTGTCGGACATTTTCCCCACCGGCTTCCACGGCGCCGTGACGGCCGGGGTGGGCGTCGGCTCCACCGTGTATGTGGCCGGCGCCGGGCCTGTTGGCCTCGCAGCGGCCACCAGCGCGCACCTGCTGGGTGCCGCCGTCGTGATTGTGGGCGATCTGAACGAGGACAGGCTGAAGCAGGCGCGCAGTTTCGGGTGCGAAACGATTGACCTGAGCAAGGGCGGCCCGGCGGAGCAGATCGAGCAGATCCTGGGCGTCCCGGAAGTGGACTGCGGCGTGGACGCGGTGGGCTTCGAAGCGCGCGGCCACGGCCATGACGCCAAGGAGGCGCCCGCTACGGTGCTGAATTCGCTGATGGAAATCACCGCGGCCGGCGGTGCGCTGGGCATTCCCGGGCTGTACGTCACCGGCGATCCGGGCGGCGTGGACGAAGCTGCCAAGAAGGGTGCGCTGAGCCTGAGCCTGGGCACTGGCTGGGCCAAGTCGCTCAGCTTCACCACCGGACAATGCCCGGTGATGAAGTACAACCGGCAACTGATGATGGCCATCCTGCACGACAAGGTGAGCATCGCCAAGAACGTGAACGCGAAGGCGATCAGCCTGGAGGATGCGCCCAAGGGCTATGCCGAGTTCGACGCCGGAGCGGCCACCAAGTACGTCCTCAACCCGAACGGATACCTCAGCTGAGCGCCTGCCGGGCGGCCGCCGTCGTCGGGAATCACGACGGCGGCCGCTGGTTTGGTGCCTGACCTCAACCGAGCAAGCGGAGGAACGCCGTCGTATCTTCCGCCACTTGTTCCGGGCACTCCCACAGCACCAGATGTGCCATTCCGGGGTACACCTTCAGCCCTGAGCCGGGGATCCGGGTGGCTAGGGTTTCCTGGTCGCCGCGCGTCAGCAAGCCGTCCTGGCCGCCCCACAGGATAAGCGTGGGGGCGTGGATGGATCCCGCTTCCGTGGGCGGGGTGGCCTCGCCCAGGCCGTTCAGGATGGCTTTCCACACGTGGGCTGGCATCCTGAGACCGTCGCGCACACGGTCCTCGAGCGACCACTGCGGAACCTCGTGCAGCAGGGTAAACCAGGACAGGGGAATCCCGGACCCAGTTCTCGTCGAGGGGGTCCGTCAGGCGGTCCACTTCGTCGGCGAAGGGTGCCCGCCCGTGGAGGCTCAGGGGACAGCCCACCAGCACCAGTGCGGCAACCTTTTGTGGATGGGAAATGGCGAGCTGCTGGGCGATGTAGCCGGAGGCTGGTCAGCCCGGTTATGGGTCCCCGGCGTCGGCATTGGAGTCAGCGACGCGCTGAACGCATTGCAAGCGCTTGCGTTACTGCGGAATGCTTGTCTAGCATAGGTTGCATGGTAGCAAACGTTGAATCAGTGGCGGAACGTGCTGGGGTCTCCATATCAACAGTCTCCCGTGCGCTGCGTTCCGTTCCGGGTGTTTCGACGGCAACTCGCAAGCGCGTGCAGAAGGCGGCCGATGAGCTAGGGTATTCGGCATCCCCGGCTGCGTCGCGTCTTGCGACAGGCCGGACGATGACCGTGGGCATCGTGGTACCGGTGCTGGCCAAGTGGTTTTTCGGAAAGGTTATTGGCGAGGCCACACACACGCTCCGGGAGGCCGGATTCGATGTGCTCCTCTACGAGCTCGCCACTGCCGGACAGCGTCAGAGGTTCTTCGGCACCGTGCATTTGCATGGCCGTACGGACGGGGTCATCATCATGGCCCTGCAGCCGAGCAGGGAGGAGCTGGAATCGCTCGCCTCCCAGGGGCAGGCGGTGGCTTTGCTGGGGGCTCAAGCGCAGGGCGCCGGATCGGTGTCTGTGGACAACGTCGGGGCCGGGCGGGCTGCTGTGAGGCATCTGTTGAACCTAGGCCATGAGCAGATAGCGTTCATCGGCATCCGTGATGAGGAGGGCAGCAATTTGGGCGGTGTGCCGCCCTTGGAGCGGCTGGTGGGATACCGGGAGGCTCTGGCCGAGGCCGGACTGACCCTGGACGTCGCCCTTGAACAATTCGATGAGAACAGTGTCGCTGGGGGCGCGGCGGCCATGTCCCGGCTGCTTATCGCTGGACGCGCTCCGACCGCGGCTTTTGTAGCCTCCGATGAGATGGCCTTCGGGGTCCTTAAGGTCCTCCGCCAGGCAGGCCTGGAAGTTCCCCGGGATTTCTCTGTGGTCGGATTCGATAACCACGAGCTCTGCGACGTCGTGGGCCTGACAACGATGGACCACGAGGTGGCCGAACAAGGACAGGACGTCGCCCGGATCCTCCTGGAGGTCATGCATGGAGGGCAAGCGGCCAACCTTGCCCGTCCGGCACGCCTGGTGGTACGGGAGACCACCGCACCGCCCCGGGCCCTGCGCACAACACCTACCGCCCCGGATTCTCAGTATTCCGCCGGACACCCCGGCAAACTCTGAAAGGAAACTTTATGCAGTATCGCAAACTCGGCAACAGCGGCATGTACGTCAGCTCGATCGCGCTGGGCAACTGGGCCACCCACGGCGAAACCGTGGACCAGGACGTTGCCACGGCATGCGTGCGCAAGGCCCTGGACCTTGGCATCACCACTTTCGACACCGCCGACGCCTACGCAGGCACAAAGGCCGAAACGATGCTCGGCGAAGCACTCAAGGGTGTGCGCCGCGAGGGCATCGAGGTCATGACCAAGGCGTTCTTCCCAACCGGCACCGGGAAGAACGACCGTGGCCTGTCCCGCAAGCACGTCATGGAATCCATCAACGGTTCGCTGCGCCGCTTGCAGACGGACTACGTGGACGTCTATCAGGCGCACCGCTATGACTACGAGACCCCGCTCGAGGAGACGATGGGTGCCTTTGCGGATATCGTCCGTGCCGGGAAGGCCCACTACATCGGCGTCTCGGAATGGACCGTGGCGGAGATCCGCGCGGGCGCCGCGTTGGCGGGCGAACTGGGCATCCAGTTCGTCTCCAGCCAGCCGCAGTACAACATGCTGTGGCGCGTGATCGAACCTGAAGTGGTGCCGGTCTGCGAAGAGCTCGGGATCACCCAGGTGTGCTGGTCGCCGCTGGCCCAAGGCGTGCTGAGCGGCAAGTACGGTGCCTCCACCGTACCGGCCGGCAGCCGATTCACCGCCGACGACGGCGGGCTGAAGACTGAGCACAAGTTCATGCAACCCGAGGTGCTGGAGCGGGTGGAGAAGCTCAAGCCGATTGCCGCGGACCTCGGTGTGCCGCTGGCTACCCTGGCCGTGGCTTGGGTGTTGGCGAACCCCAACGTTTCCGCGGCGATTGTCGGCGCCAGCCGCTCTGAGCAGCTCGACGACACTGTCAAGGCCGCCGACCTCCCGCTGGGCCAGGACACTCTGGACCGTATTGATGGGGTGCTGGGCGACGTCGTCGAGCGGGATCCAGCCAAGGTGGAGTCCTTCCCAACGCGCGTCTAGCGGCAGCCGCATTTCCGTCGGTTCAAGCTTGAGGTTCGCGACGCCGTCGAGCAGCCGTTCGCCCGCTCCCAGGAGGATGGGCGAGATGTGGAGCCGCAGCTCGTCGATCAGCCCCGCCGATAGGTATTGCTGGGCGGTCTGCGCTCCGCCGGCAATGGCCACGTCCTTGCTCCTCATCCCACCCAGGATGTGCGCGCGGAAGGCCAGTTTCTCGCCTGGCATAGCGGGAAGCCGATAAAGGAACTTCTCCACCAGTCACCGGCTTACAGAGCGCTGGCCCACCCGGCGGGGTCATCGCCGGGTGGGATGGCTGGGATTCCCGGCAACAGCACGAGTGCGTGCAGCCATTTGTGTTCGAGTCGGGTGAGTCGTCGCACTGTTTGGTATCCATCGAGAAAGGCGTCGCGGACCCCTGCGGTTGTCGGTTGCCATGGTTAACGGGGCAGGTGTGGACAGCGCCGGCAATTCCGTGTGCGTGCTTCCAGCCTACGAAGGAGGGGATGAGTAGGTGCAGCCGGTAAGGCCTGCAGCAAGGAAGCCCAGGATCAGCGCAAGTCGAAACAGTTCATAATTCCCCCAATGAGTGTTTGCCTAAGCACCTTAGCCGATGTGCCCGCCCTCGTTGGGGAGAAAATCGTTCAGCTCGTGCCTGATGGCCAGCGAGCCAAGGAACGTGTCACCCTCCACAATCCATAAGTAGGTGCAGGGCACGTACCCCGGCTTGCGCGGGCTCTCCTGCAGGGCATCGTTGACGAGGGCATCGACAAAGCGGCGGAACGTCTGGGCATCTTTGAGTGCTTCCAAGGACCAGTCCTCCGGGCCCCCACCGTCCCGGTTGGCGCCGCCAAATTCCGTGGATCCTTCCACCCAGGAGGAGTGATAACTGACGTCCGGAGCGATGAGAACAGGCATCACATGAGCGTAGTCGAAGGGTCCGCCAGGGTGGACGGCAAATCGTCAGCCGTTCTTGTTTTTGCCTTTCCCCTCGGCGCCTTTTGCCTGTTCCGGTGCAGGAGCTGGTGCCGGTATAGGTTCCGGCACGACGGGCGCAGTGTTTTCCTGGGCGGCCTGCGCGGCTTCCGCGTCGGCCTTGGCTTTTTCCGCTTCTGCCGCGGCAACCGCTGCTTCTTCAGCTGCCTTCGCTGCCGCGGCGGCGGCTTCTACGGCGGCATTGAGGTCGGCCCTGACGGCGGTGATGCTGGTCATGATGCTTCGGCGCCGTTCCTCGGAGACCTGGCCGCTGCCGGCTGCAGTCGCCAGGTCCGCTTCCAGATTCTCCAGTGCCGTGAGCGCGGCCGCGTGATCGTTGGCGGCCGCTGCCTGGCTTACGCCGAGCACGAGTTCCTGAAGATGGGAGGCCGTGTCGCGCTGCAGGCCGGTAGCGGCCGGGCCGCAGCCGGCGAGCGATGCCGCCAGCACCAAGGTGGCGGCAAAGCCGGCTCCCCGTGCTCCGGCGCGCTGGCCTGTGGAGTAAAAGCCGGTCATGGTTCCACACTCTTCTGAAGTTCCAGGAGGTGGTCACCCAGCGTGCCGCTCACCGCGGGGTAAGGCACGACGCCGGATGTGGACTCTGGCGCCTGGCCCGCTGTCAGTGCCGCGGCCCCGCCTGCCAGCGCAACAAGGATCAGGATGGCCACCACCGGGAGCCGCCGCATCTTCTGTCCCGCACGGGCCGACCTCCGTCGGCGCACTCCCAGGGGGCTGCTGGGCTGATAGGCGCCAGGCACCGGCCGTGACTGGGCGGCGTTGGCGGAATCCTCACCGTTGGGGCCTTCGTTGGTCGGCCTTGCGCGCAGATTAGGGGAGGGCGACTCTCCTGTGACGGACGGCGTCCTGAACGGCATGGCCGGCAGCACACGCGTGGTTTCCGGTGCAAGGTCGCCGGGAGTGGATGTCGGCGAGACAAGGGCCTGCCGCAGCACCGTCTCGATGTCCGCAGCTGTCGGGCGTTCCAGCGGCTCGATTGCCGTCATCGAGCGGATCAGGTCTGCCCACTCGGCAGGGAGATCCGCAGGAATTTTGGGCGCGCGGTGCAGCCTGGCCACCGCAGATTCCACGGCGCTGCCGGGGTACTCCATTGTCTGCTTGGTGCATTCGAGCAGGACCAGCCCCAGCGAATAGATGTCTGTGGCAGGGGTGAGCGGGGAACCCATGGCCTGTTCGGGGCTGAGGTACGCCGCGGTGCCCACCATTGCCCCCGTAACGGTCAGGCGTGTTGCGTCGGCGATTCGTGCTATGCCGAAGTCTGCGACCTTGGCCCGCAGTGGCTCCCCGGGTCGGATCTGCACCAAGAGGATGTTGCCCGGCTTGATATCGCGGTGGAGGATGCCGAGGCCGTGGACATAGGCCAGTGCGTCGGCGATGCCGGCTCCTATGACGGCGAGCTCGTCCAGGGGGACTTTACTGTGCCTGATCCGGCTGCGCAGATCCTGTCCCTCGACCAGTTCCATCGTCAGGAACGGCCGGGGCTCCTCCGGGATACGTGCGTCGACGCCGACATCGAACAATGTCACGAGGCTGGGATGGTTCAGCGTCGCCAGCAGCGTTATTTCAGCTTCCTGGCGTTTCAACTCGTCTGCGTCGGGGGCCTGGGGTGCGAACAGCTTCAAGGCCACGTCGCGACCCAGATTCTTATCCCTTGCACGGTAGACGGACGACATGCCGCCGCGGCCGATCACCTCGCCCAGCCGGTAACGTCCGCCAACCACGTCGATTCTGTTGGAGCTCGGCGATTCCGCCACCATACCCGTTCCTTCCGGCGCTGCGGCAATGTATATACCAAAATCATAAGGCAACTTACTATATTGGCCACTCCGCGAGGCCAGCCATCACCGGATGGCCGTCGAAATCAGGAACCGGCGATGTTTTGCACCCTCAAGGAACCGGCGAGTGGCGCCCGCATCGTTCCCATGGCTCACGGTCTATACTGAGAATCCAGAACTGCGACTCCTGTGGGAGGGAGCCCGGCGTGGCACCTGCTGCAGGAGGCCCCTCATGTCTATCCAGGCCAAGTATTCGCTTCGCGCAGGCGTCGTGGCGATCGCGCCAGTGATCCTGCTCGCCGCTCTCGGTTACCACCCGTACCTTCCGGGTCCACAGCCGAACATTGATGCGTTGGTTGCGGAGGTCACCGCCGACCCGACGCGCTGGGCGGTTGTGCATTTGGCGACGGGAGTCGCTTCAGCAGTCCTGGCCGTGGCATTCCTCGCGATCAGAAGCCACCTGCACGAGCTGGGCGAAGACCGCTGGAGCGCCGCCGCGCTGCCCTTCGTCGTCATCGGCAGCACGCTGTACGCGATGCTGCCAGGAATGGAATTCGCACCGCTCGCCGCGAGTGAAACGGGCGGAGACGTCGGGGCGGCTCAAGTTGCCCTGCTCCCATGGTTCATCCCGCTGCTGATCGCCGCGGCGGTCGCATTTGCTGTCGGGATGGTCGGCTTTGCCATCAGCGTCTCGCGTAGCGGACTGCTGAACCCTTGGCTTACCTGGGTCGTCGTCGTGGCGCTGCTCGTCATGGCCCTGTCGCGTGTTGTCCCGCTGTCCGCCGTCCAGTTCTACGTCCACGGTGTCGCCGCTCTCGTGGCCATGCTGCCCATGGCGTACAGCATGTGGAAGCATCCGACGACATCCATCCCTGACACCCAGCGTGCCGTGAAGTCGACCTGACGGGGACTGAGGTTCAGTGCCCGGCGCCGAGCTTCCCGCCGAGGCGTTGGCGCATGAGTTCGCTGGCGTCGTTGAGGCCGATGATCTTCACTTCCGTGCCGTGGTGCCGGTACTTTTCGGTGATCGCATCCAGGGCAGCGATGGTGGAGGCGTCCCAGAGGTGTGAGGCGTGCATGTCGATGATGACCTCCTTGGGGTCCAGGGCGTATTCGAACTTGGTATAGAGGTCGTTGGACGAGGCGAAAAACAGTTCACCGTCTACGACGTAGGTAGCGGTTTCATGACCGTCAACGGTCTTGGCTGTCCGCTCCACCGTGACGAAATGGGCCACCCGGCGGGCGAAGAGAACCATCGCGACGAGGACGCCGACGCCGACGCCGATGGCGAGGTTGTGGGTGGCGACGGTAACGATGACGGTGGCGACCATGACCATCGTTTCGCTCTTGGGCATCATCTTCAGCGTCCGGGGGTGGATGCTGTGCCAGTCGAACGTGGCCCACGAAACGAAAATCATCACTGCGACGAGCGCGGCCATGGGGATCAGCGAAACGATGTCGCCCAAGGCTACGACGAGGATCAGCAGGAAGACCCCGGCGAGGAGGGTGGAGATGCGGGTGCGCGCGCCGGAGGCTTTGACGTTGATCATGGTCTGGCCGATCATCGCGCAACCGCCCATGCCGCCGGTAAAGCCGGTGACGATGTTGGCCACGCCCTGGCCCCACGCTTCGCGGGTCTTATGGGAGCGGGTGTCCGTGACGTCATCGACAAGCTTGGCGGTCATGAGGGATTCCAGGAGGCCGACGAACGCCATGGCCAGCGCGAAGGGGAAAATGATCTGCAGCGTCTCGAGGTTGAACGGAACATTCGGAATGAAGAGCGAGGGCAGCGAATCGGGCAGGTCGCCCTTATCACCCACGGTCGGCACGGCGACGGAGGCAAGCACCGTTATGAGGGTCAGGACCACAATCGCGACCAACGGGGCGGGAATGGCGTTCGTGAGTTTGGGCAGGCCGAACACGATCACCAGTGCCAGGGCCACCAGCGGGTAAACCAGCCAGGGGACACCGAGCAGCTCGGGGACCTGGGACATAAAGATCAGGATTGCCAGGGCGTTGACGAAGCCCACCATCACCGAGCGCGGAATGAATCGCATCAGCTTCGCCACCCCGGACAGGCCCAGGATGACCTGGAAGACTCCTGCGAGGATCACGGCGGCGATGAAGTAGTCCACACCGTGGGACTTCACCAGTGGGGCAATGACGAGGGCGATCGCACCGGTGGCGGCGGAGATCATCGCCGGCCGGCCGCCAACGAACGCAATGGTGACGGCCATCGTGAAGGAGGCGAACAATCCCAGCCGCGGATCCACCCCGGCGATAATCGAGAACGCGATCGCTTCCGGGATCAACGCCAGGGCGACGACCAGCCCGGCGAGGACTTCGGTTTTGAGCCGGCGCGGAGACTTCAGGGTTTCCCGGACAGATTGCAGCTGTTCGGGTGTGTAGGCTGAGGCTTCCCCGGCGGTTTTGACGGCCATTGCTGGCTCCGTTCATGGTCAGGAAGACACGAGAGTGTCTTCGCTTTTTCGAAGAATGCAGGGGGCGCAGCGCCGCGCCGGGAAGTGGGCATCTATCCTTGAAGGTCTCACCACTCACCACAAACTCTACCCTAACGTGATGGTAGAGTTGTATCCGGACAAGGAACGGAGGTCCCTGATGACGGCCAAAACCGGCAGCACCACCATGCACATCGGCGAACTGGCAGAACGGACGGGCTTGTCCCTGCGGACCATCCGGCACTACGACGACGTGGGTCTGCTGCCTGCAACCGCACGCACTGACGGTGGGTTCCGGGTCTATTCGGAAGATGACTTCGACCGTCTCATGGTGATCAAGCAGATGAAGCCTTTGGGGTTCTCGCTCGAGGAAATGGCCGAGATCCTTGGCATCCTCGCCGCAGGTCAGGGCCATGAAGTTCCAGAGGAAGGCCGGGCGAGGCTCTCGGATTTCTTGGAGCAGGCCGTCCACCAGCGGGCCAAAATGGCCCGGAACCTGGCCCAAGCGGACGAGTTCATCCAACGGCTCAACGCACAGCCGTGACGGGCCTGCGCCGGTAGCTCTTCCCTGGCGGGTTGGCCGGACGTAGGCTGTGGATCGGAGAGCCGGGAAGCCTGGTCGGCCCGCGGGAATCTGTGCCCGCGGAACGCCATGGCAGCCGCCTCGGTCGTTATCGCTGGACCGAGGGAACGGAACCCACCATGACATCCGCAACGGAACCGGTCATTGACGCCACCCTGCTCGTGAAGACTTTCGGCAGGACCCGGGCACTGGACAACCTTGATCTGCGCGTTGGTCCGGGCGAGGTCCACGGGTTTCTTGGTCCCAACGGCGCGGGCAAATCAACATCCCTCAGAGTGCTGCTCGGGCTGATCCGGCCGACATCGGGAACCGCGCGTGCGTTCGGGCTGGATCCCTGGCGGGACCCGGTCCGGGCCCACCGGGACGTCGCCTACGTTCCCGGGGACGTGAGCCTTTGGCCGAACCTCTCCGGCGGTGAAGTCATTGACCTGCTTACCGGACTGCGCGGCGGATCCGATGAGCGGCTGCGCCGGGAACTGATCGACGAGTTCGAATTCGACCCGCGGCGCAAGGCCCGTACGTATTCCAAGGGAAACCGGCAGAAGGGTGGCACTGATCGCGGCCTTCGCCCGCCCGGCCCGCCTCTATCTGCTCGATGAGCCCAGCGCCGGCCTGGACCCGGTGATGGATTCGGTGTTCCGCCGGCAGGTCCGGCGCGTCAGCGCGGACGGCGCCACTGTTCTGCTCTCCAGCCATATCCTCAGCGAAGTCGAGCAGCTCTGCGGCCGGGTGACGATCATCCGCTCCGGCCGGGCCGTGGAATCGGGGACCCTGGCTGAGCTGAGGCATCTGAAACTCACCCATTTCAGGCTCGAGGGCGCTGACGCTGCACTGCTGGCAGCCCTGCCCGGCGTACAGGGGGTTCTGACCGACGGGGACGTGGTCGAGTTTGACGTGGACCCAGCGGACCTTGCCCCGGTTTTGCAAGCGGTCGCCGCGGCGGGGATCAGCGGACTGATCGTCTCGCCGCCGTCGTTGGAGTCCCTGTTCCTGAGCCACTACAGCGATTCCAATGGGCAGGTGCGCTGATGTCCGGAGTCATGACTTTGCTGTTGATTCAGGCGCGCAGGGACCGGATCGTGCTGCCAGCATGGATTCTGGGCATCGCTTTTCTGGGGTTTGCCATCGCAGGGGCGGTTGCCACGGAGTTCGCTGACGAGTCCGAGCGGGCTGCGATCATCGGAATGTCTGTGGCGCGCCCGGCGTTCCGGTTCATCCGCGGACTGCCCGACGGCACCAGTATCGGAGCTTTGGTGTTCTTCCAGGGCTATTCCTTCACCGCCGTGCTCGCAGGATTAATGAGCACGTTTCTGGTCATCCGGCATACCCGCACCGATGAAGAGCTCGGACGGGCAGAGCTGGTCGGGTCCGTACCGGTCCGGCGCGCCGCGTCGTTGACGGCAACCCTGATCCTTGGCGGGGCGCCGATCCGGCCCATGTCACCAGCGGGTGGGTTTCGCTTCTTTCGCCTATCGGATGGGGGCAGCGTTCCCGGCCTTTCACGGCCGCCGATCCCGCACCGCTGCTGATCCTGACCGCGGCCGCAGCCGTCCTGGCCGGTGCGGTCATGGTACTCAGGAGCCGCAGGGATCTGGGCGCCAGCCTCCTGCCCGAACGCGCGGGCCCGGAACGCGCTGGGGCCGGGGGTGCTTCGTTCCTTGGCCTTGCCTGGCGCCAGCAGCTGCCCACCCTGATCGGCTGGTCCGTCGCCGCAGCCCTCCTGGGTGGCATCGCTGGGGGCCTCGGGCCCGCGGTCAGCGACGTGATCGGCGGCAATGACTCACTACGGCAGCTGATCAACCGGCTCGTCCCGGGCGCCCGGGCAGGGATGATCGATGTCTTCACCGCAGCCTTGCTGGGCATCGCCGGTGTCCTCGCCGCAGCCGCCGGCATCCAGGCGGTGCTGCGGCTCCGTGCAGAAGAGGCCGAGGGCCGGGCCGAACTTCTCCTTGCCGCACCCAGAACCAAGGCCCGGTGGCTTGGCGCGAACCTGATCCTCGCCGCCTCCTCGACAGTAGCGGTGGCCGTCGTCGCCGGGACCGCAGCCACCATCGGTCTTGCCCTGGCCGGAGCGGAAAACGGCCCGCCAGGCCTGCTGGTCGGCGCCGCTTTGGGGCACGTCCCGGCCGCCGTCGTCTTCGTCGCGGCAACCGCGGTCCTCTTTGCAGCGGCACCCAGAGTGAGTATTCCACTGGGTTGGGGCATGCTGGCCGCCGGCCTTGTCCTGGGCCAGTTCGGTGAACTTCTGCGCCTGCCGGCCTGGCTGCAGGACGCGAGCCCTTTCCGTCACTCGGCGGCGATGCCAGTCGAAGCCTTCAACCCCGCGCCTGCCCTGACCATGACCGTCATCGCCCTCGCCGGGGCAGGGATCGCTGCCTACCGGCTCCGGCGCCGTGACCTCACCGCGTGATGCCGACCCGTGATGCCGACCGCAGAGGCGGCACCGGCCGCGTGCCTTCATGGCGCACCCTTTTCAATAGTTGAAGGGTGCCCGCCGTCGCATTCGATCCCTGCCGGGCCTTGGGTGCTCCGGGGCAGCTACCCAACGCCTAAGGTGAAGCATGGACTTTGCGGACGTTGTGCTGACGGTCATCGGTGCGGGACTGATTCTGCTGATGGCCGCAGATGTCTTTCACACGCTCCTCTATCCTCACGGCACGGGACCCGTGTGCAGGCTGATCATGCGTGCACTGTGGCTCCTGTCCCGACGATTCGCCGGCCGGGCCTCCACTGTCGCGGCACCCGCCGCCATGGCGGCGGTGATCGGCGCCTGGGCGTCCTTGTCCATCATGGGATGGGCACTGGTGTATTTACCGCATTTACCGGACGGGTTCGTCTACGCAGCGGGCGTCCCCCAGGGAGGGGACCTTGCCGAGGCCATGTATATCTCGATGGTCAGCCTCTCCACGGTCGGCTTCGGTGAGATAGTTCCGGCGGCGCCATTACTTCGGTTCGTCGTCGCTGCACAGGCCGTCACAGGATTCGGGTTGCTTACGGCCACGGTCTCCTGGATTCTGCAGATGTACCCCGCCCTCAGCCGACGCCGCGCCCTTGCCCACGAGCTGAACCTGTTCAGGCAGGCCGCCGGGCCGCAAGGCATGTCGACGTTGGAATCCGGACATGCCGCTGCCTTGCTCGAATCATTCGCCAGAAGTGTAGCCACGGTCAGCATGGACCTGCTGGCGTTCAACGAAACGTACTACTTCCACGAAGCGCAGCAGAGAGGATCACTGCCGGCCACCGTCGCCTATGCGCACCAACTGGCCTCAGAAGCGCAGGCAAGCACGAACATCGACCTGCAATTCGCCGGACGGATGATGCACGCGGCCTTGGATGACCTGGCCGAGGTCCTCCGCGGAAAATTCGGACACACCGGCCAAACCTCCTCAGAAGTGTTCCAAAGCTACGAAAGTCATCACCGGCACCGCCGGAACTAAGGAAGTGCCGCCCGCGATGCCCGTTGAAGAGTTCTCTTGCCGCTAAATAGCGAGCCCGCCGCGCAAGCAATGCCCCGGCACTTTGCAGGGCAATGCATCTGGCGGACTGTGCCTCATCGGGAACCCGAGGTAGCGCGGAACCTTTTTCGCGTAATCACGGTAGGACCGTCCGAAGAGCTCGGCCAGCATGGTCTCTTCGCCGAGGACAAAGCGGTGTTCCACAAGCAATTCGGCCGGCAGCGTCGCGAGGACCCATGATGAACCGGCCAAGGTTCCCGCGCCCAGTTGGATGAGCCACCAGCCGACATACATCGGATGGCGGGTGATTGCATACGGGCCGGTGATGACCAGCTCCACCGGCCGCTCCAGCGCGAAGGGGCCCGCCGAGCGGCGTCGCCGTTCAGCCAGCGCCCAAAGATTCAGGCCGACGCCGGCGAGCAGCAGTGCCGCCCCCGCTATCCGGTGGAGGGAGCGGGAGCCGGGAAGCGGCATTGGACGGACCCGGTCAAGGAGGAGATCCAGGGCCAGCGCGGCCACGATAGGCAGTGGCAGCGGGAGGTTGTCGTAAACCTCCTTCAACCGCCTGGCTGGCGAGCTTGCAGAACGGGCCGTCACAGTACGTCCGATGGCTTGCGGGCGTCAAAGAGGGAGGCGAGGAACGCCGTCGTATCTTCTGCGACCTGTTCCGGGCACTCCCACAGCACCGGGTGCCCCACATCGGGGTAGACCTTCAGCACGGAGCCGGGGATCCGGGCCGCCAGGGTTTCCTGGTCGCGGCGTGGCAGCAAGCTGTCCTGGGCGCCCCACAGGATCAGCGTGGGGGCGTGGATGGTTCCCGTTTCCGTGGGTGGCGTGGCCTCGCACAGCCCGTTCAGGATGCCTTTCCACATATGGGCCGGCATCCTGAGACCGTCGCGCACGCGGTCCTCGATGTACCAGGCGGGAACCTCGTGCAGCAGGGGAAACCAGGACAGGGACGCCCGTACCCAGTCCTCGTCGAGGGGGTCAGCCAGGGCGTCCACTTCGTCTGCGAAGGCGGTCCGCCCGTGGAGGCTCCAGGGAGCACCCACCAGCACCAGTGCAGCGACCTTTTGTGGGTGGGCAATGGCGAGCTGCTGGGCAACGTAGCCGCCGCTTGAGGAGCCGACGACGACGGCGCTCGGCACGTTGAGGGCCTCCAGGATTGCGGCTGCGTCCTCGGCCTGTTCCGCCAGGGAGTAGCCGCGCTCCGGTTTGTCCGCCTCGCCTTGCCCGCGGAGGTCCGGCGCGTAGACCCGGAGGCCGGTCAGCAGGGGAATCAGGCGGTCAAAGCTGCCGCGGGATTCGCCCCACGCGTGCAGCAGCAGCACCGGCTTTGCGTCGCCGTCGCCGTGAATGAGGCACGGCACCGTGATGCCGGTGTGGAGCCTGAGATCGCGGACTTCGGAGTCCATAGATTCAGGGTACGCCGCGGGCCGCCCTCGGTAGAGTTTCGCCTATGGAAACCCTGGTGAGGGTCCGGGTTGCGCGGATCAGTCCATCGAATCAGCCCTTCGCTTCGGCTGCCGCTTTCAGGTCGGAGGTGAACTGGGAGAAGCTGGCGTCGAAGGACGGAATCTTGCTCGCGAACAGCGGAAACACCGGCCCGCCGATACGTTCAGACATCTCGAAACGGGTCTTTCCTGGGCCGGTTTCCTTGAGAGTGTAGACGCGGGTTCCGAGCGCGTCACCCCGTGCCAGCCGTGCAGTCGGTGAAAATTCCTTGATTTTCAGGGTGAATGTCCGGCTGAAAGTCGTGACTCTTGTTGTCGCGGTTCCGTCGATGCTCATGACATGGGAATTCCAATCTGTGCGTCGCCGGTGCCCGCCGCTGCCGTGAAGGGCGGCGGACACCGGCCTAATCCATAGGGAGCCAGGACTACATTCCGGGGATCTGCTGGGCCTCGTGGACCTCGATTTCGCAGCCACCTGGCATGTTCAGGTGCGGGTGCTGCTTGGCGAGCTCCAAGGCTGCTTCGACGTTCTCGGCCTCGATGAGGCTGTAGCCGGCGACCTCGCGCTGGCTCGGTGCCGTGGCTCCGCCGGGCGAAACGCGGACGCCGTTGGCCAGCGGGGTTCCGAAGTCGACCATCCCGTCGCCGACTTTGGCAGCCCAGGCGTTCCACTCCGCCATAACGGCTGCCATGTCTTCCGGTGCCGGCGCGGCCTCTGCGGGAGTCATCGGGGCGTGGTAAACAAAGAGAAACTTTGACATTCTCGGTCCTTCTTTCGTGATTGCTGTTTCTGTTGTTTGCCTGGCGGAAACGGTCAGACTGTGACGGTCCGGCCGGTGAAGGCGATGAGACGCTCGAGGCCGCCGGCGGTCTCCGCGACGGGTTGGGCGGGTGCGAAGCTGCCACCGGAGCGGACCTGTTCGGAGATCGTCGCCAGGGCCAGCCCTTCCACGTAGTCGGTGACGACGTCGGACACGGCCAGCTGCTGGCCGCTTGCCTTCGCGAAGTCCCACGCATGCACGAGCAGTTCGAGGTTCAGGATGCCGGCCACCATAGTCGCGGGGAGCTCGGCGAAGCCCATATCGATGGTTCCGTCAACGCCGCGGCGGGCGAAGGCTTCCAGTACGGGTTGCGCCAGTTCGGCGATCCGGACCTCGGGTGCAGCATCTCTGCGGTCCGTGATGTCGGCACCGAGGGCGGTGCCCATGTTTCTGAGCGATCCGGACAGGTGCTCAAGCAGCTCGTGGGCGGTGAACGCCTCGCTCGGCGTGGGCTTGTCGCGGTCCTCCGGCGTGAGCTTGCGCAGCACACCAAGGAGCACGGCAAGTGAGGCGTCCGCGGAACTGAGGTGGTCGATCGGATCAGGGGCAGCGGACCATTCGACCGGGCCGTGCCGGCGACACTTGGGGCCTAGCTTGGCCGTGGTCCTGATGCAGATCGAGCATCAGTTTTCAGCGGATCACCCGGTAGCGCACATGCGTGACGAGGGCGGTGCCGCTCACTTCTGTCGGCTCCAGCGTGAGGTTCGCGACGCCGTCGAGCAGCCGTTCGCCCGCCCCCAGGATGATGGGCGCGGTGTGGAGCCGCAGCTCGTCGATCAGCCCCGCCGATAGGTATTGCTGGGCGGTCTGCGCTCCGCCGGCAATGGCCACGTCCTTGCTGCCGGCGGCCTCCCGTGCCTGGGCCAGTGCCGATTCGATGCCGTCGGTCACGAAGTTGAACGTGGTGCCGCCCTGCATCTGCAGGGGCTCGCGTGGCTGATGGGTGAGAACGAAAACCGGTGCGTGATAGGGCGGCTCCTCGCCCCACCATCCCCGCCAGTCCTCATCCCACGCCCCGGGACCTGCGAACATGTTCCGTCCCATGATGTAGGCGCCGGAAGCGAGGATGCCTTCGATCGCGGCCGCGTTGGCCTCGGGTTCCTCGAACATCCACCGGTGCAGGAGCTCGCCGCCCTCGCCCAGCGGCTCCGCCGGGCTTTGGTTCGGGCCGGCGACAAAGCCGTCGAGGGAGATGGTCAGGTCGCACGTGACTCGGCTCATGCGCCCATCATGCCACCCGGTCACGGCTCCTGCGTAGGGCTTGGATGCTCGATCGTGACGGTGCCGGCGTCGCCGTCGACGCGGATCTGCTGGCCGCTGGTGAGCCGCTGGGTGGCAACTCCGGTGCCGAGCACGGCCGGGATGCCGTACTCCCGGGCCACGATGGAGCTGTGGCTCAACGGGCCGCCCACATCGGTCACCACGGCGGAGGCCATCGCGAACAGCGAGGTCCAGGCGGGCGTGGTGATGCGGGCCACCAGGACCTCTCCGGGCTCCATCAGGGCGAAATCCTGGGGCCCCCGCAGGACGCGGGCCGGAGCGCTGACCCGGCCCGGGCTCGCGCCCGTGCCCTTGATGATGTCGCCGAGTTGGTGCTGCGAGCCTGCAGGCATCATGGACCCGAAGGCCTTTTCCATCCACCGGCTCTCCGGGAGCAGTTGCGGGGCAGCGGCCTTCACCTGGCCCCGCCACAGCATCTTGCGCTCCTCAACCGCGGCGGCGCGGACGGGGCGGTTCGCTCCGGTAATGGCCACGGCCGCCGGGGTGCCCGGCGCGGCCAGTCCGAACTCGATGGCGCTGCGCAGCTCCTGGTGCCGCAGCCAGAACACGTCGGCGGGCTCGGTGATGACAGCGGAGTCCACCAGCCGCTGTCCCAGTTCCAGCAGCATCCGCCGCAGCAGCGGCCAGGCCAGACCGACGTCGGCCAAGGCATCCTCGCGGATCGGCGCGGTGTTCTGTGCCCACCGGAGCAAACGGAGGAACGCGGCCCGGCGGCGCGGCCCGAGCCGGGTGCTGATCCGGCTGGTTTCGTCCTCCCGGCGGGCGGCCGACGGCCGCTGCCGCTCGTGCGGGTCAGCACCTTGCCCCCGCAGATAGAACTTCACCGCGCCCAGCAACGCTGACGGATCGTCGGCTGGCACGGGGCTGGCGAAGTCCAGGTTGTACACCGCATGGCCGAACCGGCCGAGGTGGTCCTGGAAGCGAGGACGCCACAACTGCCACAACGGCTCACTGAACCCGGCAGGCGGGAACCCCGTGCGCTGGGACTCGGCCAACGCCGTCGTCGGTTCATGGAGGATCGCCGCGGCGAGCCCAGGGACGCCGCGGGCCCAGGCTGCCAGGTCGTACAGAGACTTCTCCGCCCGGATGGGTTCGCTGTCGTAGCCGAGGATGAACGTCAGGGCGGGGGGATCCCCCTCGCGGCGGACGAACTTGTCGTAATACGCACCGAAGGAGATTTCGCTGGTCGCGGCGAGCGCAATGACTGACTGCACGGCTGTGTAGTACACGGTGCCGGCGTCCAGCAGCGCCTGCACGCCGTCCAGCAGTTCCGCACCGGAGAGCTCCGCGGCGGGCTTCGCCTGCCAGTCTTTGATCACGCGTTCGTAGCGGGGATGCGAGAATTCGCGCCAGCCGGCCACTCCCATGTGCGCCTGGCCGCGGGCCAGTGCGCGTACCGCCGTCAGCGCCCTGCCCATTACCCGCCACATTCCGGAGGTGCGGTAGTAGTAATAGGCGTAGCCGTTGATGGTGGGCAGCCCCACGTCGTCCTCGCGGATGACGTTCGTGCCGACGGCCTCGTTCATCAAGGCTCGCAGCGACCTGGACACCGAGCCGTCAATGAGGTCGGCAAACAGCGGCGAGAGCGGGTCGGGCAACTGTTCCACGATGCTCGCCCTGAAGTACATCCCCTTCGGGTACGGCACGGGCCAGGTGTCCGGGATGTCGGCCGCCGGTTCGGGGAGCGCGGTGATGGGCCGGGATTGCAGGATGAAAAACTCGCCCCCGGCCCGCGCCCACTCGATGTCCTGCGGTGCCCCGAAATGATCCGCACTCCGCGTCCCGTAGCCGGCGAGCTCGGCTGCGGCCCGGTCGTCCAGTACGGGCGCACGACGGCGGGCTGCCGCCACCGGCTGCTCCCGGGTGCCGTGCTCAGCGTAGACAGTCATAACCGCCTTGTCGGCCGTGTGCCGCGACACCACGGTGCCAGTCCCGGCGTCGACCACGAGGTCATCCGTGGTGACCGACCCGCTGACCACGGATTCGCCCAGTCCCCACGCGGCACTGATGGCGATCTGGTCGCGGCGCCTGTTGGCCGGGTTGGCGGTGAACATCACCCCGGCGGCGTCGGCCTGGACCATCCGCTGGACCACCACGGCGAGCCGCACCGAGTCCGGTCCGATGCCTTCGCGGGCCCTGTAGGCCATGGCCCGCGCCGTCCACAGGGAGGCCCAGCAATCGATCACGGCCGCGGCCAGCGCCTCGGCCCCGCGGACATTCAGGTAGGTTTCCTGTTGCCCGGCGAAGCTGGCTGCGGCGAGGTCCTCGGCCGTGGCGGAGGAACGCACCGCGACGGCGGTTTCCCCGCCGTCGTCGAGACGCGCGTCGCCAAGACGCCCGTAGGCGGCGCCGAGTTCCGCTGCGACGGCGGCCGGCATGGTGCCGGCCGTGAACAGGGTTCGGATCCGCTCCGAGGCGTCCTCGTAGTCCTGTGGCGTGGCATCCGGCGGCACAGTTGCCAGTTCCTGGATGCGTGCCTCATTGTGGTTGGTTTCCACAAAGTGCGAATAAGCTGCGGTGTTCAGCACAAACCCCGGGGGGACGGGCAGCCCGGCCTGAAGGAGGCCGCCCAGTCCCACGGCCTTGCCGCCGGCCACGGCGATGTCGGCTGCTCCCACATCGGCCAAACTGTTGACGTAGGTCATGACTGCGCGTCCTTACTGCCCGGTTATGGGGCGCCTGCAGCGAACCTGATTCTCCACATACTGGCACTGCCGCAGACAAGAGGCCATAGCTCACGCGTGTCTTAGGATTCACTCCCGCCGTGGCGCACATAAGCTCGATACATGGGCAAAAACCAGCACAGCGAGTTGGAAGGGCAGACCTCCATCAACGACTTGCTCGACAAGCCCATCGGCGACACCCACATCCAGCTGGTGCTGCCCATCCATGTCCAGCTCCGGCCGGGGGAGTTCCGCCGCGTGTCCTGACGGTTTCGGTGATTGAGCTAAACCACCGGGCCCTTAATGGCGGACCTTCCTGATTTTCAGACTGTGTCGTCTCGACGGAGTTCCAGTGTTCTGGTCCGCGATCCGGCGGAGGCGGCGCCAGCGCATGCCGGTCCGGGGGTGAGCCTGGTCCGTGGGATGCGTTGGATGTACCGGCCTCGATGCACTCCTTCGGCGCCGAGAGCGGAGAATGACGACTAGCGTCACGCCCAGCCAGGCGAACGCTGCCCCGATGACGAGGAAAACCGCCGGGATCGTGTCCATGATTAAGTTTAGATCCCAACCCGTAAGTGCACTTACTAATTCCGCCGCTTCCGACTGACCCTAAGCCAGCCAGCCGGAAGGGCGGGGCGTTCGTGCGGGTCCTTGGGCGCGCCGGTAGATGAAGTATTCGGCCCGCCAGGTTGAGGACCCATGATGCACCGTACTAGTAGAGCCCTGCGGCGCGTGGACTGGGGGCCGACCGTCGCCTCCGGAAACCAGGGGGCTACCCTCTTTGACATGTCCCGACTACTATCCTCTGACGATTCAGACAAGTATGCTAGATGTCAGAACCGTCAGGAAGTGAACGAAAATGCCACAGAAAAAACCGCACGGAGCGTTCGCTGATTCGGCCACCACGAAGGCCGTGGTCTACGGCCGCCGTAAGTTTGCCGTTGGGCCGAAGGAGCTCGGCGTCTTCAAGTACGGCACGGAACGAAAGAACGTGCTGGGTGACGTCGAACTGGCCGCTGCGAAAATCATCGGGACCACACCCACAGGCTCCCGCGTGGGGATCCCGGTGAAGATCTCCGTAAAGGACGGCGAGATTGTAGAGGTCATCCAGGAAGGGTTGCCATTTCGCGCGCGAAAAAGGCGCCGCACGCGTCCTGATCCGCGGCAGGCGGAGGGCGTGCCCACGGAGCGTGTACTGGTCGACACCGCAGTCAATATGGAACGCAGTATCAAGGCTCTCGGGTCTGCGCTGGGGGAAGTGGAAACCCCGGTCTCACCCCAGCTTGCCCGCAGTATCCAGGCCACCGAAAACCTGTGGCGGGCGATGGAGAGGGAGTTCAAACTCCTTACGGCCACTGAAGTTTCCGCGGCGGTGGGTTCGAAGTCGCCGAACCGCAGTTATGCGTCCGAACAGCACGCGGCCGGCAAGCTGCTGGCGGTCAAGCGCGCCGGCGCTTACCGTTACCCGGGCTTCCAGATTGACCGTCAGGAACACAGGATTCGGCCCGTAATGGCGGACCTGCTCAGCGTTGCCAAGGAAGCCGGGCGTTCGGAGTCGAGCCTGGCCTTGTGGATGCTTATCCGCACCGGATACCTGGACGGGGCCCGCCCCGTTGACCAGCTGGCCAGCCCCAATATGGTGGTGGAGGCAGCCCGGCACGCCTTCAACGTTCAGTGGTGAGATATGTCCCGCCGAAGCCGTTCGAGCCGCAGGAGTACGTGCTCCCGGCCGGCAGTCACCTGTTCCGCGTCTTCAGCAACTCCAGGACCGTCGACAAATTCAACCCGGGTGGAGGGGATCCCACTAGGTTTGCGTTTTTCGGGGACCCAAAGGTACCCGTGCTCTATGCGGCCGACACCGAAGAAGCCGCCGTCTGCGAGTCGATCCTGCACGACGTCCCGCCGGAGCCCGGGCAGATCCTTTTCGACAGCTTCCAAGACAAAGTCTGCGCCCCGCTCACGCCGACTAGGGACCTGCGTCTGGCGTCGCTGATGGGCGATGGACTGCGCATGCTCGGAACTGAGGCCAAGCACGTCACCGGGACGATGTCCACCCAGTATCACCGCACCGTGCGCTGGGCAGAGGCCGCCCACGCGGCCGGGTTCGATGGATTAGTGTGGGTGAGCAACAAGCGCAATACAGACCGGACCTACGTGTTTTTCGGGGACAGCGTACTGCCCGGGGACCTCAAGGCGTTTAAGGGGCCTGGCAGGATATTCGCTGCCGGCACCGGGTTCGACTGGCTGGTCGACTACCTCGCCGGACTTGGTATCGACGTCATCATCACAGGGCCCTGACGGTCCACGCTGCCGCATCGCCGACCACCTCAAGCCGTTTCTTGCTGGCCGGCCCGCATCCTGGAAAGCAGCCAGACCGTCCGCGGGATCGGCCAGAGTATGGCCAGCACGAGCACAGGCACCAGCGAGACGCCGACGTCGGGAAACTGGCGGATGATCACGAACAGGTGGGTGTCGAACCGTGCGGGGGCGTAGACGAGGCACAGCCAGAGGGCGAACCCGTCGAGCACGAGAGCCGCAACTCCCCAAATCAGAAGCACCCAGCGCTTCCGGGACGCGGCACGCCGCCGGAGCAAAAACCGCAGCACCAGCCACAGGCTCACCAGCTCAGCGAGGAGCAGGGCCAGGGCCACTGCCCAGCTGTAGCGCTGCAGCCAGTCCTCAAACACCACCGCGGGCACCGGGGACTGCCCGTGCAGGATCCGCAGGACGTTGGTGTCGATGGCCTTGAGCCGGGACGGGGCGGCGGTGTCGTTGCCGTTGATGACCAGGGCGATACCAAGGCCGGACTCCGGAACCAAAGCCAGGTAGGTGTGGCTGTTGCCCCATTCGCCCTGATGCTCCAGCAGCAGCGGCAGGTCCGCCTCCGGGACTGGCGGCGCTGCGGGATCGGCGGACTCCACGAGCGGCCGGGTGAACCACCCCATGGCGTACCCCTTGGACCCGTCCACCTGCACGAGAGGCTCGAACATCGCCGCCACGCTCTCGGGCCGGAGGATGCGGGCATCGCCGTACCGTCCGCCGTCGAGCAGTGCGATCAGCTGGTGGCCGAGGTCCTCGGCCGAGGCGTACAGCGTGGACGACGGCATGCCGGTGGTGGGTGCGGGCACGTCGGTCTGGCGCCAGAACGAGCCGAACCACAGCGAGTAGCCGGCGGCCGCCTTGTCCGCGCGGGCGGCAGCCTGCGTGGGATGCGTGTGCGTCATCTCCAGCGGTCCGAAGACGTGCTGCTCCAGGTACTCCCCGAAAGGCTGGCCGGAGACTGTCTGCACCAGGAGGCCCAGGACGTTGAAGTTGGCGCTGGCGTAGTGGAAGGCCTCGCCCGGTTCACCGGCCAGCGCGGAGCCCGACAGGGCGCGGACCCCTTCTTCGAGAGCCTCCGGGCCCTGCGCGTCTGAGGCTTCGAAGGCCGTGTCCTTGGATGACATGCCGCTGGCCTGGTGGAGCAGGTGACGGACCGTGATGGCTTGCGAGCGGCTGTCGTTCAGGGTGAACCAAGGCAGGTACGTCTGCACCGGCTCGTCCAGCCGCAGCCGGCCGGCCTCCACCTGCTGCATCACGGCGATGGCGGTGAGGGACTTGCTGGTGGAGGCCAGCAGCACCGGCGTCTGGGCGGTCATCGGGCGCCCGGAGTCGTCGGCGCGTCCAAATGTGGCGGAGTGCACCTGGACGCCGTCCCGGACGACGGCGATGGCGGCGCCCGGAATCCCGAGGATGTCCAGTTGCTCCCGGAGGAAGGTGTCCAGCGCGTCGTAGGTCTGCTCGGGGCTCGCGGGTCCTGTGGCCAGCGGGCCGGCAGGGGCCGGTGCCGGTGTGGTGGCGCCGCCGAGGATCCCCACGGTCAGGAAGCACATGAGGATACAGGGCGCTGACCAGGAAATAGCTCGCATGCCCGCACCTGCACTTCGGCTGACCGTCCCTTCACGGTATGGCCTGGCCAGGTGGAAAACAATGCATCCATGCAGTCGGGCGGCGGTTGCGGCAAGTGCACCCCTGTATCCTGACAATGCAGGTTGAATGGTTCCAGCGGCCATCAACCAAGCTCGGTTCGCGGCCGGATGACGGTCCGGAATCTTGGGCCGTCGCCTTCCACGTCGTGGAATCACCGCCGCAATCGTCAGTCGCCGATCGGCCCCCGGACTCTTGGAATGGATCTATATCACTACTGACTCGCCAGCTCCCGTGGGAATCCCGACGTCGGCCCTCCAGCCCCCGCGCGGAGCTGCGGTGGATGAGCCCGCCGTCGTGACCTGGGCCGAGGCGGGTGTCAGTATGACCGCGCGATGGCGTTCGGCGAACGGCAGACCAGCGCCGACGCGCGTCGAAGTGGTCTCCGACTCCCTCACGGCCGATGAAGCGAACCGGTTGGCGTCACAGGGGATCGCGATGCTCTGGCACGGCGACTTCCACAACGGGCGGCAGATCCTCAACGCCATGGACCGGCGGGTAGGTGCCGGAAAGAAGATCACAGGAACTCCGGCCGAAAAGTTCTATCGGCATCGCCAGTCCCGCTCGCATCGTGCACGCATTCTCGGCCTGCTGCTGATTCCTCTTGATCCGGGCCCTGTGGTGCCGCTGCGCCGCGCACCGGATATCCGGGAGGCCGCCGCTGAAGCGTACGGCGATATCCGCGAATCTTCCGTTGTGTCCCTGCATGAGCTTGTCGGGGCAATTGGCGCCCACGAGTGGCGACGGAACGGCGTCTACGTCGATGCCCTGCAGGGCCGCATCCACCCGCACTATGGCACGTTCTTCCCCACCCGGAGTGAGTATGTGGATCTCGTGGCCGCCGCGCCGCTGCCCTCGGACACGCTGGCGTTCGACGTCGGAACCGGCACCGGGGTGCTCGCTGCCGTCCTCGCGCGCAGCGGCGTCCACCGCGTGGTAGCGACGGACAATGAACCGCGTGCCATCGCCTGCGCCGGTGAGAATTTCCGGAACCTCGGTGTCCAGGACCGTGCTGAGGCCGTCCTGACCGACATGTTCCCGCCCGGACGGGCGCCGCTCGTTGTGTGCAACCCGCCCTGGATTCCAGCCACGCCGCATTCCACCCTGGACAATGCCGTCTACGACCCCGGCAGCAGGATGCTGTTCCGCTTCCTGAACGAACTCTCCGACCATCTGGAGCCGGGCGGTGAGGGCTGGCTTGTCCTGTCCGACCTAGCCGAGCACCTTGGCCTGCGGACCCGTGAGGATCTGCTGGCCGCCATCGACGCGGCTGGGCTGAAGGTGGTGGAACGGCTCGACACCAAGCCAACGCATCCTAAGGCATCGGACCGCGATGATCCTCTGTTCGAGGCGCGCACGGCCGAGGTCACGTCCCTGTGGCGGCTTGTTCCCCGGTAGTCACAAGCTTCGCCGCACGCGCGCCAGCCACCGGACAGAAGCAGGCTATGGATCTCCTTGGTCGAAGATCGGGTAGGGAGGTTCCAGCGCCGGGCGCCGAGGGGATCGGCGGCATCCGGAAACAGCCGCTACCTTGGCGCCATCACAGCCACGGTGATGATCGGCATCTTCTACGGGACCGGCGTTACCCAGGCCAATTGGGGAGTCATAGTGATCACCATGCTGGTGCTCGGCGCCGTCGCGTTCGGCGTGACGCTGCTGTGGCGGGAGCGGAAGTAGGTTTTCCGGCTGACCCGGATCGCGCTCTGCAAGGCTGGGTTAGCTGGCCTATGACATGGCCGGTACTTCGCCGGCATCCAAGGAGCCGCCGTCTGCCTCCGGCAGTGTCAGGGTGACGGTGGTCCCCCGTCCGGGGCTGCTGGCCAGGGCGATCGTCCCGCCATGGTTTTCGATGATGGTTTTGGTGATCGGCAGTCCCAGGCCTGCACCGGGAATGGCGGAGGCGTGTGCGCGTGCTGCGCGGAAGAATCGGGTGAAGGCCTGGGCCTGTTCTTCCTGGGTCATCCCGATGCCGGTATCGGCGACCTCGCATCTGATGTTGTCCCCGTCCCGGCGGGCTCGGACCGTGACGGCCCCGCCGTCGGGGCTGTATTTGATCGCGTTGGAGAGCAGGTTATCGATAACCTGCCCGATGCGGGCCGGATCGAACCGGCCGGTCACGGGTCCGGACGGTTCAAGGTGCAGGCTGATGCCCGCGGCACTGGCACGCGGAGTGGCGGATTCGATGCTGTGGCGGATCACTTTGGTCAGGTCTGCTGGCCGGGGGTTGATGGCCAGGGTATCCGAGGCGACTGAGAGCAGGTCGGTCACTAGATGCAGCAGCCGTTCGGCGTTGCGTTTGGCCACGACCAGATACTGGGCCAGGTCGGCGGGAAGGTCGGGGTGTTCGTCCTGGGCCAGGCCGAGGTAGCCCAGGATCGAGGTCAGGGGAGTCCTCAGCTCATGCGAGACACTGGCGACGAACTGGTCCTTGGCTGCAAGGGCTGTGACCAGCGCCGTCACGTCGGTAAAAGCCAGCACGGCGCCGGAACTCCGGCCGGTGCCGTCCTTGATCAGCCGAGACGTTGCGGAGAAGGCGCGTTGACCGGTGCCGGTGCCGGTCCAGATCAATTCGTCGGTGAACGCTTCGCCCCTGGCCGCTCGGCGCAGCGGGTGCCGGGCCGGCGGCAGTGGGCTGCTCCGGTCAACGCCGAACACCGGCACCTCCTCACTGCCGGGCGCCGGCGGGTTTTCGCTGAGGGTACCGGCGAGGTAGTGGCTTTGCTGCTTGTTCATGAGAATTTTCCGGCCCTGTTCATCGACCGCGCACACGCCGACACTGACGGTATCCATGATGGTGCCCAGCAACCGCTCGCGCTGTTCGCTGGCCGCGAGCAGTTCCTGCAGTTCCTTGTCCTGGTTTTCCAGCTGCAGCCGCTGACGCAGGACAGCATTGGAGACCACATGCGCGGTGAGGGAGATCACCCCGAGGATGACCGGGAGCAGTACGATCCGGATGAACGACGGCCCTGTGAAGCCCATTCCAAGGATCAGCGGCGGAAGGACCGCACTGAGAATCGTGGCCGATACCGCCATCACAACCCCGCTACGGTGGCGGTCGAGGGATAGCCAGACGACCGGGAAAACCAGCAGGAAACCCAGCACAGTGAGGTATTGATCCGCCGCTTCGCGGGAGAACCCGATGGCCAGGCAGTCCAGGACCGGAATGACTACCCAGGCGCGGGTCGGCAGCCGCCCCCACGGCACCAGCGCGCACGCGGCCAGAAGGACCAGATGGGCGCCCAGACTGTACAGGAATGGACCGGGCTGCAGGAGCCCGGGGCGAAATGCCTCCGCAAGGACGGTGACCAGCAGCATCGTCACCGACAGCGGCAACTGGAATATCACCATCCGACCCCTAAGGTCCAGGCTCCGGAAGTAGTTATCGAGCGAAAGGAGCGGCATCGCGTTACCCATTCGTGCTTCCTTTCAAATCTGTCCAGCCGTTTGTTTCCGCCGCCTGCAGTTCCGGGAGATTTCTGAATCCTACTGCCACCAGAGGCCCACTGGCATGACTGTGTCCGTATTAGCGGTGAGTGCTTCTGAACCCGACGACAGCACCCCTGGTTTATCAACCACAAGGGACCCCTTCGGCGCCCTATTTCCTCGGCGTACCCGAGGAATCATGTCAAGAGGCGCGCGTAGTCTTCTTCGTGGAATCATTTGGAAGTGCGCGCATGGCGGGCTTGGGTTTGGCGCATTGTTTGCTGGTCGTGAGCGTGAGTAGCTCGGCCGTGAGTGCCTGGATCTGTCGCTGGATGGCCGCCGGGTTCAAAGGACGGTTTTCCCGGGTGAGCCTGGTCTTGACCGTTTTGCGGACCGTGCCCTTGTCGGCGAGGATCCGCTGGTATGGCGTGGCAGGAAGGTCGTACTTCTTCGTGGTCTTCGCGCCCTGGCGTTCCTTGGAGACGAGTTTCTGCTGGGGGCCGAAGTGATTGGTCAGCAGCCGCTGCAGCTTCCAGATCCGGTTCAACAGATCCAGTTCGCCGGGGGTGTCGTAGCGGTGGTATCCCACGGTCTGGCGGACGATGTGCCAGTTCTTTTGCTCCACGTGGGCGCCGTCGTTTTTGTTCCCTGACCGGGACCGGGTGAACGTCAGCTTCTCCTGCTCGCACCAGCGGAACAGCTCCCAGTTGATGAACTCGGACCCGTTGTCCGAGTCGATGCCCAGGACGGGAAAAGGGAACGCCGCGGTGGCTTCCTTGATCGCGGCGAACACCCACTTCTGCGCCTTGTTCCGCACCGACACGGTCTCCGTCCAGCCCGTCGCGATGTCAGTGATATCCAGGGTGAAACAGAACTCGCCTTGGGAATTGCCTCCCTCATGACCGACCAGGTCGATCTCCACGAATCCGGGTCTGGCATCATCCCATTCGGCCCAGGTCCGCATCGGGATGGAGTCCTTCAACAGCGTTCCAGGCTTGGTATGGGACCGGCCTCGCGGATCCAGTTTGGCCCGGTCCGCCTTGAGCCGGCGGTCAATCGTCGCCGGCGCTATCCGCAGCAGCAACCCCGCCGTCCCGTCGTCGATCTGAAGCTCCTCGAACCGGCGCAGGCGCGGGACCAGATCAGGCAGGGCAGCGGCCAGCAGCCGCCCGCACGGCGTACCCTGCACGGCCCAGCAGAACCGCAGCGCGTCGATGACGGCCTCGTCATAGACCAGTGGCTTCGGCGGGCGGGGCCGGACGACCCTGATAGTCAGGACCAGACCCAGCGCCTTGCGGGCATGATTGCGGTGCCAGCCCGTGACCGCGCAGATCTGATCCAGAATCTCGCCCTTCCTGGCTTTGGAAGCACGTCGGTATTCCGTGGCCAGAACCTTCGTGACAGCCCTGCGTTCGCTCATCGTCAGCTCCATAGCAGCAGCCCTACCCCCGCCAGCGAACGGGCAGCCGCAGACACCCCGCTACGCGCGCATTACCAAATGATTCTTCGATACCCTCTACGCGCGCATCTTCTATGAGTCAACGCGGCGTATTGACACACAGATTTCGTCGGAATACTGTCTGCCTTAACGGGGCTTTCCGTCCCGTTCCTGGGTATATTCGGCGCTGGAGTCTGGGCCGCTTCTGCTAGGCGAGGGTGCCAGCAAGGAGTTCTAAATGTCTTGGGAAATGACCGGAAAGTATGTCGCCAACTGCAATTGCCAGCTGATTTGTCCGTGCCCGGTGGATGGTACGCCCACGGGATCGGATGGCGAGTGCCGCGGCGTGGCTGTGTTCCAAATCGCGAGTGGAAAACTCGATGACACCGATCTGTCGGGCATCGCCTTCGCCTTCTGCAACTGGTTCCCGTCGAACCTCTCGGCCGGCGGCTGGAAGGTGGGAGTCGTCCTTGACGACGGCGCATCGGCTGCGCAAGCCACTGCCTTGGAAAGCATCCTTCATGGTGAGGCCGGCGGCCCGTTCGCGGATTTTGCGGCGTTGTACGGAGAATGGCTGGGAGTGGAGCGCGCCAGCGTCACATTCTCGGACGGCGACACCCCGTCCGCGTCGGTTGCCGGGCGGGTGAGCTACACGTTCGAGGCCCTGCCGGGACCCGACGGTGGTGTCACCACCGTCAAGAACGCGATGTTCGGGTTCGCCCCGGAATTCCGGATCGGCAAAGCGCAGGTACACTCGGACCTCTTTGGCCTTGACTTCGACGGCGTCTACGGTGAGACCGCGGACTTCACGTTCGCCAGCGCGATGGCCGAAAACGCCCCCAAAGGCCGGGCATGAGCGCCGACAGCTGATGCTGCGCAGGAAGCAGTCCACAAGAGGCGGCGTTCGCCCGTCTGCGCGCGCCGCCGTTTCGCCTGCCACAGCGGCCGGTTCTACGGCAGCCGCGTCCCGGGTCGATCCGCGGGAGGCTGGCCTGATCGCGGTCCTGCTGATACTCGCCGCGGCGAGTTGGGTCTTCACGTCCACTCAGCTGAGCGTGATGGACATGGGTCGGTGGACTGAGCCGGGGCCGCTGGGATTCTTCGTCGCCACGTGGGTGGTGATGCTGGCGGCCATGATGTTCCCGTCCGTGGCACCCATGGTGGTCGCATATGGCCGGATTCAGAGCCACCGACGCAAGATGGCGCGGTATGCTCCGGCAGGATCCACCGCCGTTTTCGTGGCCGGTTACCTGATCACGTGGACGGTCTTCGGCGTCGTGGCGTATTCGCTCTACATGTCAGTAGCGTCGCTGGCTCCCGGGCTCTTCGCCGCGGATCAAGGCGGCCGGTACCTGGCGGCCGGGGTGATTATGGCGGCGGCGGCCTATCAGCTCACGCCCGCCAAGAACGTCAGCCTGATGAAATGCCGGACACCCATGGACTTCATCCTGCACCGCATGCGCCCCGGATACCGTGGCGCGCTGCGCATGGGAGTTGAGCACGGGGCGTGGTGCGTCGCATGCTGCTGGGCGCTGATGGTGGCGCTGTTTGCGCTCGGTGTGATGAGCATCGGCTGGATGGCGCTGATTGGGGCCTTCATTGCAGGAGAGAAGATGCTCCCGTGGAAGCGGCTCGCCAACCGCTCGGTTGCGGTGGCACTGGCCGTGATTGCGCTCGGAGTTGCCCTCACGCCAGCGGCGTTGGTCGGGATGGGGATGTAAAACGGGGGGTTCTTGAATGGTCTTATGTACTAGAGGAGTCGGAAATGTCTGACGGGACTGGACTGATCCAGCGGTTTTACAAGGAGATAATCGAGGGCGGAAATCTGTCCCTCATTGACGAGTTGGCGACGGATGACTACATCGATCACGAAGAGGCTCTTCCAGGGCAACCTCCCGGCAAGGATGGCGTCCGGTACTTCGTGAACGCGATCCGGACGGCGTTCCCCGATATTAAAGTCAAGACAATGGAAGCGTCATTGGCTGACGGAAACATGGAGGCGTGCCACGTAATTCTCACGGGCACTCATCGTGGCGAGATGGCCGGCATGGCAGCAACCGGCAAAAGCGTCGAATTCGGCACCACCGACATTATTCGCGTCGAGGACGGCAAGGTGGCTGAGCATTGGGGAACCACGGACAACCTGAGCCTCATGCAGCAGCTCGGTGCCATCCCTACCTAGGTCTCATCTGACGGGCGTCCGCAATCGGGCCAACCCTAGAAGGGCCTTCCGCCGTCGTCCTAGCCGACGGCGGGAGGCCCCTTTGTGCGGCAGTGTCCGCATCGTCGACACCCGCTGGGACCCGCCGGTCACTCTCGGGGTGCGGCTGGTCAGCACTATTGCCGATTGCCTCCAGCACGTGGGGCAGGCCGCGTACGCCAAGGGCCTGAACCCCTGACTGATACTGCCGAGCTGCTGGTGTGAGATCCGCCGTCGTGGGCCAGACGGACGGCGCACCGGGGAGATGAAGTCATGGTGAAGATGTTGAACATTCCCCAATAACTGCAGGTCCGCGTAGTTGCAGCGCGTCACCTACCAACAGTCACTCAGCCGCCACGAAAGGCCTACCAAACATGGGCCCGAGAACGGGCCATCCGGTTTCGTCCCGGCCGAAGCTACGCGTCAGCATCAGGTGTCGGCCGTCCTTTACAGCCACAACGACCACTAAGGCTTCGTCACGATCGGCCCTGATGTGTTCACTGCGTGAAACGATGTGCTTATGGAGATTCCAGGGACGTTGGACGCGCATCGCCTTGGCGACGAACATCCTTCCGAAGCGGACATCGATCTGTACCGCGTGCTCAGCGCTGACATCTCAGCCGGCGTCGCCGTGGTTTCTACATTGCTGCACAAGCGCGACTACGCAGCAACAGTGACTGCTTTTCTCTCCGTCTCCTATGATCCGCCTACGATGCTTGTCAGCCTCTACGCGGGCTCACGCATTGGCGAAGCAATTGCCACGAGGGGTACGTGGGCGTTGAGTCTGTTGCGCAGCAAGCATCAAGGCGCGGCGGATTGGCTGGCCAGTCAAGGGACCCCCGTTGAGGGCCTGCTGGCCCAGGTTCCCTACCGCCGCGGCCCGGCCACCGGATCGGTGATCCTCGATGGATCGATCGCGTACTTCGAGCTGCGAACGGTTGCAATCCATCCTGCGGCAACGCATCTGCTCATCGTCGGAGAGGTACTTGCGATGGGTAGTGACGCTCCAGCGGCGGAAGTACCGGACCCCCTCATACATTTTGCTTCTGCCTACCACCGGCTGGCGCCCTAGAAGTTACCCACAAAGGCGGCGAAGACCGCTGATCTCCCGGGTTACCACCTGCCCGCACACGGCACCCCGACCTGAATCAAAACCCACCATTGCCGGAGGCACAGCGGCACCTCAAGTGCCGGATGGGTCCAGTTCTGCCTCTTATGGCGGGTCTGTACCAACAATTATTTGTCGGCCTCTTGCGGCATTCACGTCGACGGGGCGGCAAACTAAGGAGACCCACCATGGGTTTGGGTGAGAAGATCCATAACGCTGCCGGGAAACTTCACGGCAAGGCAAAGAAGCAGCAGGCGATGCCACCGGCAACGACCGGCTGAAGCACCCCGGCTGGATCCTCAGGGCGTCATGGAATCCTTCGCCTGCAGGGCAGCGAGTGAGACACACCGGACTTCAGCCCGCCTCGACGGTGGTCAGACGTCGTTTTCGTGGTTAGCTCGCGGCTGGCAGTGCGTCAGGGATCCGGGGTTTCGTGTTTCCTGCGAACGTGAACTTGGCGTCGTCGCCTTCGCCGTCCACGTCCACTACAACGATGTCGCCGGCGTGGAGCTCGCCGAACAGGATCTTCTCGGAGAGCTGGTCCTCGATCTCGCGCTGGATGGTGCGGCGCAGCGGCCGGGCACCCATGGCCGGGTCGTACCCGCGGGTCGCCAGGAGCACCTTGGCCGCGGTGGTGAGCTCGATGCCCATGTCCTTGTCCTTGAGGCGCTTCTCCAGGCGGCCAACGAACATGTCCACGATCTCGATGATCTCGTCCTGGGTGAGCTGCGGGAACACCACAACGTCATCCACACGGTTCAGGAACTCCGGACGGAAGTGCTGCTTGAGCTCTTCCGTCACACGGGCGCGCATCCGGTTGTAGCCGGTCTGCGTGTCTGTGCCGGACTGGAAGCCGGTGGCCACGCTCTTGGAGATGTCCCGGGTGCCCAGGTTTGTGGTCATGATGATCACGGTGTTCTTGAAGTCCACCACCCGGCCATGGCTATCGGTCAGGCGGCCGTCTTCCAGGATCTGCAGGAGTGAGTTGAACAGGTCAGCGTGTGCCTTCTCCACCTCGTCGAACAGGACCACGGAGAACGGACGGCGCCGGACCTTTTCGGTCAGCTGGCCGCCCTCGTCGTAGCCGACGTAGCCAGGAGGGGCACCGAAGAGCCGCGAAACCGCGTGCTTCTCGGAGTACTCGGACATGTCCAGCGTGATGAGGGCGTCTTCCTCGCCGAACAGGAACTCAGCCAGGGCCTTGGCGAGCTCGGTCTTGCCGACGCCCGTGGGGCCGGCGAAGATGAACGAGCCGCCCGGACGCTTCGGGTCCTTCAGGCCTGCACGGGTACGGCGGATAGCCCGCGAAATCGACCTAACCGCCTCCTCCTGGCCCACCACGCGCTGGTGCAGCTCGTCTTCCATCCTCAGCAGACGGCTGGATTCCTCCTCGGTCAGCTTGAAGACCGGGATGCCGGTGGAGTTCGCCAGCACCTCGGCGATGAGTTCCTCATCAACTTCGGAGATGTCGTCCATGCCGCCGGTCTTCCAGTGGCGCTCCTTCTCTCTGCGCACCTCGACGAGCTTCTGCTCCTGGTCGCGGAGCGAAGCGGCACCCTCGTAGTCCTCCGCATCCAACGCGGACTCCTTCTCCAGCTTCACGGCGGCGATCCGCTCATCCATCGCCTTGAGCTCCGGCGGGGCGGTCATCCGGCGGATGCGCAACCGGGCACCGGCCTCATCGATCAGGTCGATCGCCTTGTCCGGCAGGAAGCGGTCCGAGATGTAACGCTCCGAGAGATTCGCCGCTGCGACCAGCGCGCCGTCGGTGATGGTGACCCGGTGGTGCGCCTCGTAGCGGTCGCGGAGGCCCTTGAGGATCTCGATCGCGTCGGCCACGGAGGGTTCCTTGATCTGGATCGGCTGGAAGCGGCGCTCAAGCGCGGCATCCTTCTCGATGTGCTTGCGGTACTCATCCAAGGTGGTGGCACCGATGGTCTGCAGCTCGCCGCGGGCCAGCAACGGCTTCAGGATCGAAGCCGCATCGATCGCACCCTCGGCCGCACCGGCACCCACAAGCGTGTGGATTTCGTCGATGAAGAGGATGATGTCGCCGCGGGTGCGGATTTCCTTCAGGACCTTCTTCAGGCGCTCTTCGAAGTCACCGCGGTACCGGGAGCCGGCCACGAGTGAACCGAGGTCCAGGGTGTACAGCTGCTTGTCCTTGATGGTTTCCGGGACGTCGCCGCGGACAATCGCCTGGGCCAGGCCCTCGACGACGGCGGTCTTGCCGACGCCGGGCTCACCGATCAGGACAGGGTTGTTCTTGGTGCGGCGCGACAGGACCTGCATAACGCGTTCCATCTCGGACTCGCGACCGATCACCGGGTCCAGCTTGTTCTCGCGCGCAGCCTGGGTGAGGTTGCGGCCGAACTGGTCCAGGACCACGGAACCGGCGGGAGTGCCCTCGGGCTGGCCGGGGCCCGGGCCCGGGCCCTGGCCCTCGCCTGCGCCTGCGCCCATGGTCTCCTTGCCCTGGTAGCCCGAGAGCAGCTGGATAACCTGCTGGCGGACGCGGTTGAGGTCTGCGCCCAGCTTGACCAGCACCTGGGCGGCCACACCCTCACCCTCACGGACGAGGCCCAGCAGGATATGCTCCGTGCCGATGTAGTTGTGCCCCAGCTGCAGGGCCTCGCGCAGAGCCAGCTCCAGCACCTTCTTGGCCCGCGGGGTAAAGGGGATGTGGCCGGATGGGGCCTGCTGGCCCTGGCCGATGATCTCCTGCACCTGTTCGCGCACGCCGTCGAGCGAAATGCCCAAGGACTCAAGAGCTTTGGCGGCAACGCCTTCACCTTCATGGATCAGACCCAAGAGGATGTGTTCGGTACCAATGTAATTGTGGTTCAGCATGCGTGCCTCTTCTTGGGCAAGCACAACTACGCGACGGGCACGGTCCGTAAATCGCTCAAACATTTTCGCCACACTCCTGGCTGCCGCCTATCTTGATCCTACGTCGCCGCGGGCCCTCATGGGGGGGGACTTCGCCGAGAGGCAAGGTATTTGTGACTTCAGCGGTACGTGTCCTGTTTTTCGTAGCATTAGTTGTCCTGGCGCATCAACTGGTGACTTGATGAACTCGCGACCTTCCGACTGCTGAGGTGCTTGATGGGATGCCTTTGTAGCCACAGACCTCCCGTCTCAACTGCTGAGTAGCTTCCGCGTACGTTAGCGGAACAACTAGACCGAAGTTACGCAGGTTGAGACGCCGGAATGGGAAATCGTAGTCCCCCTCTCAAAGGCTGGGAGACTATTTGGTGTCAAGTTCCCGTGGCTGTCGGTGTCTGTGGTGCAGGGCGTAGCTGTCAAACACCTCCGACGACGTCGTTTCTGGATGGCCGAACTTGCCGCGGAGTACCTCTGCGAGATCGTCCAGCGCTGCATGAAGTATCCGTCCGGCAAACCGTAGTTCCGGGTTTTCACTGAGCTTGGCCTCAGACGCCAACTGGTAGGCGTAGGCAACGGTAGCCGGCAGGGAACCCTCTTCTCGACTTCGCGGAAGTAGTAAGTTTCATGGAACGACAGCAAATCTATGCTGACGGAAGCCACGTTTTGGGCCAGTGATTCGAGACTTGCTGGTGGAGGCTAGCAGCATTGGCGTCTGGGCGGTCATCGGGCGCCCGGAGTCGTCGGCGCGTCCAAATGCGGCGGAGTGCACCTGGACACCGTCCCGGACGACGGCGATCGCGGCGCCCGGCGATCAGTTGGCGGTCGCGCAATCTCTTCTTCTCCCGGTTTGGGTGCCCCGCCGGTGAAGATCGTGAACATATCAGAAATAGCTACGAATGTTCACTATCTTCACCATTTGTTCTCATGCCTGTTATGGTGAATATATGGAACATCCGGCTGAAACTCCGTTCTTCCGTGCCATGGATTCGAAATCCTTTGGCGCTTCGGTCCGTAGCGCCCGTCAGGAGCGGAAGCTGACGCAGAGCGGCTTGGCCGAGCTCATCAACGCGAGCCGTCACACCATCGTCCGCCTGGAACAGGGCGAGAATGTTTCTTTGGAGACGGCCATCGCGGCGGTGCGGGCCCTTGAGCGGGACATTGCCCTTATTCCGCGGTTTTCACGTTTGGACGTCAAGCAGTGAGGCGGAATGAGCGGCTGGCCGTCTGGCTGCATGGCCGGCGGATTGCCTGGCTCACGGGAACGTCGTTGCGTCCGCGGCTTGGATACCTCCCGGACCTTGTAGCTGAGTACGGTGCCGGCGCTGCCCTGCTCTCGTTGTCCTTGCCGTTGCAGTCCAAAGCCATCAGCGGTCCGGCAGTGCTGAACTTCTTCGATGGACTCCTCCCGGAAGGTCAGGTTCGTGCGCACCTGGCCGACCTGCACGGCGTTGCTTCCACGGACATCAAAGCGTTGCTCGCGGCGGTGGGCGCTGACTGTGCCGGCGCCGTGCAGGTCCTTCCCGACGGCGTGGATCCCGAGGAGGGGGGAGAACTGCTGCCGATGACCGAGCAGGAAGTCGTGGCCGCCGTCGAGTCCCTCCCCACTTGGGACCTCCCTGAGGACTTCGCCATCACCACGTCCCTTGGCGGTGTCCAGTCCAAGGTCCTGTTGTCCAGCAGCTTGTCGTCAGGCGACAGTGGCTGGTATTGGCCGGCCCGGGGCGCCGCCTCCACGCACATCATCAAACCCGACCCGCTTGATTCACCGATTCCGGACTTGCTGGCGGCCGAACATTGGGCGCTTGAGCTGGCCAGGGCGGCAGGCCTTCGTGCGGCACGGACACGGATGGAGACGTTCGGCACCCGGGATGCCCTGGTAGTGGAACGCTATGACCGAACCGAGGACCACAAGCGGATTCATCAGGAAGACTTCACGCAGGTTCTGGGGATTGCGTCTGCGGCAAAGTACGATCAGTCGACCGCGGCACCGTCACGCCTCGCGCAAGTGGCTGCGGTCGCGTCGCCGCACAGCCGAAATGCTGCGGCTTTCAAGAGTGAGTTGTTGAAGGCTGTGGCTTTCAATGTCCTTATCGGCAACGGCGACGCCCATTCCAAGAACTACTCGGTGCTTATCCGGGAAACGGGCGAGGTGCAGTTAGCGCCCCTGTATGACGTCGCGCCAACGCTGCTGCTCTATGCGCGCAGCTCCAATGCAGGGCATTCAGTGGCCGGTCAGGCCCGGCTGAACTACATCACCCTGGACCATCTTGTGAGGGAGGCTGGCAGTTGGGGGATGGACGTCGAGGAAGCCCGCTCCGGCGTGACGGGCATCCTCGTTGCGGCGGCGGAGGCTCATGCGTCCGTTCCCCAGCGCCTCGCGCACCTGCCCGCCCTCGTGGCTGCTCGTGCAGAAGATCTCATTGCCGGAAGCACGGCGCGCAGGCAGCTGTAACCGGTCCAGGTGCCGCCGTCGGTCGCCTCAGGTGTACATGAGGGAGCCGGGCGTGGTGAGCTTTTCGCCGGTTTCCAGCCAGGTTTTGAGGCCGGAGAGGATCATCGGCCAGCCGCCGTAGAGCTGTTCGTTGGCGCCTTCGCGGAGCTGGTCGTGGGTGACGGTGAGGTGGCAGGAATCGCCCACCGGTTCGATTTCCCAGGTGATGCGTGAGGTGCCTTCGGCCTTCACGTCCTCGCCCCACAGGGCGCGCATGGTCTGGACCAGGCGGCGCGGGGGAACAACTTCAATGTTTTCGCCCTCGCCCAGGAGCGCTCCGTCCGCCTTCGGGTTGCCCATTTCGAAGCGGCTGCCCGTGGTCCAGTCCGATTTGATGCTGTTGCCGAACTGGTACTTGCTGCGGATCTCGCTGTCCGTAATGGCTTCCCAGAGCCGCTCCGGAGTGGTCTTGATATAGATTTCGAAGATCTTTTCCATGGGACTTTCCAATCTGGTTTTGAGGTCGCTGAGGGCAGCGGCCCATGGTTGTGCATATTTGCTGACCCAGCGGTCGTGGACCAGGCGGATGGGCACCGGATTGAGGAAATGGAGTTTCTCGCGGCCCCGACGGCGGGTGACCACCAGGCCGGCTTCCTCCAGCAGCTTGAGGTGCTTCATGACCCCATAGCGGGTCATCTCGAAGTGCGCCTCGAGCGCGTGAAGGGTCTGCCCGTCTTCCCGGAAGAGCTCATCGAGCAGGTCCCGGCGGGTGGGGTCGGCGAGGGCCTTGAATACGGCGTCCACGGCTCAAGAATAGGTGACCATTTAGTCACATGTCAACGGGTTTTAGAAGTCGTTTCCCATAAGCACATGACTCGGGAAATGCGTGTCAGTGGGCGGGCGCAGGTGGGACGATGAATCCGTGGACCAATTCTTTGACTTCCTTCGCCACTACTGGTGGCTCGTCTTCCCTCTCGGCGGAATGGCCGGAGGGTGGGCAAGGCAGTGCTCCAAGGCCAGCGAACGCCGGCACCGTCGCCGTCTGGAGCTGTACAAGCTCAAGAACCAGGCGGTCCAGGCGGAACAAGCCAGCCAGGCCCAGGTCGCCGCCCTGGTGGCAGCGCATGATGCCGTGAACCGGCGGTGGCTGGACTACGAGCTCGACGTGGGGAAACTTATCGATTTCCCGGTCATGACGGATGTGCGCGAACCCCTGACGGTCGCCTTCCTCCGGGCCAAGCGGGAGGCCGACGGTTTGCGGCCGGCCAAGCCGGAGGAGATTACGACGGCCGCCCGGCTGACGGAATACCGGGCGGCCGTGCACAGCTTCCGAGCTGGCGTTCGACGTCGCCGAGCGGGAAGCCAAGCGGACCAAGGACAGCAACTTCACGGGGCCCGAACGCCAGCGGCTGGCAACGGCCAGGAAGCTGCTCAACATCGCCTCCGACAACGCGGCGACACCTGCCGAACGGCAGACCGCATACAAGCGCGCCCGGCGGGAACTGGACGGTCTCATCGTCCTGCCCGAGGCCACGGTAGCGGCGGTGGAAGTAAAGATTGCCGGCGAACTGAACGCACCACACGCCCCGGAATAAGGGAGAGTACGACGGCGGTACCAGGGTTGGGTGCGGGCGCCATCCGACTGACCTGCGCCCAGGTAGTAACTAACCATTGACTACGGGTTCCAGCGGTCTAACATGAGGCGCATCAGGACATTTCAAGGAGGAGATGTGTGATGTCACGCGCCGAAGTAGAGCAGCTTGACGACCGCGGAATGGCGGCCTGGGACCAGCACGATACGGCGGCGTTCGCCGACCTGCTGGCCGATGATTTCACTTTTACGGACGTGATGGCCCCCGAGCCGTTCCGCACGCGGGAGCAGGTCCGGGCCTACATGGACACCTGGTTCATGGCGTTTCCGGATATGCGCATCCGGGCCACCCGGCGGGTGATCAGTGATGACGAGGTGGCGGCGGAAGTGGAGTTCACCGGCACGAACACCGGGCCGGTGCGGATGGGGGACCAGGAAATTCCGGCCACTGGCAAATCCGTAGTGGGAACAGGAACCTATTTCGCCTCCGTCACCGACGGAAAGATCACCTCGTTCCGCGCCCACCCGGATGTTGCCGCACTGATGGGGCAGCTTGGGCTGATGCCCGGGATGTGACCGGGGCACGAGGCTGGCCAGCGCCGGCGCCCAGGGGGTGGTGAGCCTTTCGCCGGTTTGGGGCGAGCTCGACTCGCCGCACGCCCCGGAGTAGGTCCGTGACCCAAGGCAACGATGCACCAGACTTAGGGGCGTGACGAACAAACCCCGTCCCGGCCTCGCGATCGCTGCGCTCAGCCTCGGCACCTCCCTGAACCCGCTGAACTCGTCCATGATCGCCGTCGCGCTGGTGGTCCTGCGGGAGGATTTCGCGCTCGACGTCGCCACCGTCACTTGGGTGATCACCTCGTTCTACCTCGCGTCCGCAGCCGGGCAGCCGCTCATGGGCAGGCTCGCGGACCGCTTCGGGCCGCGCCGCCTGTTCACGTTCGGAATGGCCCTGGTGGCGGTGACGTGTGCGCTGGCTCCGTTTGCGCCCAACTTCGCGCTGGTTTGCGTGGCCCGCGCGCTCATGGCCGTGGGGACCGCGACGGCGTACCCGTCCGCCGTCGTGATGGTCACCGAACTGAGCCGGCTGGCGAAGCTGCCGTCCACCCGCCCGCTGGGCCGGATCCAGATGGCGAACACATCGGCGGCCGCGGTGGGACCCGTCGTCGGCGGTCTGTTGGTGAGCCTGCTGGGCTGGCAGGCGCTGTTCGCCGTCAACGTGCCGCTCGCGCTGCTGGCGCTGATTGTGGTGCACCGGGTGGCGCCGGCCGATTCCGGGCGCGAAACCGGGAAGCTCTCAACCTTGATCCGTGACTCCGACATCCCCGGCATCCTGGCCTTCGTCGCCTCGCTGATGCTCGCGATGATGGCGCTGCTGAACGTGATGCCGGGATACCGCTGGTGGCTCCTGGGCGCCGCGACCGTCATTGCCGCCCTGTTCGCGTGGCGGGAGCTGCGCTTCCGTCCGCCGTTCCTGGACCTGCGGCTGCTGGGCCGGAACCGGCCGCTGCTGCTGGTGTATCTGGTGTTCGTCGTCTTCAGCAGTGTCTACTACTTTGCGTTCTTCGGCCTGCCGCAGCTGCTGCAGGAGGCAGGACATTACGACGCCGGGCTGGTGGGCCTGCTGATGTTCCCCCTGGCGGCAATGTCCGTGCTGGTCACGCCGGTGACGGTACGGCTGATTGAGCGGTTCGGCGTGCGTTCGGTGATGATCGCCGGTGCGCTGATCCTGCTGGTGGCCTCGGGCGGGCTGGGGGCGTTGACGTTGTCCCTGTGGCCGCCTTTGGTGTTTATGCTGACCGCGTTAATGGGTGTGCCGTACGGCGTGGTGAGCACGGCGTCGAACCAGGGCCTGTACGTGTCTGCCCGGCCGGAGGAGAGGGGAGTGGCGGCCGGTATTTTCCAGACCTGCCGCTACCTCGGCGCCATCACGGCGACGGTGCTGATCGGTGTGCTGTACGGGCCGGGCGTGAACCAGGCGAACTGGGGGCTGATGGTCCTGGTGATGCTGGGGCTGGGCGCCGTGGTGCTGGGGTTGGCGGTGGCGTGGAAGCGGAAGGGCGCCTAGCGGCAGCTTCGAAAAGCTGCCGCCCGGCGCGCACTCAAAGGCAGGGAGTCTAGCCCTTCGTCGCGTAAGACTTGGGCAGCTTCAGGCCGCGTTCCTCCATGAGGGTGCGCATGCGCGTGGGGTAATCGGTGATGATGCCGTCCACGCCCAGGTCCATCAGGCGTTCCATGTCCGCGGTGGTGTTCACGGTCCACGGGATGACGGGCAGGCCCAGTTCGTGGGCTTCGGCGATCATCGCAGAGGTGACGGAGCGGAACGTGGGGGAGACGACGTCGTACCCCTGCGCGGCTGCCGCCTTGGGGAGGGAACCGTTGTAGTCGTCGATGTCGATGCCGCCCAGGTTGGGGCTGGCGCCGGGCTGGCCCACGCCCATCCAGGCGTCGCCGCTGGAGAGCGCCACCAGCGGGAGTTCGGGCGCGATCTCCTTGGTGAGGTTCAGCGATGACCAGTCGAAGGACTGCAGGGTGGTCCGGTCCGCCATGCCTGAAGCCTGGATCTCGGCCACCACGGCCCGGGTGAGGGACTCCATGCCCGCACCGCCGATCTGGATATCCTCCACCTTGGTCTCCACGTTGAAGCGGACCTTGGCGGCGTTGGTGTCGCGGACCAGCTGGTAGACGTCCTTGAGCTCGGCGATCCGGTTGTCCTCGATGATGTCCTGCTCCGGGTAGCCAGGCAGCTGCACGAAGCCGCAGTTGAGCGTCTTGACCTGCGGCAGTGACAGCTCGGCCACCCGGTCGCCGACGTACGGGAACTCGGGGTCGCCGGCGGTGGCGGGGGCGGTGTCCGCGCACTTGTTGGCCTGGATGGTGTCGTCGTGCCACACGATGACCTTGCCGTCCTCGGTCAGGTGGGTGTCCAACTCCAGGGTGGTCACGCCCAGCGCCAGGGAGTTCGCGAACGCGGCCAGGGACTCCTCGGTCCACTCGCCGCGGCCGCCGCGGTGGCTCTGCAGGTCGAAGGAGCCGTTGCGCTCGTTCACCTTGATCGCGGACGTGGCGGTTCCGGCAGCGTTCGACGACGGCGTGCCGGCTTCGTTTTCCGGGGCGGCGACGGCGGGGCTCGCCAGGGCGGCGATCAGGGCGGCGGCTGCCGCTGCGGTCAGGACTGGGCGCATGGGTGGTTTCCTCCTGGGGTGACGGGGACCGGCTGATGGCCGGTGACCCGTCCACCCTAGGAAGGGGAGGTTGCGCGCTTGGGGCCTTGAGTTGGAGGGGAGGTTAACGCGGAGCGGAGGTTACACGGGGTTGTTCGGCCGGCTGTCCGCCGCAATAGACTCGGAGCATGCCAATCTCGCGCCTTGATCTAGGTATTTACACTCAGCCGTCCGCCCTCGAGCAGCTCGGGGCCGATCTGTGAGCGGCGGTCTCGTCGCCCTGCTCGACGACGTCGCAGCCCTGGCCCGCATAGCCGCCGCCTCGGTGGACGACGTCGCGGCCGGAGCCGCCAAGGCGGGGGTCAAGGCCGCCGGCGTCGTCATCGACGACGCCGCCGTCACCCCGCAGTACGTGTCCGGGGCGGACCCGTCCCGCGAACTGCCGATGATCAAGAAGATCTTCTGGGGCTCGCTCCGCAACAAGCTGTTGATCATCCTGCCGGCACTGCTGCTCGTCAGCGCCTTCGTCCCATGGGCCATCCCGTTCATCCTCATGCTGGGCGGGACCTACCTTTGCTACGAAGGCGCCGAGAAGGTCTGGCACAAGCTCCGCGGCCACCACGCCGCAGAGGAAGATGCGCCGGCGGTTGAACGCGGCCCGGAGGCCGAGGACAAGGTCATCAAGGGCGCCATCACCACCGACTTCATCCTCTCCTGCGAGATCATGGTTATCTCGATGAATGAGGTGGCCCAGGATTCCTTGTTGTCCCGGGCGATTATCCTGGTGGTCGTGGCCCTGGTGATCACGGTGGCCGTCTATGGTGCCGTCGCACTCATTGTCAAGATGGACGACATTGGGATGCACCTGGCCGCTAAAGATTCCGCCGGCTCCCAGCGCACCGGTGAGCTGCTCGTCAAGGGGATGCCCGCCGTGCTGGCCGGGATAACCTTTATCGGGACAATCGCCATGCTCTGGGTGGGTGGCCACATCATGCTGCAGGGTGCACACGACCTCGGCTGGCACGCGCCCTACGACATAGTCCACGTCCTCGAGCACCCCTTCGCCGGGATCGCGGTGGTGGGCGGCTTCCTGGCCTGGCTCGTGAACACCTTGTGCTCGGCCGTCATCGGACTCGCCTGGGGCCTCGTGGTGATGGCCATCGTGCATCCGCTGCTCAAGGCTCTGCCGTTCGGCAAGGAGAAGGGCAAGCACGAGGAGGGCGACATCCGCGCCGCAATAGGCGGCCACCACGCGGCCAAACGCAACGCCGACCCCGCACCTTAGCTCGCACCCAAGGGGGCTCTCAAATGGACGGCCAGTTCGCGGCGCCCGGTCCGTCGAACAACGCGCTGGTGCTGCTCTGGGGTACCACCACGTGGACGGCGTTGCGCTGGACGGTGAAGTCGGTGGGCGTGGTTGTCGCGATCTCGCCGTCGAGGTTCACCGGCAGCGGCCGCTCGGTGACCAGCCGGACACGTCGGCTGGTCAGGTGGTACACACGGTCGTGTTTGATGAAGCTTCCGTCCTTGAGCAACCGCGCGATACTCACATGCTCCCGGAGTGGCCCCGCCAGGATCGCGTAGATGTCGAGGGTGTGATCGTCGATCCCTGCCGTCGGCGAGACCGTGTTGCCGCCGCCGTAATGCCGGCCGTTGCCGACGGCCACCTGAAGCAGGCTGTCGAGTTCCATCGGCTCGTGGTCCCCGTCGGGGAACTCGAGACGGGCCCGGAACGCCTTGTGCCGGGCATAAGCCGTTAGCGTGGCGATGCTGTAGGCCAATGGCCCGATGTACCGCTTCAGGCGGGGGCTGAGAGCTTCGGTGACAGCCACCGACAGGCCCACGGACGCGACGTTGAGGAAGGGCTCACCGTTGGCCCGGCCGAGGTCGATGTCCACTACTTTCCCGTCGGCGATGGCGGCGCAGGCCTCGGCAAGGTTGTTGGGTATCTCCAGCGTACGGGCGAAGTCGTTGGCGGTGCCCAGCGGAAGAACGCCGAGCACAACGTTGGTGCCGGCAACCCGGCCGGCGGCGTAGGACACAGTCCCGTCGCCGCCACCAACTACGACCAGGTCGTGCCCGTCCGCAAGCACCCGGTCAAACGTTCCGGCCAGGTCTGCCCCGGACAGCACGCGGTGCACCGAGGAAATGGGCACGCCTGCCTGGCGCATTGTGTCCACGGCAAGTTCGGGTGCCGCCCCTCGGCGTGATCCGGCGTTGATAACAACGGCGGCAGAGCGTGCGTCCCGGGCAGCCTTCATGTGGACATGTTAGGCGGTGGACCTGTGAATTGCTGCTAGCCCGCCACCGCCGCCTTCGCCGCCTGCGAGGCCTCCATCCACTCGCTCAGCCACGGGGCCTGGACGCTCGATGTGATGCGGCAGTCTTGTCCGGTCTTTCGGTGCAGCGGGAAGAGCACGGCGTCGCCGGTTGATCACCTCGCCCGCTCCGGTCGCTGGCTCCGCCGCGTGCTGGCCGCGCCGGAACGGTTCAGGCCGGGAGGCCGGCCCTGATCTGGATGAGGGTGAGCTCCAACAGAGGCGTAGGGACATTGAAGCTGCGGGCTCTGCCGGCAAGGTCGCCGAGGATGTGCTCGGCCTCCGACGGGAGCCCCGCGCTGAGGTCCCGGTACAGGGAGGAAGTGAACGCCGGTTCAGTCAGGATGCCGACCGCCTGTGCATGACCGGCGTCGGAAACGGGATGTCCTGCCGCCGCCGCCACCGCTTCGGTTTCACTAATGGCCTCCAGGATCCTGGACCGCCCGCCGGCCTCGATGATCCGTCCAACCGGCGCCCGGAACAGGCAGTTGACGATTCCTGCGGCCGCGATGAATACCCATTTCTCCCACAGGGCGCCGGCTATGTTGTCCACTACCGAGAAGTCGACGCCGGGCACGTCCAGAGCTTCGGAAACATCCGTAGGGACAGGGTTTCCGCTCAGCCCGCCCACCGTGAGGGACGTGAGGGGCATCTGCTGGCGGACCACATCGCCGTCGAGAGTGGCGACGATCCGGGCCAGGCCGCCGAGCACCTTGCCCGGGTACAACTGCTCAAGCCGGTCCACATGGGCCATGCCGTTGAGGATGGGAATGATGCTCGTTCCGGGCCCGACGAAGGCGCCAATCTCGCCGACTACGCCCTCGAACGCGGTGGCTTTGACCGTGACGAGGATCAGATCGAAGGCCTCTGACCCGTCCGGAGCGGTGATGGTTTTTACCGGGTGCGTCCGGTCAGCGGTGGGGGAAATGAAGCGTAACCCGTCGCGGCGAAGGACCTCCTGCTTGCGCGGACGCACCAAATAGGTGACATCTCGTCCGGCTTCCTGCAGGAGCGTACCGAACGCCCCGCCTGTGGCTCCGGCTCCGACGACGAGTATCCGCATGGGTGCATGCCTTTCCGGGGTGGTTTTCAAGGATTAACCGGAAGTATCCGATGTTCCAAGGCTAGGGGTTTCGCCGCCACGGTTCCGGGAAGGTTGCGCCGGTGCCCCGTCAGGCGGCCTGCTGAAGCTGGCTAGCCGTTGCCCGCGCCGTCTCCGGTGTCCTCCCACATGACATCCAGATTGTGGAAGATCACGGGTCCGTCGCACAGTTCCGCCATTTTGACAGCGAACTCTGACGTTTCCGGCCGGCCGGAGTTCTCCATCGCCGACTCAAAGGATTCGAAGTCGACGATGGTGAAGTAGGTGCCCGGGTGGTCCCTGTCCGCCGTGGCAACAATCCGGCGGAACGTGGCCGGAGCGCTCCCCTCGGTTCTTGAGGGACGGCCCAGTTCTTCAATCTCTTTGATACGGGAGGTCTTGAATTCGATGATCTGCACAAACCCGGCCATGACGGCTCCTTGACGGCGGTGGACGTTGATGCGGATCAGACTAGTCCCCGCATCGGATGGCGAACAGGTGCCTTGCGTAAACGTGAGCCTTCCCACCTTATTTTGAGTAGCTCAGAATAAGCCGTAAAGTTAGGTACAGGCCACCGTAGCCCTTGAGTACCGCACCGGTGAACATACCCGGGCCAGCGGGGCAAGCGACATAACGCGCAACCGCCCTCCTGCTTGAGCGGCACAAGAACCTGTATGGCACTCATCCCGAAACCCCACGGAGAACCCATGACTTTGCTGACCGAACGCCCCGAAACCTCCTCATCCACCACCGAAACCACCCTTCAGGCCGCTACCGCTAGCGCTGTCCCTGACACCGCAGTGCGCGGCGGCAGCTACGTGACTCTCCCCGCCGGCAGCGTCCCCGCCGGCGTCGAGGGAAGCTATGTCACCGTCGCTGGCGCCCGAAACCTGCCCCCCGTCACCCGTGGCAGCTATGTCACAGTAGACGGCACTCCCGTTGTTGCCGCCAGCGTCATCGAGGGCAGCTACGTAACGCTTCCAACGGCGGCCTAGGGTCCAGAGCCTGCGGGGGATAGCACCACCGCCGGCATAAAAGGAGGCCGACGGCGACACTGGGTGTCGTCGTCGGTCTCCTTTTTCGTGCCATCCGGGCAGCTACCCCGCCACCGCGGCCTTCGCCGCCTGCTTGGCCGCCATCCACTCGCTCAGCCACGGGGCCCGGACGCTCGACGTGATGCGGCAGTCGGCCACGAAGGTTCCCTTGGCGCCGGCATCGATCCAATCCGTGAGTGCGGCAAGGTCCGCCAGTGAGCGGATGATCACCGACTCGGCACCGAGCGCCCGGGCGATGCCGCTGAAGTCCACCTCGGGGATCAGCATGGGCTTTTGGGTCAGGCCCTGGGAGCCGTACTGGTGGATTTCGGCTCCGTAGGCGGCATCGTTGTAGATCACGACGACGGCGCTGTGTGCCGCGCCAATCAGCGATTCGAGGTCGGACAGTCCCATCAGGAAACCGCCGTCGCCCGAGGCCAGCACCAGGGTGCGGCCGTCCTCCACGGCGCGGGCAGCCCCGACGGCGCTCGCGAGTCCCAGCCCGATGGACTGGAACGCGGTCCCCACCATCACCAGGTCCTGGGGCCGCGGGATCCGCCAGTACATGGGTGCCCAGCCGAGGAAGTGCCCGCCGTCCTGGACCACCGTGCGGCGCTCCGGCAGCCCGGCGTCCAATGCTGTGGCCAGGGCGCGCGGGTCCAGCCGGCCGTCCGCGGTCTGGGCCGGTCCTTCGGCCACGCGTTTGCGGGCTTCCGCGCGCCAGGCTTCACTCGAAGTTCCGCCATCCAGCATCCGCAGGATGTGTTCGGCAGCGGACTTCACGTCTGCGCTGACGAATGTATCCACGCGGGGGTTGGTCGGCTGCAGGGCGGTGTCGATCTGTATGACTGTGGTGTCCGGGCCGAGCAGGTGCCCGAACCGCAGGGTGAAGGGGCTGAGGCGCGCGCCGGCCACGAGGACCACATCGGCCTCGCCCATGAGCCCGCGCTACCTCGGCGCCATCACGGCGACGGTGCTGATCGGTGTGCTGTACGGGCCCGGAGTGAACCAGGCGAACTGGGGGCTGATGGTCCTGGTGATGCTGGGGCTGGGCGCCGTGGTGCTGGGGTTGGCGGTGGCGTGGAAGCGGAAGGGTGTTTAGATCTCGTGAGATGTGCTCGGCGTCCAGGCCTGTGTCCGTGACAATGCGGCTTTAAGCTTCCGGCCGCCTGCTTCCTCGAGTAGCCCGGAATCACCGTTGCGACGCCTGCCAGCGGGCGCCGGAGATGGAGGGGCGCCTTCAGGCCGCGTTCCTCCATGAGGGTGCGCAGGCGGGGTTGTCGCTCAGCCTGTACTTGGCTTCCCACGCGGGGACGCGGATCAGCTCCTTGGAACGGGCAACTTCGACAGTCTGCTGTCCCTCTGTTGTTTCCGTCATCGCTCCCATTGCTGGCTGCCTAGCAACGCAATACGGGCTCGGCCGGGACAAGGGACCCCAAGCCTGGAGCTTGAGGGTGGTGCCAACCTTGGGCATGCCGATTACGGTGGTCCTGTCAGTCTGCGTCGAGTGTGGTCTGAAGCAGCCGGTCGAAGCTGGCGGTGCCATAATCGGGTGCAGTAGCAGTGACAATAACTCTTGTTGTCCGTACCCTGTCGTCCGTTCGGGCTATCGCTGCTATGCGCTCCGCACCTGGTCTGTCGCTGACGACGCGCAAATTTAGACCTGATACGCCGTTGACCGGCAACGGAATATCCCGGTCGGAACCCCGCAGAGCCACCAGATCTTTCATGGACAGCCTTGCATCCGCGTTGTCGGTGAGCACAACAACGGTGTCATTCACCTCTGCCATGAGGTCGCTCATAAACGCCTGTTGGGGCGAAAGCTTTCCCGTTGACCTGATCATCGCTATGACAAAGCCGATGAATGCAAGAACGATCACCACCGTCCCGAAAACTCCGAGGTTGCAGAGGATGACGAAGGCTATGATGCCAGCCCACAGCCGCTTCCCCCGGAATTTGGCAAAGACGGTCACGGGTTTGGGCATGCTACTGCCATCCCACTGCGCAGAAGTGAAACTTCTGATGACGATCTTCTCCGACTGCGTTTGTGTCACCGTCATTTCCCTTTCAGCTCCAGTAGTGCTTCGGCCAGGATCATAGCCCTACGGGCCTCGTTGAGGTCATCTCGAAGGCCCGGATCGGATGATGCCGTGTTCGCTCCTTGGGGTGTCCCGGCAACACCTGCGACGGCCTCGTTGAGCTTCTCGCGATCGCGCATTGTCATCCGGGACGAAAGGAGATTGAGCTTGCTTCTGTCCAGATCGAGAAGCGACTTGTTGATTTCATCAACATGGCTGCTAACAGTTGATTTTTTCTCGTCGATGCGCTGGCTGCGGAGCAGGAACATTGATTCCATCCTGAGGGCAACGTCATGGAGCTCGCGCAGCGAGTTTGCCGTGTCCAGCGAAATGGCATCTTTCGCAACTAACTTGCTGAGCTTGATGCGTCGTTCTTCCCAGAGCCTGAGACCGAGCACGTTCTGTTTGAACAGCAAAGTGATTATTTCAAGTGTCCGGTTCAGTGAGTCATGACGTGCCTGTAGCTTTTTCGAAGCGGCCGTCAGTTGCTCGACGAACTGTGCATAGTTGTCCGTGAGCTCCGGCCCTTGCCTGGTCCTTTTCACGAGGCTGCGGTCTCCTTTCTGTACATCCAGAGCACGATGTCCATGACACGAATGTCGGAAATCGGATCGGAAATTCCAGAGAGCCTTCGAATTTCTTGAAGCCGGTGAGTGAGGCCTGTGCCGTCAATTAAGGCCGTGTGCCACTTCTTCCACTGACCCACGGAGTTCTTGGGCAGCCCCATTAGTGGACCCACGATTGAATCGTAGATGGGGATTAGCTGGGGGCGCTTTCGGGCCATGATCTTACTGGCCTTAGTTTCGCCGATACCCCATCGTCCGGTTGTCGTCGCCCTGAGCACGTGCCATAGGCACATTCCGGGGCTCCCTGTACCAAGATACTTGTCGAACTCGTCAGGGGTCAGATCCGCCAGGTCGACGTTTAATGGCAGTTGCTTGAGATGATCAGTAATCTCCGGACCATGCGTTTCAAGTATGCCGACAGCGGCCCGGGCTGGAATCTTGACCGACAGCAATGAGACTGCGACCGGATCATCTGAGACCACGCGGTTGGCCACGCCCGCCGCATCACCACCACCGGCCCAGCTGTCGAAGCGGCTGCCGGTCCTCGGCATCTCTGAAGCGAAAAGATCATTGTAGTAGGCACGCAGCAGTTTGGCTGCGGCATCGATATGGTCCTCATCCAAAATGTTCGGAATTGTCATTCGTCCCCCAATAGTTGCGCTCGACGTCGAGACGGCGTCCTGGTGCGTCGCCGAGAGTACCAAGTCCCCAAGGCACCGCACGGTGGGTACTTTGGGGACGAGCGGCAACTACTTCGTCACGTGAACTACTACTGCCTTGTCGACAGCCTGCTCTGCCCCGGCGTTGTCTATCCCTGTAACCGTCCAGTTGCTGAGCAACAGCACGGTCTTGCCAGTATCAGCGTTGTAGACGACTTTCTTGAAGCCCAGAGCGGATAGGTCGTCGTCGAGCGCCTCTGCATTCATTCCGGCAACGTTGCCAGGAATAATCGCAGTCGTTGGAGCCGCAGGAGCCGGAACCGGGACCGCCACTACGACGGGTGCAACAGGCTCGGCTGTGACTGTGGCGGTTGCTGTAGCCGTCTGTGTAACGGTGTGCGTTACGGCCGGAACTGATTGCGGCGATCCCGCGGCACAGCTCGAAAGGGCCAGACACAAGAGTGCGCCGCTGGCCAGAGTTGTTGTGAGCTTCAAACTATTTCCCCCTTGATGAATTCAGTTCGGCAAGGTTGGATGCGTCATCCAGCCTGCCTGATGACCCAATTCTTCACGGGGATAAGGTGCGCAGAAGTACGTTCTCCGATTGCTCGGTGAAAGTTGCGTAGACCTTGAGCAGCCCTTGATTAAATCTGCACTGGATCTCCTTGGCTTTACTGCGGTCTGGGGACAGGCACGTAAACGGTTTACGTAAACGGTTACGTGACTTGCCTCACCAACAAGGGGGGAGGTGCCGGAGGCGTGAGTGTTTCGGAAACAACGCCGGAAGGACGGGCCGACTGGCCAAAGAAAGAAACCGGGCTGTGGGCCGGTGTGCTCATGAGCTTTCAAACGGACGGCCAGTTCGCGGCGCCCGGTCCGTCGAACAACGCGCTGTTGCTGCTCTGAGGAACCACGACGTGGACGGCGTTGCGCTGGACCGTGAAGTCGGTGGGCGTGGTCGTCGCGATCTCGCCGTCGAGGTTCACCGGCAGCGGCTGCTCGGTGACCAGCCGGACACGTCGGCTGGTCAGGTGGTGCACCCGGTCGTGTTCGACGAAACTTCCGTCCTTGAGCAACCGTGCGATATTCACGTGCTCCCGGAGCGGCGCCGCCAGGATTGCGTAGATGTCAAGAGTGTGATCGTCGATCCCTGACGTCGGGGAGACCGTGTTGCCGCCGCCGTAATGCCGGCCATTGCCGACGGCCACCTGAAGCAGGTGTTCGAGCTCCATCGGCTCGTGGTCCCCCTCCGGGAACTCGAGACGGGCTCGGAACGGCTTGTGCCGAGCATATGAGAATGTCAATCTGACTTGAGCCCGCCTTGGGGTGAAAGTGCAGTCTGATCGGGGCCCACCTGAGTAGGTCAACCTGATTCAAAGCCGGTGTGACGACCCGATCCATGACCACCCACGACTTCGCTGACCAGCGCCAGCGAGTGATCGAGTCGTTGAGGCTGACGCTCTTTGTTCCTCCCCATTCTTCGGACCAAATCGCCGCCCTTTGTCAATTCCGAATCTGCCGGCGGACGTTCTGTTCCGGGTCAACCTTGGCCAGCAGCGTGCGCTCGGCCATCTGCGCCATTTTTCGTGTCGCTGGCGAGAGATACGATGCTTCACGCTGGATGAGGGCAATGGTGTCGTACAGGGGTTCGGCAAAAGGAACTGCTTTAATGTTTTTCGGGAATCCGGCTCCATTGACGATCGCTTGGGGAACGAAGGTGTCCGCGGCTCCGGCGGCCACGAGCCCAAGGGCGGTATCGACGTGCTCCACTTCAATTGCGGGATCGATCTTGAGGCCCTTGAGCATGGCGCGCTCCAAAATCTGCCGGCGCGTGGGGTCCCGCCAACCGGCAAATGCGTCGTAGAGCACCAGCTTTGACGCCGCGAGCTCCTGCATGGTCATGGGACCCTGTGACGGATCGCGCGTGGCCGAGACGTAAAAAACCTGGTCCCGGAAGAGCGGCCTTACCTGCAGTCCCGTTTCGACCACAGGAAGAACGATGAGCCCTGCCTCGATCTCACCGGACGCCACGGATTCAGCCACAGCGACGGAGTTCAGGCCCACCAGGCGCACTTTTACCTTGGGATACCGCCGGTGGAATCGCTGGACGAGGTCCGCGAGATCGTAGTGCGCTCCGTACCGCAGCACTCCGAAGGTGCATACGCCTCCTTCCAGGGAGGACATGGATTTCAAGGCTTCCACCCCGTTGTCAAACGACGTCACAGATCGCTGTGCGTGCTGCTGCAATTCCACGGCAGCCGTAGTGGGGATTAGACGGCGCCCTCCGCGGGTAAAAAGGCTGTGGGCCAGCTCCTGTTCGAGCCTGTTGATGAGCTCTGAGACGGAAGCTTGGCTTGTTTCCAACTTTCGTGCTGCCGCGGTAAAGGAACCAAGCTCATAGGCGGCCAGAAAGGCCCGAAGCTGCGCCAGTGTCATGCCCCCAGCCTATAGGGTGACCCTATGACTGGTATATGCAAAGGCCCCATTGTGCTATGCTTCCGGGGCGCGTACGTTGTGACCCATGCAAATAGCTGAACGTGACAGGGCATACATTCGGGGAAACTTCACCACGCTGAAGAGCCCAGCTGTAGGGGGCGTCCCCGCCCAGCGACTGCCGGAAGTCATTGAAACCGTTTCGGTCATGCTCGGCGACATAGAGAGAAACGGGATCGACGCCGTCGTCAAATACTCACGGCAACTCGACGCCTGGTCCGGTCAAAGCCTCGAGGTCAGCCCGGAAGACCTGGCCAAGACCGGGGACTCACTGTCCGCCGAGTTGCGTGAGGCCCTCATGGCCAGTGCCGAGCGGACCCGGCTGTTCGCCGTCGAGCAGCGCGAACACCTGACGGATTTCGAAACCGAACTCCTCCCCGGGGTTTTCACAGGACAAAAGTACGTTCCTGTTGCCAGAGTGGGGGCCTACCTGCCGGCGGGCAGGTTCCCCATCCTCGCCAGTGCCTTCATGACCGTGGGGGTTGCCAAAGCCGCCGGCGTTCCCAGCGTCGTCGCCTGTACCCCGCCCACGGGACCCGGCGGGCACCCGGCTGTACTCTACGCCGCCTACCTCGCTGGCGTTGACCGGGCGTTTACCGTGGGCGGCGTACAGGCGATGGCGGCGATGGCCTTCGGCCTGCTGGGTGAGCAGCCCGCGGATATTCTGGTGGGCGCAGGCAACGCCTACGTAACTGAGGCCAAACGCCAGCTGTTCGGGCGCGTCGGCATTGATCTCCTTGCGGGCCCCTCCGAAGTCGCCGTGATCGCTGACGAAACGGCGGATGCGGAGCTTGTGGCTGCGGACCTTCTCGGCCAAGCCGAACACGGACCGCAATCACCGGCATCCCTGGTGACCACATCCCAGGAGTTCGGCGAGGAGGTCATGCGGCATATCAGCAAGCAGCTGCGGACGCTGGACACCCGGGACATCGCCGGCCCGGCGTGGCGGGACTACGGCACCGTTTACGTCGCCGAGGACCGCGCGACGGCGGTGCAGATCATGGACCTGCTGGCGCCGGAACACCTCGAGATTCAAACGTCCGACGATTCCTACTACCATGCGAACCTGCAAAACTACGGCTCCATCTTCCTGGGTCCGTGGTCCACGGTTGCCTACTCAGACAAGGGCACCTCAGGCACCAACCATGTCCTGCCCACTGGTGGCGGCGCCCGGTCCTCGGCAGGGCTCTCGGTATCCCGCTTCCTGAAACCGCTGACGTTTCAGCGGGTCGAAAAAGACGCCACTCCGCGCCTGGCTAACTACGTGGCAACGATCTCCGGATTCGAAGGCATGGAGGCTCACAAGGCCACTGCTACCCTGCGGCTCGACCGCTTCAACCGATAAAAACCATCACTAACGAAGGCACTTCACGATGAACAAAAATATGCTCCGCAAGCGGTTTGCTGCATTGGTGCCTATGGGCGTAGCTGTCGCCCTGGCCATGACCGCTTGCGGCTCAGGAAGCGGCGGCGGGTCCAGCACCGGCGGGGCCGAACAGAAGACCATTACCATCGCCACCTCCAACGACGCCCCCTTCTCCTACACCGACCAGGCAACCGGTGAACTCAAAGGCATCGACGGGGAAATGATCAACGCCATCGCCGCGGCGAAGGGATGGAAGGTCAAAGTCTTCACCTCGGAGTTCGCCACGCTGATTGCGGCGCTGAACGCGAAGAAGGCCGACGTCATCGTGGATGCGATGTACATCACCGACGATCGCAAGAAGGAGATCAACTTCACCGAGCCCTGGTACACCGAGGGTGAGGCCATGGTGGTTCCCGCGGATTCCACTTTGGCCTCGCGCGACGACGTCAAGGGCAAGGTGCTCGGCGCTCAGACCGGCACGGTATTCAAGGACCTCGTGGACAGCCTCGGCGGAAGCCAGGTCAAGCTCTTCGACTCGCAGGCGGCCCTGCTCGCAGCAGTGGAAAACAAACAGGTCGACGCCGTGTTCACGGACAGCGCCGTCATCGGTTACAGCCTCGTCCAGAAACCGAACCCCAAGCTCAAGCTCGTCGACCCCTATGAGCCGTTCTACCCGGGCATCATCGGAGCCGGAGTGCGCAAGGACGATACGCAGCTGCTGCAGGACCTGAACTCGGGACTGACTGAGCTCAAGAATTCGCCCAAGTACCTTGAGATCCTCAAGAAGTACGGCCTCGGTGAAGCCAACATGGTCAAGTAGATTTCAACTCACGCAGGGCCGGCGGGCATTCGCTAATGCCGCGGCTCCGCCGGCCCTGCCCGACCCTTGACTTAGGGATTCCTTCATGGACTTCATCACCAACACGCTCGCCGTGTTCCCTGCCCTCCTTTTTGCCGTGCCCGTTGTCGTCCAACTTGCCCTCGGCGCCATGGCGCTGGCGCTAGTCCTCGGCCTCCTGATTGCCTTGGCGCGGATCTCCAACATCAAAATCCTCCGCGGAATAGCCACCTTCTACCTCGAAGTGATCCGTGGAACCCCGCTGCTGGTGCAGTTGGTCTACATCTTCTTCGTGCTTCCCAGCATCGGGGTGTCCATCGAACCGGTTCCGGCCGGCATCCTGGGCCTGGGCCTGAACTACGCCGCCTATCTCTCAGAAGTTTTCCGCTCCGCCATCCTGTCCGTGGAACACGGCCAAACCGAGGCCGCCCTCTCGCTCGGATACACACCTACCAAAACCCTTTGGAAAGTGGTCATTCCGCAGTCATTCGTTGTTTCCATGGGGCCAATCGGCAACTACTTCATCGCGATGGTCAAGGACACCGCGCTGACCTCGGTGATCGCCGTGACCGAGATCCTGAAGACAGCCAACATCCTCAACAGCCAGACCTTCCAGACCACGGCCATCTATACCGCCGCGGCCATTCTCTATCTGATTATCAGCCTGCCGCTTTCGCGCATCGTGGTAGTGCTTGAACGAAAGGCCCGGGCCAATGGCTGACGACACCATCATCGAGGTCCGCGACGTCCACAAAACTTTCGTCTCGGAAACAAAGCGGACGCTATGGAGCCGGCTGACGGGGCGCCCCCACGTGGAAAAACGGGTGGAAGTGCTCAAGGGCGTGGACCTGGTGGTCCACCGCGGCGAAACCATCGCGATCCTGGGGTCCAGCGGATCCGGTAAGAGCACCCTGCTGCGCTGTATCAACAAACTGGAAACCATCGAAGCCGGGCGGATCTACGTCAACGGGCACCTGATCGGCTACGAAGAACGCGACGGCGGACTGATCGCCGAAAAAGCCTCGATTACCGCCCAAAAGCGCACCGACATCGGGTTCGTCTTTCAACACTTCAACCTGTTCCTCAACAAGACGGCCCTGGGCAACGTCATGGCACCGTTGCGGGACGTGAAAAAGCTCTCCGCCTCAGAGGCCCGCAATATAGCCGTCCCCAACCTCGAAATGGTGGGACTAGGCGACAAGATGGAGAACTACCCCAGCAAGCTCTCCGGCGGCCAAAAGCAGCGCGTTGCTATCGCCCGTGCTCTCGCCATGGAACCCAGCGTCATGCTTTTCGACGAACCTACATCGGCACTGGACCCGGAACTGGTGGGCGAAGTCCTCTCCGTCATCAAGAAAATCGCCCAGCAGGGAACCACCATGGTCATCGTCACCCACGAAATGCAGTTCGCCCGGGAAATTGCCGACCGAATTGTTGTCATGGACCAGGGAATCATCGTCGAGGAGGGCCCACCAAGCCAGATCTTCACTGCCCCGCAGCACCCGAAGACCCGGGCACTGCTGAGCCGTTCCGGAATCCTGCCAGCCTAAAGGTACCGGAAGTCATTCGCTCACCGCTGGTCACATAAATCAGAGGCGGCATGAATTGGCTCGGGGACGCGATCAACGGAAGCAAAATGGGGTAGTTGGGCCGTGGACCTGCGAATTCCAGCTAGCCCGCCACCGCAGCCTTCGCCTCCTGCTTGGCCGCCATCCACTCGCTCAGCCACGGGGCCCGGACGCTCGAGGTGATGCGGCAGTCGGCCACGAAGGTTCCCTTGGCGCCGGCATCGATCCAATCCGTGAGTGCGGCAAGGTCCGCCAGTGAGCGGATGATCACCGACTCGGCACCGAGCGCCCGGGCGATGCCGCTGAAGTCCACCTCGGGGATCAGCATGGGCTTTTGGGTCAGGCCCTGGGAGCCGTACTGGTGGATTTCGGCTCCGTAGGCGGCATCGTTGTAGATCACGACGACGGCGCTGTGTGCCGCGCCAATGAGAGATTCGAGGTCGGAGAGGCCCATCAGGAAGCCGCCGTCGCCGGAGGCCAGCACCAGGGTGCGGCCGTCCTCCACTGCGCGGGCTGCCCCGACGGCGCTGGCGAGGCCCAGCCCGATGGCCTGGTAGGCGGTTCCGACCATGACCAGGTCCTGGGGCCTCGGGATGTGCCAGTACATGGGTGCCCAGCCGACGAAGTGGCCGCCGTCCTGGACCACCGTGCGGCGCTCCGGCAGCACCGCATCCAGTGCCGTGGCAAGGGAGCGCGGGTCCAGCCGGCCGTCTGGGGTCTCGTCGGAGCCAGGGTGGTGGGCCGGTCCTTCGACCAGGCGCTTGCGGGCTTCCGCACGCCAGGCTTCTGCGCGGCTGGCGTCCGGCGAGGCCGGGCCATCCAGCATCTGGAGGATGTGTCCCGCGGCAGACTTCACGTCCGCGCTGACGAACGTATCCACCCGGGGGTGCGTCGGCTGCAGCGCGGCGTCGATCTGGATGACGGTGCTGTCCGGGCCGAGCAGGTGCCCGAAGCGCATGGTGAAGGGGCTCAGGCTTGCCCCGGCCACGAGGACCACATCAGCCTCACCCATGAGCCCGGCCGCGGTGTCCGTGCCGAAGCCGCCCGCGACGCCGAGGTAGCCCTCGCCCTGGAGGAGGTTGAGCGCCAGAGCGGTTCCGGCGGTCAGCGCGCCCAGGCGGTCGGCGAGCTCCCGGAGCTCCGGGCCGGCTCCGGCGAGATGCGCACCGCGGCCGGCGAGGATCAGCGGCCGCTTCGCCCCGGCGAGCAGGCGGGCTACCTGCACGAGGTCGCCGCCGCCGTCGTCCGTTACCTGAGGTGCCAACGGCGCCGGAAGTTCTTCATCTGCCGCCTCGAGTGCCGCGAGGTCGTAGGGGATGGCAATCACGACGGCGGTGCGCTTGGTGAGTGCGTACTCCACCGCCTGCCGTGTGATGGAGCCCGCGGCTTCGCGGGTGACGGTGAAGGTCGCCGCGCCGAGGCCTGCGGCGATTGCCGCCTGGTCCACGTCCTGGGGCCGGGCGCCAGTGCTCGGAGCGTCCCCGGTGACCAGCACGACGGGGATCTGGGCCTGGACCGCCTCTGCGAGGGCGGTGAGTGCATTGGTGTAGCCGGGGCCGTAGGTGGTGGTGCCCGCTGCGAGACGTCCTGACGTTCTGTAGTAAGCGTCGGCCGCGGCGATGGCGGCGCCTTCATGGCGGACGGGGGAGAAGCGGAGTCCCAGCTTTTCCGCGGCGTCCAGGAAGTAGACGTTTCCGTTGCCCATGACGCCGAATACATCGCTGAGGTAGCTGCTGAGAACCTGTGCCACGCGGCCGGAGACGGTAAGTGAAGTCATGCAGGAATCTTGTGGGCTGGTTCAAAGATAGGCAAGAGGAGCGAATTTGATTGGGATATTTGGCAGGACGATGCAGGCCTAAGTGAAAATATGCCCACTTGTGGCGTGCATCACCCGTCCTTAGCTGGAAGGGCGGGATTCCTGCTCTGAGAGCCGGCTGAGGAGGCCGTCGTAGCGGGGCGGCATGAGTTCCAGTACCGAAATGGCCGTGCTGGTCCGTTGGATCCCCTCGATTTCCAGGATCTGGTTGGTGATGCGGTAGAGGTCGGCCGTGCTGCGGGCCACCACCTTGGCCATGAGGTCCGCGTCCCCGGTGGTGGCGTGCACCTCGATGACCTCCGGAATCGCGGCGAGCCCGTCTTCCACCGCACCTGTCCGCGTCTGGCTGATGGACAGTGAGAGGAAGGCCATCAGGTCATATCCAAGCGCGGCGGGATCCAGTCTCCGGCTGAAGGAGCGGAGGGCGCCGCTGCGCTCCAGCCGTGCCAGCCGGGCATGGACCGTGTTCCGTGCGACGCCGAGCGTCCGCGAGAGTGCCAGGGCGCTGGCTTCCGGATCCTTGTCGAGGGCCAGGATGATCCTGCCGTCGAGGGAATCCACGGTGCGGGGGTTCGGGATGGTCATATTTTCACCACAGACAGTAGAAGTTGAGCAGAAGTCCCAATGGGTTGAGCGTATCTTGCAATGTGGGCCGGGTCACAACATGATCGTTCCTCATGACCCGTGATCAGATCCTGACCGCACCGGACACCGCGCTTCCCACCCTTCGTGGCGCGGTGGCCGGCCTCCCGCCCTACGTCCCGGGCCGGCGCAGCGCCGGCACGGACATCGCAGCCCTCGCCAGCAACGAAAGCCACTACGAGCCACTGCCCGCTGCCGCCGCCGCGGTGGCCGCAGCGGCCGGTACGATGAACCGCTACCCTGACAGTGCCGCCGTCGAACTCCGCGAACGGATTGCCCGCCACCTCGGCGTCACGGCCGGAGAGGTCGCGGTGGGACCCGGCAGCGTCGGCGTCCTCCAGCAGATCATCACCGGCCTTTGCGATGCTGGGGATGAAGTGATCTTCGCCTGGCGCTCTTTCGAGGCTTACCCCATCCTGGTTGAGCTTGCAGGCGCCCGGTCGGTCCGCATACCTCTGGACGGCGCTGAGGGCCACGACCTCGATGCCATGGCCGCGGCCGTCACTGCCCGCACGAAGGTCATCCTGCTCTGCACCCCCAACAATCCCACCGGCGTGCCGATCAGCCATGAACGCGTCGAGGCCTTCCTGCAATCCGTCCGCTCAGACATCCTCGTGGTGATCGACGAGGCCTACGTGGAATACGCTGAAGGGGGCAGCGGCCCCGATTCCCTGGCGCTCTACCGCCAGTACCCGAACGTCTGCATCCTGCGCACGTTCTCGAAGGCCTACGGACTCGCCGGCCTGCGCGTGGGCTACGCCGTGGCGGCGCCGAGCATCGCCGAGGGACTGCGCCGGACCGCCCTTCCCTTCTCTGTGAGCGGCATGGCCCAGACGGCGGCCATCGCTTCGCTGGACGCGGGGGAGGAGATGGAAGCGCGCGTGGCCGCCGTCAGGCAGGAGCGCGGCCGCATGGCCGCGCAGCTCGAAGCCCGGGGCTGGAACCTGCAGCCGAGCCAGGGCAATTTCCTGTGGATCCGTGCGGATGACGATCTCTGCGCGAGGCTGGTGGACGCGTTCGACAGCGCCAGCATCCTGGTCCGGGCGTACCAGGGCGACGGCGTGCGGATCACCGTTGCCGATCCCGCCTCGAACGACCGCGTGCTCCGGCTGCTCGAAGCCCACGCTGCCTGACAAATCGACTGACCTGAAATTCAATCCGTTCCACCTACAAACCAGAGGACTCCCCATGGAACAACAGACAAAGACGTCTGGCCGCGCACTGGGCGCGGCACTCAAACCCCGCCAGCTCACCATGATGGGGCTCGGAAGCGCCATCGGCGCGGGCCTCTTCATCGGCTCCGGCGCCGGCATCCAGGCCGCCGGGCCGGCCGTGCTGATCTCCTACCTCGTGGCCGGCACCCTCATCATCCTGGTGATGTGGGCCCTCGGCGAGATGGCCGCCGCCAACCCGGACAGCGGCGCCTTCTCTGTCTATACCGCCAAGGCCTACGGGCCGGTGGCCGGCGCCACGGTGGGCTGGCTCTGGTGGCTGCAGCTCGTGGTGGTCATCGCGGCCGAAGCGCTCGGTGCGGCAGGCCTGCTGTCCACGATTTTCCCGGCCCTGCCGGTGTGGCTGATGGCATTCGTGTTCATCGTGGTGCTTACCGCCGTGAACCTCACCAGTGTGAAGAACTTCGGCGAGTTCGAGTTCTGGTTCGCCCTGCTCAAGGTGGCAGCAATCGTCGGGTTCCTCCTGGTCGGCGCTGCCCTGCTCTTCGGCTGGCTGCCGGGCGTGCAGTCGCCGGGCCTTTCCAACTTCACCGGAGACGGCTTCGCGCCCGACGGCTTCGCCGGGATCGCCACGGCACTTTTCGTGGTGGCATTTGCGTTCGGCGGCACCGAGATCGTGTCCGTGGCGGCAGCCGAGACCGCCGAGCCGGCCCGCACCGTGCGGACAGCAGTCCGCACGGTGCTGTGGCGCATCCTGGTCTTCTACATTGGTGCGATCTTCGTTATCGCGGCCGTGGTTCCCGTGGGTTCGGCGGGGCTGAAGAGCCCGTTCGCCGCGGTGTTGGAGGCCGCCGGCATGCCGGGCGCGGCCACCGCCATCACCCTGGTGGCCGTCGCCGCATTGCTCTCCGCCCTCAACGCCAACCTCTACGGTGCGTCACGGATGGCGTTCTCCCTCGCCGAGCGGGGCGAAGCACCACGGCTGCTCGCTTCCGTGTCCAAGGCACGGGTCCCGGTTGTCGCCGTCCTGGCCAGCGTCGCTTTCGGCGTTGTCACGGTTGTGCTGGAGTTGGCTTTCCCGGAGAAGGTCCTTCCCGTCCTGCTCAACATCGTGGGTTCGACGTGCCTTCTGGTGTGGACGTCCGCGCTCCTCGCCCAGCTCGCGCTGCGCCTCCGCGCCGACCGAGAAGGAACGGAGCTTCCCCTGCGGATGCCCGGCTTCCCGTGGCTCACGTGCTTTGGTCTGCTCATCCTTGCGGCGATCTTCACGGTGGGCTTCATCGGCGAGGATTCCCGTCCCCAGCTCCTGAGCACTTTCGGACTTGTGGCGCTTCTGGCGGTGGCAAACTGGCTCCACCACCGTTCCGGCAAGGTTCTGCCCATTGTCGAGTCTTCGGATGGTGCCAAGCAGCCGGTGCTCATCGACTGAATCAGGCGCCTTGAACCCATGGTGGGTTCGGTGACACTCCCAGGGCGCGTCCGGCTATGGCCGGGCGCGCCTTTGCCATATGTGCCGGAGCAGTGTCCCGAGGGTGCAAGGGGCCTTGAGAAATGGTGCCAAAACTGGCACCATGGCGATGCGACAAGCCATCGATCGGAGCAAGGAGAAGTAGATGTCCACCAGAAAAGCAGTTGCCGTACCGTCCCCGGTGGCGCAATATCGTTACTCGGTCCAGTGGTCGCCCGAGGATCTAGAGTTTGTAGCCACTGTTCTTGAGTTCCCATCCCTCTCTTGGCTGGATGAGGATCAGTTCGAGGCGCTCCGCGGCATAGAACGCTTAGTGTCCGATGTCATCGATGACCTCGCCAAGTCGGGCGAACCTGTGCCTCAGCCAATTGCAACCCAAACCTTTAGTGGCAGACTCAACCTTCGCGTCCCACCGGAACTTCACCGCAAGCTGGCTATCGAGGCTGCCAATCACGGAGTGCCACTGAACAAGTACGCAACGGAGCGGCTGACGGCCTAATACGCGGGTGGTTGTGTCTCGTCGTTGGTCAGGGCTCCACGTGCCAATAAGCCGTAAACCGAGGCGCCGGCGTTCTTCTAGTGGCAGCACTGAAGTCCGAGTGGGTTGCGTGGATAAACTCCGGATGGTCCCAACCTTTGATGGTTTCCGGGGCCTGACCTTGCAACCAGACGCGCAGGTTCTCGAGGACTGGCTGTGTCGCGTGGTCCACCACGTCCTCCATTACTGAGATCAGGTCCGAGAAGCTCGCGGCAATTGCCAAAGGCATCGGATGAATGATCGAAATTCCGCTGACCTTGACTCCGAATCCCTCGGCATCGAGGAATGCAACGGGTAGCGGCAGGGTCAATTCTGACTGTGAGTGCGCGACGGTGGTGTTTCGATACTTCCGTATCTTGTCGTGCACCCCAGCCAGGGTAGGCGGCAACGCCGGGATTTCCGGCATTTCGTCGAGTCGTGTGCGAACGTTCGAATCGATGAACGGGCGGATGTAAGCAGTGACTGCATGCGAAGTCAGTGGGAGCCAAAGCTCGGAACCTTCACCGGCCTCGAAGGCATTACGCAGGGTATGCGCTGCTTCCGAAAGGTCGGAGGCATGACTGGTAAGTGCTACCAAAAGCCTCGTTTCGGGCGCATCTGGCAACACTGCTATTCGCGGTTCAGAGGTAGTCACGTGGGTTGCTGCTCCTGTTTCCTTTGTAGCTATCGGGCCCTAGAACTTTTTGTAAGTCGACAGAATGTCAGCTGCCGAGGCTACGTTTCTAAGATGGCAGAGAATGGAAATACCAAGAGAAAAAATGCGACGAGGAGATGCCCGGTGTGCGGCCACGAATCTTGGCGCATCATCTACGGCATGGTCATGCGCGACACAGTGGAGCAAAACCCGAAAGCCGAATTCGCTGGCTGCGTCATGATGCACGAACAGCGCATTTATCCCGCGACCGGCCAGGTTGAATGGGGCCTGCCGGAATGGGCTTGCCAAAATGACGAGTGCCGCCACCGCTGGTGGTAACGGCACTCGTCACTCTATAACTCGGTCTCTGCTTTCGTATGCCGTGTCTGACGGCGGATTTCGGCGTCTCCGGCCCGGCAGAAAATCAGGACCAGCTCGCTTACCTTCTGACCGGTGATGCGCTCCACCATCCCGGCGTAGGTGGAGAGCTGGCGCCAGTACGCCGCCAGCCGCTCCCGAGGAACACTGATGTCCGTCTTGAAGTCGGCAACAACCAGTGTCCCGTCGTCCTCCCGGTACATCAGGTCGATGATGCCCTCCAGGGTCACGCCATCCTTGGACGTGACAACGGGCAGTTCAAGCCAGTGTTCCCGTTCCGCGGCGCGCTGGACGGGGGTGCTCCTCAGTGCAGAGCGGGCCCGTTCCGCGAGGCCCGCCGGATCCCCGAGGCCTGCTGCATCGGCGATCCTTTCGGCTAGCTCATCAAAGTTCGCGGCTTCCCGCAGGTCGCTGAGCTCCAGCAGCCGGTGCAGTGCTGTCCCGAACTCCGGGCCGTGTTCTCCGCCCGGGGCTGCGAAGGACGGCAGTGCGCCGTCTTCGTCGATGCCCACAAAGCGCGGCGCACCATCGGGTTCAGGGCCGGCCAGGTCCTCGGCTCCCTTGGCAATCGCTGTTACGGAGGTGGCGGACGCGAGTGCGGAGTTCTTCTTCCACTCGTCGCGGCGCTGCTGCCACGCGTCGAACGCTTCGACGGGAAGCACTTCGTGAGGCGCTCTCGCCTGTAACGGCATGTCCTCGGGAATGGCGAGATCTGGCGCCGACGCCGCGTCTGCGTCCTTCAGGATCTGGCCGAGGCTGTTCCTCGCATTCACGTAGTGGGAGACCACGAGGTGGCTTTCCGCGCGTGTGCACGCAACGTAGAGCAGCCGGCGACGCTCGGCGTCGTCGAACTCCTTCTCTACGGCCTCGGCCCTTCCATACCCGGCCGACCGGATGTCGCCGATGAAGTGCACTTGGAGTTGCGCGCGTTGATCCCAGAGCGCTGAGGCCTTCTGGTTCTTGGGCCCCGATCCGGTGCCAGCAAGGATAACCATGGGGAATTCGAGCCCCTTGGAGGCGTGGATGGTCATGATCCGCACGGCCTGGACATCGGTCTCCGGCACTACCGCTTCCTTGACCCGGGAGTTCTCTTCCTGCTGCACGGCCGCCCAGACCAGGTAGTCGCGCAGGCCACCGTGCGTTGCCTCCGTCCAGGCGCGGGCCTGGTCGAGGACGAAGCGGAGCCGGCGCCAGACATCCCGGTAGCGAGGGGCGTCAATTGCTGCCTCCAGCATGCGACGGTCCGTGACAAGGCGTTCCATGATCTCGGTGGGCGTGAGCACCTCGGTGTCGCGGCACAGGACCGCAAGGTACTGCAGGCCGTGTGCCACAGTGGAGTCGTTGAGCGTCTCCGGCACATTCGAGAAGATGTTCCAATGGCCGCCGGCCTGCTTCCACTCGAACAGTTCATCATCGCCGCAGCCGAACATCGCCGACCGCAGGGACAGCACCAGCGCGGCTTCATCCGCTGTGTTGGAGATGGCCCGCATCGCGAGCAGGAGGTCCGTGACCTCCTGGGTGGAGTAGACCAGCGATGATGCCTCGGCCCTGTACTCGATGCCGGCGTCGTCCAGCGCGTCTTCGAGGGCGGCAAGGGAGGTACGGGTGGGGATCAGGACGCAGATGTCCTTCAGCTCCACCGGCGAACATTTAAAACCATCAGACCGCTTGCTTTGCTTTTGCCATGCAGGCAACCCTGCAGTGCCGGTTGCGATCCTGATGCCTGCGGCGACGTCGGCCGCCTCCTGCCGGCGCATGTCGTCAGCAGTGACCTTTCCCGATTGTCCGGGCTGGGCGCCTGCCCGCCCGATGACCGAGACGGCCGCGCCGTGTCCGTTGTTCCAATCGGGGCGCTGGGGATCGGGCGCCAGCGCGCGGTATTCAGGTTGGATGGTTCCGCTCGGCACAATGAGATGCCCGAAGGTGCTATTGATCCATTCGAGTAGCGCTCCGGTCGAGCGGAAGTTGGTCTGGAGCGAGGCGATGCTCGAAGAAGGGTCGCCGGAGAAGCGCTCCTGCGCCGCAAGATAGGTGGCGATGTCGGCCCTGCGGAATCGGTAGATGGACTGCTTGGGGTCACCAACCGTGAACAGCCGGCCCGGCGGCACCCGTAGCTGCTCCCAGCCCTCCGGCCCACATACCTCGTCCGCCGCAATCCGGGTCGCAAGTTCCGCCTGGACGGGGTCGGTGTCCTGGAATTCGTCCAGCATGATGCAGTGGTAACGATTGTGGAGTGCCGCATGGACGGCATGTTTGTCCTCGCCGACCAGGAGGTCCCGAGCGTGGATCAGGAGGTCGTGGTACTCGAGCTCGCCGCTGTGCTGGCGTTCACGTGCAGCCTGCAGAAGAACCTCAGCCATGGCGGCCGTGACGGTTTCAACGGCGGGCTGGACGAAGCTGTTGCGCAGCGCGATCGCTTGCTCTGCCAAGTCTTTGCAGGAGCTCCGCACGTCAGCGACGTTGACGGACCAGTTGCCCTTTTGGCCGCCGCCGAAGCCGGATTGCGGAACGGAATGCAGGAGCTCAAGGACCAGGCCCAGTTCACCGGTTTCGGCCTCGGCGAGCCGGCCGTGCCAGCTCTTGATGTGTTCGAAGGCGGTGAGCAGCTTGTCTGCCGGATCCGTGCAGTGGTCAGCATGCGCGAGGACCTCGGAGGTCTGGCGCAGAAGCGGGCCCAGCTCCACGGCCGGGATGTGGCGCCGCTGCGGAGGGTGGCTTTCCAGCCGGTCCCAGTTCGAGTCCAGGCCGGACGCCACGTTCTGCAGGTGGTCCAGCGACACGCCGACCGCGAGGAGGATGCGGAGGGCGTCGTCGATGGACGGGTCGGTGAAGAGTTTTTGCCGCGCAGCCTCCCAACGGCGGGTAAAGGCGATCTGGGACCGCAGCTCGTCCACCACGGTGATCAGGGGCGGGACGCCGGCCTCGATGGGATGTTCGCTGATGATGCGGGCAGCGAAGGAGTGGATGGTGCCGATGGGCGCGGTGTCCAGCTGGTCGAGGGCCCGCCGGCGCAGGTCTGTCGGGCTGGCGTCGTCCAGCTGCCGGCGGACCCGTTCCCGGAGCTCACCTGCCGCCTTTTCCGTAAAGGTGATGGCTGCCACGCTCTTAAGTTCCACGCCTGCGTCGACCATGGCGCAGATGCGCTCGACAAGTTCATGCGTCTTGCCGCTGCCGGCGCCGGCTTCGACGAAGATGTTTGCTTCGAGCTCTTTCTCGATGAGCGTGCGGTCATTCTGGTCTGCAAGGTCCAGGACTTCGGATTTCATTTTTCCGCCTTCAGGAGCTGGGCATAGGGCTGAAGTTCGGGGGCGTTCTGGAGTTTCAGCCACTGTTGGCCGAGCTCCGGGGCTCCCATCATGGTGGTGAAGTTGACGTAGCGGTCAGACTCGGGGCGGGGCGGGAAGATCCCGTTCCGCAACGCTGAAAAGATGAGGCCGGCGTCCGCGCGGAGTTGTTCCATAACTTCATCCGTCACCGTATAGCCGATCTTCTCGAAGTTGCCGGCTTTCGAGATGAACCAGTACTCCGCCTCTACAGGGGAGGCAGAGGTTTGGAGGGTTTGCGCGAACAGGCCGTAGACGGGCAGCTGGTAGCGGGTGCCGTCCGCGGTCGGATGCTGCCTGAGGGCCTTGTATTTGTCGCTTATCCTGCCGGTCTTGTAGTCGATGACCCGGACCCTGCCGTCGTCGTGCCGGTCAATCCGGTCCACCTTCCCTCGGAACCGGACGACGGTGCCGTCCTCAAGGGCCAGCTCAACCGGCGGATAGCTGTCCGTGTCCTCCGGACCGAAGCTTGCCTCTTCCGCGAGGTAGCTCCAGCCGTCCGCGAACCTTTCGTTGTCATCTTCCAGCACCCGCGCCAGATCCTGGCGGATCATGGCCTGGTTGCGCTCCCAGACGTGGCTGAGCCACGCAGGGTTGGCGAATTCGGCAAAGGCGGCGTCTGCCAGCTCCCTAAGGCGGTCCGCCGACGGGGGAAGGCCGTCCTTGGTGATGCTGCGGACGTAGTCCTCCAGTATCTGGTGGACAAGGGTGCCCCGCTCCTGCGGCGAAATCTGCACCTCCAGTGCGGCGTCCTCCAGGATGTTCACCTTCAGGACGTGTTTCAGGAAGTAGCTGAACGGGCTGGTCACCCAGTCTTCGAGGCGCGTGGGGGACAGCGCCTTTTCGGGGTCAACGATGGCCCCGGCATGGGCGCCGAGGTTGCCGTTGAACCTGGAGAAGATTCCATCGCGCCGGTCACGGGTAGCAGCCAGTGCCCGCTGCAGCGCATCATCCTCCGGAAGCGCCGCTGTGCGCTCCTCGGCAGTGAGGATGCAGCGCAGCCGCCATTCCTGCGCTGTCGGGGGAAGCGCAGCCACAGTGGGGGCGCTGTTCTCGATGCCGTGGGCGAAGGACTGCAGTTCGTCCTCGGGCCTGGGCCTGGCGGTGATCCAGCGGGAAATCTGGTAGCTGCCGGATCCGCGCAGATCGCCGCGCGGGTAGGTGATGGTCCGCTCGGACCCGGCAGCGAGGGCAGCAAAAAACTGTTCCTTGCTGGCTTCCGCACGCTGCTCCACACTGGGGAGGCCGCCGCCCATCATGGCCCGCACACTGTCCGGAAGGAGCGGGTTTTCCCGGATCCTTGCCGGAGCCAGACCTTCCGCCGCGCCGAGAAGGAACAGGACGTCCAGGTCCCTTGCCACGGCGTCGGCGTAGCTGCCGATGACGACGCCGGTGCCGCTTTTCCCGGTCCAGCCGCCTTTTGAGGTGATGGCGTCCTCCATGGCACTTTGGATGAGCGAGGGGCGGGGTGCCGGACCGACGAGGTCCAGGTGCCGGAGCTCCGAGGCGGCCACGGTCAGGGCTTCCCGGGCAGCGGTCTTTTCCGGCCGTTCGGTGGCTGTTCGCGGGCCCATGAAGCCGTCCAGAAGCAGGACAAGCTCCCCTGACACTTCGCTCCACGTTGCTGCCATATGGATTCGACCGATCCGCAAGGCAAGGGCTTCGACAAAGGAGCGGAGAATCCCGAAGTGTTCAAGGTGAAAGGCACGCTTGGCGGAGTCTTGCCCCGCGGCGTCCTCTTCGGTGGGGGGATCCGCGTAGAGCCTTTCACACACGGCGCTGCTAGGCAGTTTCTGTTTCTGCCAGACGAAGGTGCCTTCGGCATGGATGTTCAGAATGGCTCGAATGTCCGGAAGCTGCGGGTCGAGTTTCAGTAGCTGAAGCAGGGCGCGGGCAAGCGGTGAGTCCGTGAGCCTGTGGGCTGCCGGACCGACGAAGGTGACTCCTGCTTGGTCAAGGCGCTGCGTCAGCAGGGCGGCGTAGGGCTGGGAAGCGGAGTGGAATATCCCGATGCGGTGGCCCGGAGTGCCTCCTGCCAGCTTCTCGACGACGAGCCGGACAACGGCGCGGACTTCGTCGTCGGCATCGGAAGCCGTCATCAGGTTTGTGCCGTCCTCCGCGGACCCGGACGCCGTGACGTGCTGCATCCCCGTTTCTTCGAGGCGCCCTCTGAAGGCGGCCTCCGAGGAGCGGTGTTCGGTGCCCAGCATGAATCCGATGACTGTGCCGAGGCGCCGCATCACGGTGCTGGTTCCAAGTTTGCGGCCCGCAAGGGCATAGGCCTCATGATCGGTGTACCACTGAGGTCCGAGCGACTGCTTGGCCGCACCGTGGATTCGAAGCACCTCATTCATGAGACCGGGGAGTGCGGGGCCGGCGGCGTTCGGTACCGCATCCAGCAGCTCGGCCGTCTTGGCTATGGCGCGGGAGGTGGCGGGCTGGCCGGCGACGTCCTTGAAGAGCCCCGGCTCGTCCATCAGGACCTTGCTGACCGCTCCCAGCCGGAGGACGGGAAGAAGCGGACGCCTTCCAGTAACGGCGGGATCGTCCGCGATAAGCTCGTTTGCCAGGTCCTTCAGCGTGAGTGCCTTGATGCCTGCACTTCCTGCCCCGGCGTTGAGGGTCCTGCCAAGGAAGTGGGTCACGTCCCGCCCGGAAGCATGGGACGGGACCAAAATGGTCACCGGAGCCAGCGGATCCGTGGCCTGGGTGCGGCTGATTATTACCGCAAGTTCGGCCAGAGCATCGCTCACCGAAGCAAAAGTAGTGCGGGTCATGCTGTCCCCCTCATCCTGATATTTCACAAAACATAGCAACCGGCGCTGACAAAACTGCTATGGAACCCCGCCGCCGTTACTCCCGTCAGCTTCTACGGCCGCGGCAAGCAAGTGGTCAAAGCTCGTTATGCCGTAATCGGGAGGGGTGGCCGTGATGACGATGCGCGTGGCCTGGGCTACGTTATCCGCACGCTTCCCAGCGGCATTCCGCAGCTGCACAGCCGGTTTCTCCCGGATCGCCTGGAGTTCCAGCCCGGGCACACCGTTGACAGGCAGCGGGAGGGGCGCGCCGTTTTCGATCAGTGCCCTGAACTGTTGGGCCGACAACCGGTGTTCAATGTTTCCTGTCAGCCCCACGATTGTGTCGTTGAGCGTTGCGGTCAGGGCTGCCAGGAATTTGCGTTCGGCAGAAGCCTTCCCCTTGATTGCCAGCACCGTGAAGAGGACGGCGAAGGCAGCGGTAAAGAGGGTGAATGCTCCACCGCTCCTGAGGCCCGGCACGAAGATCATGAGGACCAGGCATAGCACAGCGCCGATGATGGCGGACCCAACGAAGATGTTGCCGCCGTCCTTTGCCGGCCGGCCGCTCCACTGTTCGGAGGTGAAAGCATGGAGCACACGCTGCTCCGGCTTGGGATTCGGCATCATTTCTCCCGTTTCGCTTCCAGCAGGGCTTCGGCCAGGATGATGGCGTGCCGTGCGTCCTGGAGATCGCTGCGCAGGCCCGGGTCCGGGTGGGCCACTGCAACCGCGTCCGCCGTCCCGCTGAGTTCTCCGATCGCCCTGCTCAGGTTCCCGCGTTCCTGCGAAATCATCCGGGATGACGTCAGTTTGATTCTGCTCTTCTCCAGCCCGTGGAGGGAGCTGTTGATCTCCGCGCAGCGCGCGCGGACCGCGGCCAGCCGCACGTCGATCCGCTGCGCCCGGTTCCGGAACAGGGGCTCCATTTTGAGCGCAACCTGGTGAAGTTCCATCAGGTCAGTTCTCCGTTCAGGCTTTCCAGCGGCATGTGCCAACAGCTCTTCGCACACGTGAAGCCGCTGCTCCCAGAGCTGAATACCCATGGTGTTTTGACTCATCAGCAGTGCCAGGATTTCAACTGTTTCGTTGAGGCTGTCGCGCCGTACGCTGAGCTTGGCGCTGGCGGCGTCGAGGCGGCCGATGAACTCTTCGTAGTTGTCCACAGGCGGCGCACTTTTGGTCGGCCACGGCAGCTTTCGCGGCTCCGCCATCACGCTGCACCCGCCTCGGTGCAGCTGGTCGGGGTGACACTGCCAAAGTTGTACTCGCGAAGGGATTGGGACCGTTCGGGCTCGCGGAGCAATGCCATGGTCTTCGACTCGATCTGGCGGATACGCTCGCGGGTCACGCCGTAGACCTTGCCGATCGCATCAAGTGTTTTTTCCTCGCCGTCGTCCAAGCCGAAGCGCATGGCAATGACTCCGGCTTCGCGTTCAGTCAGGGTGTCCAGGACCGCATGGATGTGGGCCTCGAGCTGTTCCGTGGCGATCCGGTCGATGACGTCCGTGTCGGTTGGATCCACCAGCTGGTCCGCCAGCGGTTCCAGGCCGCCGCGGCCGTCCGGGACAAGGGTATCGAGCGAGCGTACTGGCTTGTCCAAGGAGAGCAGATGCTCCACTTTGTCTGCGGACTGACTGGTGAGCTTGCCGAGCTCTTCGAGGCTGTAGGTGCGGCCTTTCTTGGCTGCCTCGCGCTGGACGGACTGTACCTTGTGGATCTGCTCCACCATGTGGACCGGAAGCCGGATGGTTCGGCCCTGATCCGCCAGGGCACGGGTCACTGCCTGTCGGATCCACCACGTTGCGTACGTGGAGAACTTGAAACCCAGGGTGTAGTCGAACTTGCAGACTGCCCTGTGGAGCCCGATGTTGCCCTCCTGAATCAGGTCCAGAAGGTCCATGCCCTGATACACGTACTTCTTGGCAATGGACACGACCAGCCGGAGGTTTGCCTCCAGCAAGGTATCGGCGGCGCGCTCACCCAGCAAAGCAATCGTCCGGAGTTCCCTGGATTCCTTGCGGCCGCGGGGAGCGCCGTCTGCCAGGAGGTGGGCGGCATAAAGTCCGGCCTCGATCTCCTTGGCGAGCTCCACTTCCTGCCCGGCTGTCAGCAGCTCTGCGCGCCCCGCCCGGCGAAGGTAGTCGGACACCGCATCGTCGCTGAAGCCCTCTGTGCCGGCAAGTTCCTCCGGCCATTCCTGGTCTTCCAGATCAAAGGATGACGGCTCGGGCTCTACAGGCTCATTGACCGGGGGTACGGTTGGGGGTTCGGGAACCGAAGGTTCGGAAACCTGAGGTTCCTCCACCGGCGCCTGCCGGAGGAAGCCCAGCAACCGATCCTGGTCCGACTTGATGTCGAAGAAGCCAACGTTGCGCGCGAACGGCAGAACCTTGCCGAGGAATTCCTCGCCCTGGACATCGGGATCCTCAACCGTGCCCTTGGAGTAAAGAACCACCAGACGTCCCGCCCGGCCGTCCTCCTTCTTGCGGATGACGCGCCCGAGTCGCTGCACCATCTGACGCTGGCTGCGGTTGGCCGCGACGATCACGCCGAGGTCTGCCTCGGGGACGTCGATGCCTTCGTCGAGGAGCCTCGGTGCGGCAAGGATCTGGGAGGCGCCGCTGCGGAAGTCCTCCATGCCCTGCCTGCGGTCGTCCTTGGCCATTCCGCTGTACAGCGCAGAGGCCTTGGTCCCCATCGCGGTGTACAGCTCTTGGGCGCGGCGGGCGGATTCCTGAGTCTGGGTGAAGACGAGAGTGCCATTGGACTGGTCCACCGTGTCCTTGAGGGCTGCGAGAGCAAGGTACTTGGTCTTGGCCTCAGCCAGCAGAGTCAGCCGGGACGCCATCGCGCGCATGTATTTGCGGGCAACCGTGGCTTCCCTGCTAGGCGAGTCCGACGCCGCAAGGGTGGCGACGGCGGCGATGAACTGATGGAAGGGCCGGCGCGGGATTCCTGCATAGGACTCCAGATTCCGGGCGGCATCGGACATCGTGCTGGAGAATTCGTCGTAGTCAGTCTGCTCGGATGCCGTGAGGTCGACGCCGACAAGCGCGATATCAAACGGCGCGATCACTTCGTCCTTGAGTGCGCGGTCGTACCAGAGGTTGTAGATGACTCCGCCGAAGTAGGGCGTCAGGAGGTTTTCGTGCTCACCGTCCGACCTTTCATAAGTGGCGGTCAGCCCAAGACGCCAGGCGTACCCCTCCTGCAGCGCGCCCGTGAACATCGGTGCGGCATAGCGGTGGCACTCGTCCGTGATGATCAGTCCGGCCTTGTGCGTACGGAGCGTTTCGCGGTTGGACGCCGAATGGACGATGGCCACCAGTATGTCCACGTCATCGAGGGAGTCCGACCGGCCGTCGCCCAGGGCACCACGCCTCGCGGCAGGAAGGTCGCGCCGGAGCGACACCAGCCATTGGCGCTGGAGCTCGGCAGTGGGCACCAGGATGAGGACCTTGATGCCTTGCCGGACCGCTTCGAAGGCGGCCGCGATTCCCACACGGGTCTTACCGGAACCGGTGACTGCCTCAACCACACCCCTTCGGGCGTTGGAGTGCCACGCCTTCAGCGCTTCCTGCTGCCACCCGTACAAGAAGGCGTAGTCATAGGAAGTTGGCACAGCCGCGGGCGGAACCTGGGTGCGCACCTGCGGCAGCGTCGCGATAGGGTTGGACCCGGCGTCGACCAGTTCTGGCATTTCATCCCCCATTGGACGTTCTGAAGCTAGTGACTGAAGACTATGCAGGGGCTCTGACAATTACCGTCGGGCCCATCGATTAGGGCGCCTGGGGTGCCGGTTTCCATACCTGCGTCCGCGACAATGCAGCCTTCAGCTCCCGGCCGCCGGCTTCCTCCAGGAGCTTGGAATCGCCAACCACCACCAACAGACTCCGCGCGCGGGAGAGCCCGACGTAGAGCTGTTCGGCCGCCCGTTCCATGTCCTTGAAACCGTTGACGCAAAGGACCACTACGGACCGTTCCAGACCTTTGAAGCCGAGCACGTGGCCGTAGAATTCGGCGTCCCCTGCGTGGAACTCGCGCCAGTAGTCCTCGGTGGCATTGCGCTCGTAGAAGTCCAGATGGATCGGGTGCCGGTCCTTGGTGGTCAGCAGCGCAATCTGGTTGTTGGCCCAGCCTTCAGCGATGAGGGCATCCACGCAGTCGTCGGCGACGCCGAGCGCCTGGTCGGTGGGGCAGTCCACTACGCGGACGGGGAGGCCTGTGCTGCCCCGAGGAGTGAAGTGCTCGCCGGCGAACGGCTTGAGCGTTTCGGCGATCTTGCGGGTGTTGCGCAGGTTGTCATCTATGTGGATGGGCACAAACGTCGCGGTGGGGCCGAAGGCCAGGTCCGCCGTCGCGCCTCCCCACCGGCGGTAGACGTCCTGACGGTCGTCCATAAAGGCGTACACCTCGCCGCCGTCGGGGTCCTTGGTGCAGGCGAGCAGCGCATCCCACCACAGCGGGGCGAAGTCCTGGGCTTCATCGACGATGACGGCATCCAGCCGTTCGTGAGGCTCCATTTTGGCTGCCAGTTCCTTCAGCATGCGGGGCATCTCGACGTCGAAGTAGTCCTGACCGGAGCCGTCCGGAACCCCCAGCCCGCGGACGTATTCGTGGAACTCACCGGTAAACACGGGCTTGGCCTGACGCCACGTGGACACGCGATCCTGCAGATACTGGCCGAGGCCCTTGTTGTAGCAAAAGAGGCCCACGCGCTTGCCTTGCCTGCTGAGCAGCCGGGCCTTCTCAACTGCCAGCCAGGTCTTCCCGCTGCCCGCACCGCCGGCGAAGCGGATCCGGGGGAGTGACCGGGTTGCCTGTAGTAGCACGGACTGACGCTCGGTGAGGAGGTCCTGGGCGTCTTCATCTTCCTGGGGATTGTGGGAGGTCCCGACGTCGGGGTCCAGGTTTCCGCTCAGCTGACGGACGATGCGTTCCAGGAATGCCGGGGCCAACGGGGCGGCGCCGCCCCCTTCGTTTTCAATCGCGCGGCGCACCAGCTCTGCGGGGGACTTGTTTTCGGTCTGATCCAGAATGAGGGCGCGGGGGCAGCCGGCCATCGTCCAGTCACTTCGCACGTCTGTGTACGGCAGGCTGACCATGTAGACGCAGCGGCTGCTTACACGTGAACCGAGTTGGTTCTCGAGCCAGTTCTTAAGCGCGTGGAGCGAGCTTTGCGACTGCGCCACGGGGCTCTGTATCTTGCGCTTTTGGTTTCGGTCCGACTGGTACCACTGGCCTTCGGCGATGCTGACCTGGCCGCCTTTGACTTCGATGGCCGCCATTCCCAGCCCGGGCCAGAGGACGAGCAGGTCAATCTCGTATTCGTTCCGCCCATCGCGTAGCTGGACGGAGTGGGCCAAGACGGCGTCGTCGGGGAGGCTGGCCTTTAGAGCCGTCCAGACCGCCTTTTCCGCCAATTGTCCTTCGCCGAACTCCGGTTCTTCCGGAATGCACCTCATTGCTGCCCCCAAAATTGATGAACCGGCGCCCGGTCTTGCGCTGTACCAACGTTAGTCGAACGCCGAAAAAATGAACCGGAATTGTCATTTCCGATCCAGCCCTTTCTAGAGCTTTTAGCGAGTTGTTCATGTCATTTCGGCAACATCTTGCTGATAAGTACTCGCAGAGCAGTAAGTGGCGGGCAGAATGCATAGCGCCGCACGCAATGAGCCGGCAATAAAAGTCCAGGGTGATACGGGGACTGCCGTCTGGCTTGATGCCGAAAGTGGCGCCATTTACGATGACCAGTGTTCTGAAAAGCGCCATCTTTAGCACGTGAGTTTGCGGGCCGGTAGCTCCGATGGAATGCTCGCTTCATGAGTCCTTGGTTCGAACGCCGGCAGACAGAGTCGGTACCTGTTTCATCTGTCCACTACGTGTCCGCGATTGCCACGATTCGGGCGACACGATCACAGGTTTGGAACTTCATCAAGCCAGCTGAGAACAGCGTCTTGGTGGATCCAGAGGTGGTGAGGGGCTTCAGCACTCCCGGAACGGACGGAAAAGGTGAAATCCAAGTTTTCATCTCAGTTCGGGATGGTGCGGAGTCGGTTTCGGCCATCGAAGTGGAACACGAGGTTCCGTATGAACTTGCGGTTACCCGAACCCTCGGCGACCCGGATCCATCTGCGCGAAGCCGAGACTTCTTGCAGGATGCTGGTGACGACGCAACCATTCTTGAGCACGGTCTGTACTTCACGTGGCCCGGAGAGGCGGCCGGCTACTTCAGCCACTACGAGCACCAATACAGGCTCCACTGCCAGCAGTATGTCGAGCGCGTAAAAGCGGTGATGGAGCGGGATCCTATTTCGGCGGCGACTGTTCAGGCATGATGGGCGGATGGCGTCAGATGGAAGCCCTGCGGCCACCTAGCTGACTGCCCAGTTCGTCGGAATCCCCGCCGGCTCCGGATCACGGCTTCATCGTCATCACCATGCAATGCCCGCCTTTGAACTCGATGGCTGCCATGCCCACTCCGGGCAGAGGGACGAGGAGCTCGATCTCGTGATTGTTGCCCCCTAGACTAATTCGCTTGGGTCTACGGTGTCGGGGAGAGCAAATCGGAAATATCGTTCCGGTTCGGCCCCGTCCGGTCTCACGGACTGGCAAACAAAGACACTTCGGAAATATCTTGCGGATTCCACTGGTCTGGCAAAAGTGTCGCATTCAGGCAGCCAGGTCCATGTGCCCCTGTTCGACGAGGCCGGCGGCCATACGGAAAGTGTCCTCTAGCGGGAGATCGGCTTCCTTGTGCCTGCGGGCCATGACGGCCAGCCGGTCAGCGAGAACGTTGAGCTGATGATCCGCGTGGCCTTTGACCCAGCGGAACTCGACGTCTGCAAATGCGGCCTGGGTCAGAATCCGCTGCACTTCCTCGCGGCAGGCCACCGTTGAGTGCCCGCGATGCGAGTCGGCCTCCTTGAGCATCGTGACGGCCGTGAGGTTATCGGAGGAAACGGTGACCGCACAGCTTCCATCCAAGACGCCTGTGTGCACGTTCTTTGCAGCACCCAGGGCCAGCCGGATGGCACGCAGTTCGCTTTCCAGGATGCTTCCGCCGCTGACGGCCTTCAGCCCGGGGCGGAGCGGCAGCCCCTTTCCGAAATCCAATACCCAGCCGTGCCCTGCCCAGGAGGTGCGGTGTCCCACCGAGGCATCGGTGGCGATCTCCAACCGGCAAAACAACGCCTTCAGTTCATCGGTGACTGCCTTTTCCGTAGCCACCACTCCCGCCGCTGGGGGATAGGAGAGATCAACATGAAGCCCAAGTTCCAGCAACAGTTCAGCCGCAGTATCCACTACAGAAAAGACGGGTTCATTCCGGCCGGGATCCAGTTCGGTGACGGCGCGAACAGCCTCGGCGTAGGCTTTGCCGCAGCGCGGTCCTGCCGAGGCCACGGGAATCCAGCCGGATCGAATTACGAGCACAGTTGATTCGACCGTTCGCGCCACGGCCCAGAGGACGAGGCCCCGCCGCGGCACGACAAGGACGGTGAGCCCGGAACGTTTGGCTACAGCTTCGGCAGCCGAAAGGACTCGGCGTGGGAACGGAGTGGGGAACGGCATGTGGGCCTCCTTGCAGCGGACTATCTGATGTTCGGAAGGATATAGGCGGCCACTGACATTATTGCGGGAGGTGTTCCCGGCTGGGCCGATGTTCAGCTCGCGCGCCGCAGGTCCCGGACCGCTCCGCCGGTCTCAAAGTCCAAAATGACGCCACCGTCGGGCCCCGGGCCACCGGGAAAGTCTCCACTATGCCAGCGGACCTTCTCTGGATCATGGCAGCGCCGGCCGCGCGCCAGGCCCTCCAGTAGCTGGTGCCCGGCTTCAAGGGGCGGAACGCCCTGCTTGTGCCAGTTCGGGACTTCCTCGTCAGGCGCGGACCAGCCGTTTCTCAGGAGGTAGTCGGTGTCGATGGGCCACTCGTCCGCGGGAAGGAACTCTCCCGATACGATCTCGCACCAAACGCCGTCCGCGCTCGGGTTTGCCTGGGCGTATGGCCGGCGCGGCCCGTCGGTCTCGTCACCGTAATCAATGCTCAGAAACGAATTCCACGGCATCTTGGCCAGCACTTCGCTGACCAGTTCGCCCGCCCGCGCCCACCGTTCTTCGACGCTGTTTTGAGTCCTGCAGAGTTCAACGAGACCGGCGAACTCCTCTTCACCGACCTCGGGAGGCATGACCGCCCCGATCACCGACTCCCAGGCTCCGAAGTGCCGGCGTATCGCAATAACGGACGGTCGATCGCGGCCGGCGGCTGCTTCGGCAATGACCCAGCTGTCGTAGCTTGACACGTCTTTCGGAGAGCCGAAGTACCGGTAACTCTCCATGAATCCTCTGGACGCCGCGACAAAATCAGTCGGGCCGAACCGGTCGTTGGCTGAAAGGAGTTCCAGCCCCACCGAGTTCAATGCCGTCTCCCAGAACCCTTGGCCCAACCGCCGGCGGAGGTCTTTTGCGGGAACAGGCCAGCTTGCCGTCGGGTTGGCTGTAGTGTCTCCTTCTTCCCCCGAGTGTGCCCAAGCTATTTCCTCATAGTCCGAGTATGAGATTCCCGCTACGTCGCCAGCGCGGATTGCCTCTGCCGTCGTTTCAATCAATCCCAGGATTCGGGCTGTCTTCTTATAGGAAAAACTTTGGCCCAGGAAGTTTCGGATTTCCGCGATGGATGACGGGTCCATCCTTCCCAGAGCCAGTTCATGGTCTGGCGTCAGTCCGCGGGCGAATCCGGTGGCGTAAAGCAGACTCAGGGCATCGATGGGCAGTCCCTCGGGGATATGGGAAACCCTTCCGTGTATGTCCTTGACGATCGGCATGCTCCGGAGCATCTCCACGGCTATGGGAACGTCGACCTGGACGCCCAGCGCGGCCAGCACTTTCGGTACGTCGAGGACATCGATTCCGGCACTCATGAGCTGCTCGAACCGTTCCATCTCCTGAACCAGGATCCTGGCCGTCGAGGAACAACGATCGCGGAGCGCTGTGGACCGCAGTTTCTCGCCGCGATCCGCTATGCGTCCGCTAAGGATGCCCAGCAAGTCCCAGCTGCTCAGGTTTGTGGCCTCCGAGATGGATCTCAGCGGATCCCCGGCGAGAAAAGACCTCATGGCCTGCTCAATGGTCTCAGCGCGGTCACCGGCAGCTGTCGAGCCGAGGTGCGGTGTCGTCATCGTGTGTTCCCATTCGTCTAGTAATGATCAAGTCCGGCGAGGGACGTCCGCGAAGGTCGCGAGAGCCTCAGCCTGCATTTCTCAGAGTCTGCACTTCACCAGCGAGGGCGTCTTCGAGAGTCACACCGTGGTCTCGCCCAGGTCCGCCGATGGGTTGGCGAGTGCCCCACCGGAGCTGCCACGGATCAGGGCTCAGGCGCCCGTACCGCAGCCCCCTGAGCAGCTGATGCCCCGCCTCGTGGACGGGCACTTTCTCCTTGCACCAGTTTGGAAACCCGTCGTCCGGTGCAATCCAGTCTTCTGACTGCAACAGGTCCACATCAATCGGCCACCGATCGGCAGGCAACAGTCGCTCGGAGACTATTTCGCACCAAATCCCGTCGGGCCCCCGCGTTCCCTCCGCGTATGGCCGGAGTGCCGCGCCACCAGCATCGCCGTACTGAATGTGCAGCGCCCTGTTGCGGGGCATATGAGCCAGGAGTTCAGAGATGTACTCTCCGGCGCGCACCCAGGCCGCTTCCAAGGCTGAATCCCTGCCTTCCAGGAGCGGTGCTGAGCGAACAGGCGACTTGGAACGCTGCTCCAACCCTTCATTTCCCTGGTAATCAAGGACCTGACTGAGCGCTTCATCCCAGCCGCCGTAGTGGTCTATGACCTCGAGGACTGATGGACGGTTGCCATCCAATGCAGTCTCCGCCGTGACCCAGCGGTCATAAACCTCGAGGGTCAACGGAAAGTCAGAGTCGGCACATTCTTCGGCGAAATCATGCAGCGCGGGGTCGAACTCGTCCAGTCCAAGACGATCCGCGGCTGTGCTCAACTTCAACCCGACCGTGTTCAGGGCCTGCTCCCAGCTGCCGGCACCGAGGCGCCGCACCAGTGTTGGGGCAGGGGGAGGCCAAGGGTCAGTGCCCTCGGAAATGTAGTCTCTGAGGCGCCTTGAAAGGGGGTTCGCGGTGGCGTCGTATTCCGCGACGGACAAGGACGTGGCAACCCGTGCACGCACAGCCAGTTTGGTGGTCTCCGCAGTTGCGAGAATTTCCGCGAAGCGCCTTGGTGGGAAGCATGACTTCGTCAGGAGTCGCAGTTCGATGACTTCATCCGCGGGTATCTGGCCAAGCGCCAGCTGGTAGTCAGGTTCAATCCCATGGCGTTTTCCAATGACGTAAAGCAGCGCGAGCTTGTCGCTAAGCCGGATTGGCTGCGAAAGGATCGTGGGGTCGTAGACCGGGACCCAGCGGATGCGCAAAAGTTCGACGGCGACCTCGACGTCGAGCTCCTTCCCGAGCGCATGCAGCACCACAGGAATTTCAGAGCGGCCCATTCCGGAGCGGTTCAGCCTGGTGGCCATTTCCGCGCTGTCCCAGATGGAGCCCAAGGCGGCCCGGCCCCTGCCCCGGACCGACCGGTACCGTTCAAGTTCGTCTTCCGGCACCGTCTCCACAATGAGTGCATCGCAGATGCCGGCGACGCTCCCACCGAAATCGTTGGCGATCACCCGCAGCGGATCGCCCCTGCGGTAGGCCTCGACCAATGTGCGCCGCGGGGCAATTTCTTGAGGCACCCTGATGTCGACTGGCGCGACAAGTTGTCCCCCCATACCGTCCCCCAAGTCCTCCGCCTACTCCTGCACGGAACGGACGGCATCCGCCCAGGTGCCGTAGATGTTTCGTACAGACGCCCCGGACGGCCGTTCGTGACCGGCAGCGATTTCCTGCTTGGCCCAAACGTCGTACCCGGAATAGGTGGCCTTCGCTTCCGCCGCCGAGGCATGGAGGCAATAATCACGCACAGCGTCGTCGTAGTCTTCGCGGGTGAATTTCAGCAGTCCCTTCGGACGGCCCTGTGTTGTGGTCCCGATCCCCATTGCTTCGAGTGCCTCGTTCCAGCCACCGAAGCGCTTCGTGACGGTTTGCCGGGTGGGCGGCCAAGGGAAGGCTCCTTGCCTGGACACCAGACCCAGCGCGACGACCAGCTCTTCCCGGAGATCCTGGTAGCGCGCACCTGTGATGCTGGCGGTCGGGTTTTCCGACACGTGCTTCTGTGCGGCACCAATCACGCCCAAGATGGTCGCCACGTCATCGGGCGAAGCTTCGGCAGATTCCAATGCAGCCCGCAGCTCACTCATGAGGGAAAGATCCAGGTTGACTGCCGCCCATTTGCGGTCAGGTGAAAGGTTTCGGTCCGAGCCCAGCAGGAACCAGATCCCCGCCGCCAACGCCTCCTTCGAGAAGATGTCATCCATCTGTGCCTTGGAGAAGACGATAGTGGACCCCCTCAGTGACTCTTCAGCCAGATCGACGTCGATTGCTGGGTAGAGCGCCTGCAGCTTCAGCACAGCGTCCGGCCGGGTCACGCCACGCTTGGCCATCTGGCGGGCAAGGTCACCGTACTCAGCCAGGAATGCCTTATGGGCCGCGGCGGTCGCCGCTTCCCGTGCGGCAATCCGGCTCTTGCGGGATTCCTCGGCGTTAGTTCCGCCCACCTTAGCGATGATCTGCCGGACGCGCTCACGCGTGATGCCGAAGCTCTGGCCGATGGCTTCGAGCGTCTGGCCGTCGGAGTAGCGCTCCACCATTGCAGCGTCGCGCTGGTCCCGACTGAGTTCAGGAGTTGTTGTCATGGTCATATTCCTATCAGCAGGCTCGGCCATTACATGGCAACCGGTGGCGTGGCCCCGCCGGGAACTCGCTCGATGGCACCGTCGGCATCTCGCAGCACCCGCATGAACAGCTCGTTGGGCCGCGCCCCAGGCAGCACCCGCCGCAGATCAGCCAGAGCCTCCACCGGCGAGATGCCCGCCACCGACGCCCCATAAAGCGCAGCGACCGTCGGTGTCCGGGACTCCGCCCGGACGCAGTGAAGCAGTACAGTCTTGCCCTCTGCCCGGTAACGTTCGACGGCGGCCGCCGCCTCCTGCAGCGTAAAGGCGGCGTGGGCGTTGTCGCCGTCAACTGCTGAGTCGATGACCCAGAACGTGGCGTGGTCCTCAGGTGCCACCCCGGCCACATCAAGCGTCCCCAGCCTGCAGAGCGACACCACGGCATCGATGCCCAACTCCGTAACCCGAGCAAGAGAGCTGACCCCGCCCAGCCACACTCCGCCGTCGTGCGGGTGCCGGACCAGCACATCGGTGCGGCTCCACATGCTGTAGTCGTGACGGTCAGCACGCGGCCAGGAGGCCGACCGGCGCCCCTCGCCACGGCCCAGCTCCATGCCCAGGACCATCAGGTCGCGGGCGTGCATGCCGGGCCAGCCGTGCAGACGCCGACGCCACTCGAAGGGGACCGCCGTGTAGCCGTAGGCAGCGCCCAGCAGTCCGCCGGCGATCGCGGCCACCGTGTCGGTGTCCCGGCCGCCGCGCACAGCCTCCTCCAAAGCCGCCCGCAGATGCGCCGGCCCAGATGCCGACAGGCCCGCATAGTAGATGGCGCTCCATGCGCCTTGGAAGGCCTCCACCACCCAGCCGTTGTTTGGGAAGTCCCGCGGCCGGGATCGCTCGGCCGTCTCGATCCGCTCCAGCCACACAGCAGCCCGGTCAGCCGGCAGCAGCGGCAGGCCGACCCGCACATCGAGTAGCCCGGTGAGCACAGCATTGCGGATGGCAACGCACCACAGCCCGCACGCCTCCTGCGCATCAGGATCGGCGTGGGTCAGGGCGCTCATCACACCGGCGGCAGCCATCAGTTCAGCCGGTTTCCGGTCCAGGTACGCGAGGGCCAACGGGGCCGTGCGCATCAGCGAACCGTTGCCGGCGCTGCGGCCCGTGCGGACGTGGAAGTCCGCGGCGGCGCTGAAGTCGGCCGCGTGGACCTTGCTCCGCCCGGCGGCCGTAGCCAGCCGGCGGGCAGCCGCAATGACGGTGCTGGTCTGCGCGCCCACGTCCTTGGCTTCCGCCGCCCACGAAGTCCACGCCCGGACCACCATGGTCAGCGCCGTAGGAGAGGTGGACCCGGCGGCGGACGCGGACTCCAGCAGCGCCTGGGCGATCGGGATGGCCATGGACGTGTCGTCGGTCCACTCGACCGGCGCGAACCCGAACGGGCCGCCGCCCTTCATGGTGACTTCGGCGCCGTCCGGCAGCGGTGCGCCGAACTCGTAGCCGGCTCCGAGGGCGTCGCCGGCGGCCAGGGCGACGAGGACGCCGGCCGCGCGGTCATTCTGCAGGGGGTTCAGTTTCATGCCATCTCCATCAGGGGGTGTTGGGTGTTCCAGCCGGTCAGGTGGGCCAGCTGGGGGTGGCGCTGGGGGAGGGCGACGGCGATGCCGGCCGCGGTGACAGCTCCCGCAGCGCGGGAGACGTTGCGGCTGCGGAGGGAGCCGTGATCACGGTCCTCCACGGCCGCCGCGCCGCCGTCGAACGTTCCGAAGTCCATCGCCTGGACGTGGGCGGCGAAGTCGCGGGCGCGCTGGCCGGGCATCGGTCCGGATGCCAGCACCTGTGGCGACAGGAGCTCGAGGTCCAGCAGCGCCGCCTCGACCAGCTGGCGGTAGTGGCGGAGGAAGAGCGTGCTGGTGCCGAAGACCTCAAGGAGCAGCGGCTGCTGGCCGAGGCCGATCACCACGCCGCGCTGGCCTTCCAGCGGCTTCGGCGCGTCCGCGGCGCTGAAGCGGTTCCGTTCCTCCTTGTCGTCCTTGAACCAGTCCATGTGCTGGAGGAGTGAACTGGTGGCGGAAGCGCCGCGGGCGTTGTCGAAGCGGCTGACCCGCTCCCAGATTCGCCCCTGCCGGTTTCCGCCGCGCTCGCCGCCGGTGCCGTTGGCCAGTTCGGACCAGACATTGAGCGGCGCGCGTCGGGCTTCCCGGCGGTGAGTGGTTTGGCCGGCTTCCCAGCGGCCGGCTTCGACGCAGAAGGTGTCGATGTCGCGGGTTTCGCCGGGAGCGAGCACGACGTCGCGGGCACAGGTCCGGTGCTGCTGGCCGCCTTCGAGCAGCTCGCCTTCCAGCAGCAGTGCGGGGTGTGGGCCCTTGTTGGTGACGGTGAGGCGGGCCACCTGGGCGCCGCCGGCGAGCTCGGTGACGGCGACGTCGGCGTGGGTGCCGGTGCTGATGCCGAGGCTGCCGGAGCCGGAGGTCCAGACGGGAAAGATGCTGAGGGGGCCGAGCCTGCTGCCGGCGCCGACGTGGAGCTGTGGGACTTTCATGGTGACCTCCGGTTGATTTAATGCATTTCTGCGCTAATTGATCCCAGTATGCACCGCTTGCATCTTTAGCGCAATACTGCGATAAATAATGGTGTGAAGGATTCCAAGAACAACCCTGCAATGTCCCTGCTTGACTACCCGCGGCCGTCGGTGGCGGTGGACACTGCGGTGCTGACCGTCGCGGAAGGCAGTATCTGCGTGCTGCTGGTGCGCCGCTCCGAGGACCACCAGCACGGAAAGTGGGCCCTCCCAGGCACGTTCCTGCGCGAACGCGAGACCCTGGCGGATGCGGTCCTGCGGTGCCTGCGCGAGAAGGCTGGAATCTCCGGGCGGGTGCCGCGGCAGCTGCAGGTGTTTGACGAGCCGGGGCGCGACGACCGCGGCTGGGTGCTGTCGGTGGCGCACGTGGATGTGGTGCCGCTGGCGGCACTGCATGAGGCGTTGAAGTCCGACGGCGTCAGGCTGGCCTCCGTGACCGGGGAGCCGGAGCTGATCGCCGGACTGCCGTACGGGCACGCGGACATTGTGGCGACGGCGGTGGAGTGGCTGCGGGCCGCTTACGCGGAAGAGCCGGACCCTAGGGCGCTGCTGGATGAGCCGTTCACGTTGAAGGACCTGCGGGAGTTGCATGAGGCGGTGGCCGGCGCTCCTTTGATGCGGGACACGTTCCGGCGGTTCATGGAGCCCAAGCTGGCCGGGACGGGGCAGATGTCTGACGGGACGAGGGGCAGGCCTTCACGGTTGTGGAGAAGGCCCTAGATCCGTGTTGGCATCGAGCATGAATCGACTATGGCCTTAGAGTTCGATCACGCGGGCTATTTGTAGTGCTCGCGCCCCGTTAAGGGCGGAGTCGGCCAAGAATGTTTCAGAAGGGGATCCGGTACGTGGATCAGAATTCGATTGTGTATAGGCAGAGAAATGCGCTGGCGTGGAAAGTTGTCGGCGAGCTCTGTCGTCGGGACAACAACTTGTACCTCGGACCGAAGGGCAGAGCTGACAACGGCGTTGACGCCAACGCGCTCATGGTTCTGTCATCAGCTGGTCTTACGTACCAGGCCCGCCGGTACGGTCTCGGCTTCGTGGCGGCGAAAGGTGACATGGAGCTTCAGATTGAGTGGGATCGCGCGCAGCAGTTCAATAGCGCTCGAGAAATTGCTTTGGCTCTTGAGCAAGGGATTGGGTTCAGCTTTCCTGCGCAGTCCCCTCCCACCACGCCGCGAGCGCTCGGCTACCGCGTTATAGCGTCGCTCCTGGAGATCACTGCGACTGAAAGGGCCCGATGGATGGAGCGGTCCATTGGACGCGGTCCCCTAGACCCAGCTAGCGAATTTAGTCGTGGCCGTCTCAAGAATTGGGAAGGCGCCCGCCATCAGATCATCAAAGACAACTTGTGCATTGCCGAATTCGATAACTTTGGATGGGTAAAGACGGAACGCGGCCTGGTTGATTTGCAGGCATGTTACAAACTGCTGGACAGAAGTCTCCATCGAGTAGTGCTGGAACACTTCGGTGGCCACTTGCTTTAGACGGTCGTTGAAGTGACTAACTTCAATTCCTATGGCGTTCGACACATCACAATGGCCGTGGCCAGTAATTGAGTGTGCTGATATCACCGCGTTTTTTGGTGGGCGTACGGTAGCCGTACTTGCCAATTACTCGGTCGAACAGCGGACCTTCTAGGACAGGATCGACCATAAATCCTCGCCGGCCCGAGCCGGCGTCGTGCTCCCAGCTGTCCGGAATGATGCGGAAGAGACCGCGGGTGACGCCCCGGTGGACCGCCACTACTTGGTCAATGCCGTGCTCTTCGACCCTGGACTGGCTCAGCTTCCACCAGCAACGGACGGAATCGCCCAGTTCATTTGCGTATGCTGCCCGGTCAGTCGAATTGAGCCATTCGGTACGGAAGCCGTATCCACTACGTACCGTACCGCCCGGCGAGACTTCTTCAAGGTCCACCCACGGTTTGAGCGTGATGAGAAGAATTTGGGGAACGTTCGGCTGAAGGTCGGGAGCTCCGAACTCAGCGACGATGTTGGACAACGTTTCGATCCCATGGCCACGGGCCGACTCTCGTCGTTCATTCGTCAGCGCAGCGAGATGAGAAAGCGGTGTCATGCGTGAGCTCGATTGAGTCAGGAACGACGACAGGAGATCGATGGCGGCGGCTTCGACGTGGGTGTATTCGCTTCCCATGCCATGCCGAAGAATCCACACCTCTGGCTCCAGTCCCACGCTTCGAATGTCGTGGATGACCGCGATCTTTCGCGATCGCTCCACCGGCGTCTCGTCGTCGCTGGCAGAGAGGGTCTCCGCCTCAATTCCGTGAGCTGCAAGTCGGGTTCCTGTTCCCTTGCCCACATAGAAGGGCGACATTGTGCGTGGGTCAATCAGGAGATAGACGTAATTGCCGAGGTACTCGGCGACCTGTGTCAGGACCCTAACGTCAATTTTCACAGCACTTCATTCCGTTCGTAGTCGTTGCCTGGGCTGTAGCCCAACGTCAGGAGCGCTGTGTGGAGTACGTCCCATACCTCGGCGGTAGCCTCATACCTAGATTGTTTTGCGAGTGTCAAAAGCTGCTGTCGGAGTTGGTTCTCCTCCCTGGAGAGTCCGCGAGTGTATGCGGGAGCCAGCAGATAGGAGTGACTGTCCGTCGCGTAGGCCATCATCATGTCGAGGAAGATTTCGAGCTCCCTTCCCGCTGCGCTAACCGCGTTCTGCATCGCCTCCTCACCTGAGTCCAGATCGGGGGTGTCCCCCGACATAGGCAAGATGTCCAGTCTCCCTTCCCAGACGAGCTTCTGAAGCGGCTCGTGAAAGAGTGATAAAACCGTGCCCATTTGGTGCCTCTGGGAGACGTTGGTCGGCAGTGCGCGCCTGACGTCGTGGACGATTTCGTGGAAATGATCGTCGGCAAGACCGAAGCCGACGAAGAGCAGGTGATGCGTGAGCAGGTGAGCTTTAACCAGAGCTGAGAGCGCTTCCCTGTTGCTGTTGTAACCGAGGTAATCATCCCGTGTGAGCACAATACTCCCCGGCTGACTGACGGATCCGTGCAGCTTCAGCAGCCAGTTGTTGCCGACTGCAGGAACATTCTCCGGCAAGACAGTTCTCGGCCTCTGCGCATCGAGACAGGCGGTTTCGAAGAGTCTGTCGTAATTGAGTGTGATTGCGCCTACCGATGGCAGCGTGGCAAGCAACGCGGGCGCCAATCCGTACCTGGGCAGGTCGACGGCATCTGCTACAGCCTCTCCAAAAGCTGTGGGCGACCCATGCTGGTCGGAATAGAGTTGCTCGAGTACCCCTGCCTGGTCAAGAACACCGAGATTCTTGAAAGCTGCCTCTTCCGTTGGCATCAGCTGGACGCCTGTCCTGAGCTTGTCGAGGAGTTGACCCCAGCTTGGTGCTCCGGCGCTGACGCTGACGCCGGCGCCCAGAAAGGGAACCAGGTGCCCGGCCCGGGCTTTGCCGCCTAGATTCTTGGCGCTGCCATGCAGTTGATCACCGAGGGAAGGCCACGTTGAGTGATTGGCCGACTCGCGGCGCAGCTTTTGAGCCAAGGAGAACGCAGCTTTGTCTCGCAGCACCAAGACGAGATCGACGCCGTACCGGGAAGCGAGTTCGTTGCAGGCGTCGAGAATCGCGCGCAGAGCAGCGCCTAGGTGATTCCCAGCCCCGCCTCCGGCCGTACCGAAAAATGGCAAGGCTAAGAGCCGCCTCGGACGCGTGCCTGATTCTGGAATCACAGCCACGGCGCTTTGCACAAATGCTTCCAGCCGCGTGCTAACGCGGGCTGGCGTCCAACTGCCGTCGTCCGGGACCGCAGTCATTATCGGCTGCGGTGTATTTGGGTCCCAAGGCCGGAGCGGCTCGGCCAACGCAACTCCGTCACGGAAACTGTCCGAAGCTGAAGCGGCGGCGAGCTCCCGGAGCTGAGGATGAGCCAAGAGCCAGTGTTGCTCGATACGGACGTTCGTGTCCGTCGGAAGCAACCAAGCATCACACTTAAGATTCAAGATGTCGGCCATGGCTACAAAAACGTGCGGCTTAGTCATGCCGGCTCACTCCTCGATAATGATTGAGGCGCCATTGACCCGCAACCAAATGCTGTCCTTGGGCGATCCAATCGATTTCATGATCGTTTTACCTAGTCCAAGGGTTCCAGAGCGGGAGCCATTCACTCGCCACCGCGCTTCGACTCTCTGCCCCTGATAGTGCACGTCCAGGTGTCCATCTACCGCAGGCAACGCGAACTTCGATCGGGCGGGGATGCGCAGGTTGGATCCAGCACGGTCCTTATCGGTGATGACCTGAGACTCAATTCGCGTTTCTTGGGCCGCGCCGACTTTGACCGCGTCAGTCAGGTTTTCAGGGCGAGGAACAGCGGCCGGGGTTGACGGGACTTCAGCATGTACGGCTGGTGTCAACATAGTTGAGCTGTTCACTCGCTCAAGCTTGTATCCGGCCATACCGTGCCTCTTCAGAGTGCCATCTTGTACCTGGACGTTCGCAAACGGAGCAATTCGCTCAGAATCGTGAAGAGCGCGGCGTAGGGAAGGGTGCACCGCAGCCGCGAAGGTTTCGAGCAGTCGCGCCTCGGCCGATTTTGGTGCTTCGGTCGCCGCGTAGTGGACAAAAAGTTCGCCAAGGTTGTCTAGAGTCTTCAGCCACCATCCACCTGCATGCGGTGCCCGTTGGCCTATTTGAGTTCTGTAGTACTGATTGAGGCGATTCCGGACTGAAGTTCCGGCCAGCCCGACGTACAAGACGGCTGATTCCGGAATCCAGAAAGCTCCGATTCGATCGGCTAGTTGCTCGCTTGTTGCCGGCGCACCATCGACCGTCACTGACGGGCAGTTGGTCCTGAGAGACGCAAGCGCCTCGAAGTCAGGCTGATAGATCCCGCTCCGGCCAACCGCGTCGCTGACGTCCGGGGTGGACGCCACCACGTAGACGCCGGGACGGTCTAGCGGAACTTGGTCGCCCCAAATCACAACACCCGCCGGATGTAATTCGGATTTTTCGAAGAGTTCCCCCACTGAAATGGTCATTGGGCCATGCTAAATGACACCCCGGACAATACGCGTTATTGGTATTTGTCGGCTCCACCAAATAGCCTGGCGCAGTGAACACATCCGATGGGGGATCGGCAATTGAGCAATTGCCCGAAGGTCTATATGAACTACTCAAAACCGATGGGCTGATGACATGCCTCACAAAGATTCCTCAGCTGGAGGCCCGTTTCGGGTCTGTTGACGACGAAGACGCCGCAGACGTCCTTTCCCGCCACGTCGCTGACGCCGTCAGGCAAGCTCTCAGCGCAGAGAAGCCATCGGACAGAGTTGAGTTGGCCAACCGGCTCCTCCGGGAATTGAGTACCCCAGATCGTATTGCCGATGGTCCCGCCCAACTTCAATCGCTGCACCGCCCGGACGCCCTCAAACGCAGGCAACTCCGCCGTCCCACCACCAAGCTCAGTGACGCAGCACTGCTGACCAACAGCAAAGACGAGCCGAACCTCGCCGCGGAGCTCCGGGCCGAGATCGAGTCCGCCAACACGATTGACCTGCTCTGCGCCTTCGTCCGCTGGACGGGCCTTCGCCTGCTGCAGCCGGCCCTCGAGGAGCTCAAGGAGCGGGGAGCCCGCCTGAGAGTCCTCACCACTACCTATATGGGCGCCACGGAACGCCGGGCCATCGACGAACTCGTCAACCGCTACGGGGCTGAGGTGAAGATCAATTACGAAACCCAAGCCACGCGCCTTCACGCCAAAGCCTGGCTGTTCCGCCGTAACTCCGGCTTCGACACCGCGTACGTCGGGAGCTCCAACCTCAGCCAGGCTGCGCTGCTGGATGGCCTGGAATGGAACGTCAGGCTCAGCTCAGTTGGCACGCCCACTCTCCTGCAGAAGTTCGAGGTCACCTTCGACAGCTACTGGGAGCAGCGAGCCTTCCAAAGCTACGACCCGGTACGAGACGGCGAAAAGCTGGACGCAGCACTCGAACGTAATGGCGGCCGTCGCACCGCAGCGCCGGGCGCAGCCACCGGGCTCGAAGTTCAGCCGTACCTCCACCAGGAGGAGATGCTAGAAGAGCTGGAAGCCGAGCGGCTCAAAGGATTCAACCACAACCTCCTGGTCGCCGCCACGGGCACGGGGAAGACAGTTATTGCTGCCCTGGACTACAAGCGCCTCTGCGAAGCCGCTGGCCGCGACCTGAAAATGCTTTTCGTTGCCCACCGACAGGAAATCCTCAAGCAAGCGATGCGCACCTACCGGGACGTCATGCAGGACGGCGCATTCGGTGAACTCTACGTGGGGGACCACAGCCCGAAAGAGTGGAAGCACGTCTTCGCCTCAGTCCAGTCGCTGTCCTCGCTAGGCATCGAGCAGCTGGAACAGGGCTTCTTCGACGTCGTCGTCATAGATGAATTCCACCACGCCATGGCGCCCACCTACCGACGCCTGCTGGATCACCTGAAGCCGCAGCAACTTCTGGGACTCACTGCTACGCCGGAACGCGGCGACGGGGTCGACGTCGCCAAGCAGTTCTTCGACGGGCGCACGGCCAGTGAGCTCAGGCTTTGGGACGCCCTGGATGCTGACCTGCTGGTTCCGTTCCACTACTTCGGCGTCTCGGACGACGTCGATCTGAGCCAGCTGGATTGGAAGCGCGGCAACTACGACACCACGCAACTCAGCAACCTCTACACCGGCAACGACGCCCGCGCTGCCAAGGTGATCCGCGAACTCCGCGACAAGGTCACTAGCACCGACCAGATGCGGGCCATCGGCTTCTGCGTCTCGGTCCAGCACGCCCACTACATGGCCGAGGTGTTCAATCGTGCCGGAATCGCCTCCGTTGCTGTCGACGGCAGCACTGACGACGCCGACCGCGCAGCGGCGCTTGAGCGCCTCCGCCGAGGGGAAATCAACTGCATCTTCGCCGTTGACCTCTTCAACGAAGGCCTGGACCTGCCGCAAGTGGACACCATCCTGCTGCTTCGGCCCACGCAGAGCGCCACGATTTTCCTCCAGCAGCTGGGACGGGGGCTGCGCCGTGCCGAGGGAAAGGCCGTTCTGACGGTCATGGACTTTATCGGCCAGCAGCGCCGTGAGTTCCGTTTCGATCTGCGCTACCGGGCGCTCACTGGCTACGGGCGCAAGGAGCTGGAGAAGGCTGTCGAGGAGGAGTTCCCGTATTTGCCGTCGGGCTCCCAGATCATGCTGGACCGGGTGGCGCAGAAGGTGGTGCTGGACAACATCAAGGCACAGCTCCGGTTCAACCGGGCACAGTTGGTCCGTGATATCGCTTCCTACGCCGAGACCGAGCTCGAGGGCTATTTGGAGCGGTCAGGGAACGACGTGAAGTCGATCTACCGTTCGACCAGGGACTCGTGGACCGGCTACCTCCGCCAAGCGGGGCTGATCGAGGACCGGGGATTGAGCCTGTCGAAATCAAGCCTGTCGGAATCGCCGGCACAAGACATAATCAAAGGCCAACTCGTCGCTAATGCAGATGCCGACGAGAAGAAGCTTCTTGGACGCATGGCGGCGCTCATCCATGTGGACGATCCGGAACGCGCCGAGGCGTACTCGATGCTGGTCGGCCCCGACGCGCTCCGCTACTCGGAGCTTGGAATGAGGGAGCAGACGTTCGCCCGCATGCTGTTTTATACCCTGTGGGACGACGGCGGCGGTTTCCAGACGTACGACGCCGCCCTGAACTATCTGCGCGGCTACCAGTTTGTGTGCAGCGAGATCCGCCAGATCGTCCAGTTGGGAGTGGCCGCTTCCAAGCACGCGGCCAAAGGTCTGGGTGTTGGGCTGCAACATGTTCCGCTGCTGTCGCACGCGACTTATCGGCGCGAGGAGATCCTTGCGGCGCTCCAGTATGGATCGCTGGAGTTGAGCAAAAACGTTCAGCACCGCGAGGGTGTGGCGTGGTGCCCGGCGACGTCCACGGACGCCTTCTTTGTCACTCTCAACAAGGACGACAAGAAGCACTCGGCTACGACGATGTACAAGGACTACGCTATCAGCCCGGAGTTGTTTCATTGGGAGTCGCAGAACGCGACCTCACCCGGTAGTCCGACGGGGAAGCGGTACCTGGATCGGGCTTCGCATGGCTCGAGGGTCTTGATCTTCACCAGGGATACCGCGGACGACGAGACCGGCCTGACAGTTCCGTACACGTGCCTGGGACAGGTGGACTACGTGCAGCACACGGGCGAGAAACCGATCGCGATCACGTGGAAGCTGCAGCGGCCGATGCCGGCGGATGTGTTCGTGACGGCTGCTGCTGTGGCGCAGTGAACGCCGTTTCCTGCTAGACGATGCAACGCGACGAGCGGTCGGCTCGACAAAGGTACACGCCCATCTGCGGCGTATACCTGAGGTGTCGGTGGCTCAGCCTAAGATGAACTGTATGTGGCGGCTGACTGAGCTGCTTCTGTGCAAGGGTGTTCGATTTACCGAACGCGTTGGGATCCTGACATTGCGAGAGGTGGGCACTATGGCTAGTGACGCGGTCGGAAATGCGGTTTGGAGTCACGTGAGGACAACGGCCAGTAACACCATTGGTCTGGCACATCTGGTCGAGCTCCTTGATTCGGCACCGAAGGATGCGTCACTAAGCGACTACACGGAATTGGTTGTCGACGAGAACTTGCTTGGTCGTGAGACGGGTGCAGGCCGCCAGCGCACACTCAGGCAGCTTCGTGAGGTCTTTACCCTTGACCCCGATTACCCTCCATTCCGTGCGTTGAGAGACCTATGGGGAGAGGACAAGCAAGGGCAGCCGCTGATGGCTGGGTTGCTTGCCTTCACCAGAGACGAGTTCCTCAGAGACTCTTTCAGCGCGGTTAGGGGGAGGCATATCGGTGAAACCGTCTCCTCGACGGATCTGGCTAGGGCCGTCGGCGATGCCCACCCCAACACACTCAGCGTCAGTACGCTTAGCAAGGTCGGCCGAAATACGGCGTCTTCGTGGCGGCAGATAGGGCACCTCTCAGGCAGAGCATTGAAGGTGCGAGCCCGCGTTCAAGCCAGGCCGTCGACGGCTGCATATGCTCTTTACCTCGGCCACCTATCCGGGCTGCGGGGCTCGCTGTTGATGGATTCCCCTTGGACTGAACTCCTGGATACAACCCCGGATCATGTCCGACTGCTCGCGGCCGAAGCGTCGACGCTCGGTTATTTGGAATTCAGATCATCCGGCGGTGTGGACGACATTGGCTTCTCACACTTATCAAGGAACGAACCGGAGCTTGGCAAATGAGTGTCATAGATGGTTTGGCTGATTCATTCGAGCGCCAGGCTCGTCTCCCCTGGAAGCGGAACATCTCCTCAGCCGAGCGGGTATGGCTGGTAGTTTACGAGCCAAGTATTGAACGCCGCCTACGAGCGCAGATCGGTGAGTTTCAATTTCGTGCGGCCAATAGTGGTCACACCTGGGTGGACGTCGATCTCACGAACGCATTTGGTGAGTGGCTGGCCCAGCATGAATACGCTGAATCTTTTTATGAAGAACCTGAGTTGTTGTCGACAGCAACGCTAGAAGATTTCGACAGTTTCGTCGTGGAAAAGCTAACCGCCGCCCTAGACAGCGATGATGTCGACGAGGACACCATCGTTGCTGTATTGGGAACGGGAGCTCTGTTTCCATTCACTCGTGCCAGCAGGGTGATCGAGTCAGCCGAATCAAATATTCGGGGCCGGCTTGCAGTTTTCTTTCCCGGACATCACTCCGGATCAAACTACCGCCTGCTCGATGCTCGCGACGGGTGGAACTATAGGGCAATTCCGATTACTGAGGGAGAGGACGCCTCGTGACCATCAACTATGAAGTATTTTCCAAGGATCCGAGGACTAGCGAGATTCCAAATACGGGCGTCTCCAAGTTGCTCCCACCCCAATCAGAGGCGGAGTGGAGCGTTCTCCGGTACGAGCTCACGAGTTTTGTCTGTGAAGGCGAGTACGAAAGAGGCCTAGACCGGATCCTGGGAAGCTATTTGGAGCATTTGAGCCGGCCGGAACAGCCAGCCGTATGGGTCAGCGGGTTTTTCGGAAGCGGGAAATCGCACATGGTTCGGGTGCTCGAATACCTCTGGACTGATTCAGTGATGCCGGATGGAGCCAGCCCCCGAGGTTTGACCCGCGTATCGTCGCAGATCACCAATCACTTCACAGAGCTGACCACGGCAGCAAAACGCGCCGGGACCCCGCTTTGGTCTGCCGCAGGGACACTTGGAACCGGTGGCGCGGAGGATATCGAGCTCGCCTTCCTGTCCATCATTTACCAGGCGGCGGGCTTGCCAACGAAAATTGGCCCCGCGCGGTGCGCCTTGTGGCTGAAATCGGAGGGGTTGTTTGACTCCGTAGCGAAAACGCTAAAGGACCAATCCCGTGACGTCGATGCCGAACTACGAAACCTGTACGTTTCCCGGGCGCTTGCAGACGCCGTACTTGTTCATAGCCCGGGCCAGGCCTCGGACGCAACAGAACTCCTCAAGCAACTCCGAATGAACTTCCCGGACAAGGCAGCCCTGACTATCGATGAATTTGTCGAGCAAGTCCGCGAAGTCTTGGAGACGGTTTCCGGGGTACATGGAACCACCCCTCTAACTCTGATCGTTCTTGACGAACTTCAGCAATACATTAACGACGATGCAGCTAAGGCCCTCAAGGTCCAGCACTTAGTTGAGGCATGCTCATCTCGTTTCGACTCCAAGGTACTGGTCGTCGCAACAGGACAATCTGCCATGACCGGCAACCAGATCCTTCAGAAGATTGTCGACCGCTTCGGCGTTCAAGTCGAGCTCAAGACACAGGACGTCGACACCGTAGTCCGTCAGGTTGTCCTGAAAAAGGATCCGGCGCGTACGAACGAGATCAAGATTGCGCTGGACACGGCGAGTGGGGAAATAAGCCGGGAGCTCGCCGGGGCAAAGATTCAGCACCGAGAATCGGATGACCGGTCGTTAATTGTGGACTACCCGTTGCTGCCCTCGCGTCGTCAGTTTTGGGCGGGTGTTCTTAGTAACGCGGACATGTCCGGAAAAGGCGGCCAGCTTCGTTCGCAACTTCGCGTCATCAGCGAGGCCAATCAGCATGTGTCTGAAGAGCGTCTTGGAACCGTCGTCGGGGCGGACTTCATCTACGAAGCAATCGCGGGCTCGATGCGCTCCAGCGGCAAGTTGCCCAGAGACACACAATCGCTCATTGATGACGAGCGACTCGGATCTGATGATGGCCCGCTGCGGGCCCGGGTGCTGGCTACCGTTTTCCTAATCGGACTGCTGCCTACTAGCGGCTTCCATGACACAGGGGTCCGGCCCAGCGCCGAACATATTGCCGACTTGTTGGTTGAAGACCTCAACGAGTCCGGGAGCTGGCTCCGGAAGGACGTCCCCAGAATCCTTGCGACGCTGGTTGAAGAAGGAAAACTTCAACAGATCAGCGGCGAGTACCGAATCCAGACACCAGAAGGCCAGGATTGGGATCAGGACTATCGTGCAAGGAAGTCCGCGCTGATCGGAGACGCCGGCAGGGTTGCAATGCTTCGGGACGATGCATTCGCCGCTGCCGTGACTGCTCTTCTTCCGGCTCGTGTGCTGCACGGCCAGACGAAGGCACCGAGGCAGCTTGCCGTCGTTTATGGGACACTTCCCGATGCCGGCGACGATTCCATACCAGTTGGAGCGGTGACCGGCTGGGCCGTGACTGAGAAACAGTTCATGGACCAGCTGAAGGGGTGGGGTACCGAATCGTCGCTGGTCGGAGCCTACCTGCCTCAGATCAGCCCGGACGACTTCCGGGATGCGCTGGCCACCTACCACGCCGCCAAAGAGGCCATAGAGGTCAGACCGCAGCCCAGCACGGACGAAGGCCGGCTCGCCAAGCGTTCGGTCGAGTCTGTGCGGGACTCAGCCAAGGAAAGGCTGGATGCCCTTGTCGCGGAAGTCCTTGACGGTGCCAGCGTCGTTCAGGCAGGCGGGTCAAGAGCCGAAGGCGCAACGTTGAAGGCCAAAGTCGAATGGGCTGCCCTTCGCGCCGCGGATCGCTTGTTCCCGCAGTTCTCCCTGGCGGACAATCCGGCCTGGTCCAAGGTTGTTGATCGGGCACGCGGCGGCAACACGGCAGCATTGGAAGCGGTCGGGTACACCGGGGATGCAAACAAGCATCCTGTTGCGAAGTTGGTCTTTGAAGCCCTGAATTCAACATGGACCGTGGGCTCGGCCATCCTCTCGAAGTTCTCCAGGGCCCCTTATGGATGGCCGAAGGACGCGATAAACGGAGCCATCTTCGCCCTGCTAGTCTCAGGGGACATTCGCGCACAGGTCAGCGGGAAGGATGCGGCTGCGCCCTCCATACCCACCACCGGCGTTGGCGCCGCCAGCTATATTCGCGAGTCAATATCCATCGGCGTGCAAGAGCGAATCGGTGCTCGCAAGACCCTTGCATTGGCTGGCATCACGTGCGCCCCTGGCGAGGAAGCAGCCAGCGCGACACTTTTGGTCGAGCGACTTTCCACTCGTGCTGTCTCTCTTTCAGGCGACGCCCCATTGCCGGTGATCGCGATCCCATCCCAAATCGTCCAGTTGGGAGCGCTGCACGGCAATGAGCTCCTGCTTGGACTGTCCAAATCAACAGAGACGGTGGACGCTTTCGTCGCGCTTCTGGACACGCTCAAGGCGCGGCGGGAGGACCGGACGGGCAAGTGGCAACTTGCCGAGCGCCTTGCTCGTCACGAAGTCCAACTGCATGGGGCACCGGCGGTAGTCGGGAATCTCGAGGCCATTCGCGCAAGTCGGTCCCTTCTTGAAGATCAGGACCCGGTGGGTCCGACGGTTATCGAGCTGGCGGATGCCCTTCGGGGCGAGCTGAAACTGGCCTATTCGGAGTACGAAAGCGAATTCAATGCGAGGCTGGCGGCACTAACCACGGACACGGTTTGGGAATCGATAGACGGTACCGCTGCCGCGAAGATCCTTGCTCAGAACCATCTTTTGAGAGCCTCCGAGCCGTCAGTGGCAACGCCGAAGGATGTCGCAGATGCGCTTGATATAGCGCCGCTGGAAACCTGGGCAGATCGGAAGGCCGCACTTGGCGGCAGGTTCGAGAAAGCCAGAACTGAGGCCATACTGTTGACGATTCCGCAGGCGAAGAAGATAGCCCTTCCTGCGGCGACTCTCTCAAACAGTGACGACGTCGACGCCTACGTCGAGCGGGTCCGCGCGCATCTACTATCAGAGCTGGCTTCCAATACTTCGATTGTGATTTGAGGACTCCGTGAATATGGGAACAGTTACCGGCCTCGTCTTGTCGGCGAAGGAACGAACGGTGCTGGAAGCTGCTGTCCTGGCCGGACGCGACGCAGCAGAACGCGCAGCCGAACATGAGGTGTCTCGCCTCGGGGTATCCCAAGACAAAGTGCCGGGATATTTGAACGATGACGAACGTATTCTTCGCCGCGAGCTGCGGGAGAAAGCGCGCCAACTGGGTGACTCCGTTGTTGGGGGAAACGTCCTTCCGTTGCTCGTAGCCGACATTGCTTACGAGCAATGGCATAGGTTGCTGTTTGCAAAGTTCTTGGAAATGAACGGGCTTCTGATCCACCCTGGGATGGGTATGTCCGTCACGCTCGAGGAATGCGCGGAACTGGCTGCCGACGTGGAAGACGCGGATGGGTGGTCCGTAGCTGTCGGATACGCAAGTGAGACCTTGCCGGGTGTGTTCCGCCAGACGGACCCCTGTTTCCGAATCCGATTGGCCCCTGAAGACCTTCAGAAACTTGAGCGAGTCATCGTTGGGCTGAACTCGCAGATATACCGGTGCGAAGACGCGCTGGGTTGGGTCTACCAGTTCTGGCAGACCAAGAGAAAAAAGCAGATCAACGACGCCGGAAATAAGGTCGGCGGGGCCGATCTGTCACCAGTGACGCAGCTCTTCACCGAGAATTACATGGTTCGCTTCCTGCTGGAAAATTCCTTGGGAGCATGGTGGGCTGCCCGCCATCCAGAGTCGCCACTCATTGGAGAGTGGGACTACTTACGAGCGTCCGACGATGGGACTCCTGAAGTAGGAGGCCATGAGCAGTGGCCGGCCCGCGCTGCGGACGTCACAGTCATGGACCCATGCTGTGGGTCTGGTCATTTTCTCGTCGCCACCTTCGGGATGCTGTGGCGAATGCGGGCAGAAGAAGAGGGCCTCACCCCGGCGCAAGCCCAGGACGCTGTGCTTAAGGACAACCTGTTTGGGCTCGAACTCGATCCGCGTTGCACCCAACTGGCGACATTCAACCTGGTGCTCGAAGCATGGAAACAGGGTGGCTACCGCACCTTGCCCGCTCCCAACCTGGCGTGCTCGGGCGTCCCCATCCGGGCCAGCGGCTCAGAATGGGAAGATCTGGCGGGCGCCGATGAAGCTCTGCGGGGTTCCCTGAGCCGCCTACATTCGCAGTTCCGGAATGCGGACACTCTAGGTTCGCTGATCAACCCTGTGGGGGACGCGGTATCTGCCGCGCTGCTTGGACGCACGGGTCTATTGGAAAGTACGGATTGGGACAAGGTCGCCCTAGCACTCGAGGCGGCGGTGGCCGACGAACAGGTTTCAGGAACGGTATTGGGCGATACTGTGAACGACATCGCCAGAGCTGCGCAATTGCTCAGCCGCCAATACTCGCTAGTCGTCACCAACCCGCCATACCTGATGCGGGCATCCATGTCGCCCGATTTGCAGAGCTATATAGACGCGCATCATCCTGTGGCGAAGGGCGACTTGGCCACGGCCTTTCTTGAACGATGCTTCGCGTTTGCAGGAAATGACGGTCTGGTGGTGACGGTGTCACCGCAAAACTGGACGCTTCTGACCAGCTACACGCAGTTTCGAAGGGACCTGCTGGGATCGCGAACTCTCGAGGCCATTGCACGCTTGGGCCACGGCGCCTTCCGGCAGATTACAGGGCACGTCGTCAAAGTGGTACTCACGATCATCCAACCCAGTCGAGCTGCAGAATCCCACCTGCTGATGGGCGTCAGAGCCCAATCCTTCGACGGCCCCGATGCGAAAGCTCAGGCGCTCATCTCTGACCCCGTCGCAATGTTGACTCAGAGAAGTCAGCTGCAAAACCCGGATCACCGCATCACAGCCTCCATCGTGGAAAAGTCATCGCTGCTGGCGTCGCATGCCGATGGCCTGCAGGGCATAGCGACGGCGGACTATCCCCGCTTCGGGCGCTTCTTCTGGGAGCGTCCGCTGCCTCATCCCGACTGGAACTTCCAGCAAAGCACCGTCAGCTCTATTGGCGCATATGGCGGTCGCGAGCACATCGTTTGGTGGGAGGCAGAGCAGGGTGCTCTAAGTCGAGAAAAGGGAGCATACATTCGCGGAAGGGCTGCCTGGGGAAAGTGTGGCGTGGCGGTCTCTCAGATGGGCAAGCTGCCTGTCTCGCTCTACACCGGTGAGCTGTTCGATAACAACACCGCGGTCATCCTGCCCAAGGATGAGAAAGATCTGCCCGCCATTTGGGCGTTCTGCTCCAGCCCTGAATTCAACGAATCCGTCCGCGAAATTGATGACGTCATGAAAGTGACCAACGCAACGCTGGTGAAGGTGCCTTTCGACGTCGAACGCTGGCGGTCAGTGGCCTCGACAGCCGGCCCATTGCCGGAGCCTGAGTCGAATGATGTCACCCAGTGGTTGTTCCCCGGAGTGCTGGAGGGTTCGACGGAGCCACTGCAAGTCGCCGTAGCGCGGCTCCTCGGATACACATGGCCCGAACAAGTCGACGACGGACTGTCAGATTTGGTCGATAGCGATGGCATCGTCTGCATCCCCGCAGTCGCCGGTGAACGGAGTGCATCCGATCGGCTGCTCGAACTTCTTGCCCGGGCCTACGGCGAGGAGTGGTCGTCGGCCAAACGTGACGAGTTGCTGGCGTTGGCTGGTGGCAAACCTGGTGACATTGAAGGGTGGCTCCGCGACAAGTTCTTTGCACACCACCTCACGACCTTCCAGAACAAGCCCTTTGTCTGGCAAGTATGGGATGGTCGAAAAGACGGTTTCTCTGCGTTGCTCAACTACCACACCCTGACCAAGTCAACCTTGGAGAAGCTCACCTACACGGTGCTGGGTACTTGGATATCTCGGCAACGGGAAGATGCGTCAGGGGGCCAGGTTGGTGCCGACGAGAGACTCCGCGCTGCCGAGACTCTCCAGCAAAAGCTTGGACTCATTCTGCAGGGTGAGGCGCCACACGACATCTACGTCCGTTGGAAGGATCTGGCCGACCAGCCTATCGGGTGGGACCCAGATCTCGACGACGGCGTCAGGCTGAACCTGAGACCGTTCGTGACCGCTGGCGTCTTGCGGTCAAGAATCAACGTCAAATGGGAAATGGACCGGGGCAAGAACTCTGATGGAACAGACCGGATTAATGACCTTCACCTCACGCTGCAGGAAAAGCACAGTTCACGTGGTTAACTTCGCAGCTGGGGACGAGAAATGACCAAGCTCAGGGCAACCATTGCCGCGTCACTCCGGGCTTCCGCGCGCCATGACAGCGCCGGTCAGGTCGCACCTGCCGCGGTTCTGTGGGCAGATCCAGACCGATTGTGGGAGCACGTGGTGCCTCAGCTCCAGGAAGCCGCACCCATTTGTCGCCTCGGAAGCTGGCAACCCGCGATGTTGCAGGGGCCGGGCATCTGGATCCGATCGCTGCTCGCCGGGTCTGTAGATGTTCCGGAGCAATTTGCGAGTCCGGACGGCAAGACGCCCTGGATCGTTTACCTGCCGGGATGGTCCCGGAACGACGTTCGAGGTGTGGAATCAGCGCCGGTGGAGCTTCAGCCATTGGCTGAGCTGCAGCATCGTGCTCAGTGGTGGCAGCAGCAGAATGGACAACCCTGGACACCGTTGTCGTTCCTAGGAAGCCCCTCCGGCGCAGGCCTCTCTATGGCTAAGGATGCAGCAACGACTACGGCACTGAACGACGGCCTCGGCGAGATGTTGAACCAGAACACCGAAGACCTTATGGCGCTCGGGCGGCTCGACGCCGGAAGAATCCAGCAGCTGATAATGCCGGACGATGTGTCCGGAATCCTCCAGTGGATGGACAACCCTGAATTGGCCAAGGAGTCAATGACACCGGCACGTTGGAAGGCCTTCTGCGGACTGGCTTCGTCGCAGTATTCGGTGGACCCCCGCAAGGACTCCGTGCTCAACGCCGCGGCTCTCTTCGGGGCCAGAGGAGGTAACTGGGGAAATGTATGGGCGCGTTTCGTAGATAATCCCGGAAAGTACAAAGGCATCCCCGATCTCCTCAATCAGGCGAAGCCTGAAACGGATGCACTGTTCGAAATTGGCGGTCACTCTGATTCGTGGCCGTCGAACAATACCGAGGCCGAAAACAGCCTGCGCAAGTCGCTCACGGACCTGAGCTCCAGGACGGCGAAGGAATGTGCCGCGCAGATCATGACCCTCGAGGCGGAGCATGGTCCGCGCCGTGCATGGGTATGGGCCGCCCTGAAGATGAGCCCCATTGTAGAGGCGCTGGAGTATTTGGCCAACATCGTTCAGCATCTTGCCGAACCGTCGGCCAGTGGAACGGTCGGGGACCAGGCCAACTGGTACTTCAAGTCCGGGTGGGGCATTGATGACTCAGCGGTGCGCTCACTTGCGGCAACCTCTAAGGCGGCAGACCGCGACGCGGTAGCAGCTGCGCTCGGCACGATTTACGAGCCGTGGTTGGATGAAACGGCCACTGCGTTTCAAAGCGCGGCCACTACCAGTGGTTACAAAGGACAAACAGGCTTGGACGTCGAAGATGGAACCTGCGTTCTTTTCGTTGATGGACTTCGAATGGACGTCGGGCAGCGACTACATGCCGTACTCGCAGACAAGAACACCGCCACTATCGATTACCGGCTGGCGGGTTTCCCCACCGTCACCCCAACGGGGAAACCTGCGGTTGCACCCTTTACGGTCGCCCTTGGATCAGGACCGGGATTCGCTGCCGGAAACGAACAGGGTGCAGGGCTCGAAGGCGTGACATTCCAAAAGGCACTTGTTTCTTCGGGCATCCAGAAGCTATCGAATGAAGCACTCGGCAATCCGGAAGGCAGGGGGTGGACCGAGATCGGGGACTTGGATTCGAGCGGGCATGCGCACGGGCACAAGCTCGTTGACAGGATCGACGGCGAAGTGAGGCTCGTTGCAGACCGCGTTGCGGCCCTACTCGAGACCGGTTGGCAGCGTGTGGTGGTGGTGACCGATCATGGCTGGCTGTTGGCTCCGCGGACCCTAAGGAAAGCGACTCCCATCCCCATGCATGTGACCGAGGGCGAGAAATGCCGTAAGGAGCGAGTCGCGCGCCTTTCCGACTCCGCTACAGCCATCGGCTACCCCACCGTGCCTTGGACATGGGACCCATCGGTTTCCATGACGTCCGCGCCTGGCGCTTCTTCCTTCGAAGCTGGTGTGGCATATACGCATGGGGGACTGAGCCTCCAGGAATGTGTGATCCCGGTAATCTCAGTCCAGTCGAGCGCTCCGAGCCCTTTCGAGGCCAAGATCGAAGAGCTGAAGTGGACCGGCATGCGGTGCCGGGTTGATATCCTCCACCCCGCGGACGGGTTGACGGTGGAAATCAGAGTGTCTTCCGGCGACGCAAGAAGCTGTATCGCAGGTCCCAAACCAGTGAAGGAAGGCGAGGCCAAGGTCCTTGTCACCGATGACAGTTTGCTACACCGGCCCGCCTACGTCGTACTTCTCGACGCATCCGGAAACATCGTGAGCCAACTCAAGACCGCCGTTGGAGGCACTGAATGAGCGTGCTGGATTCGATAGATGAAATCGCGGCCGAGGCTTTCGAAGGGTACGTTGTCCGGAAAGACCTGGCCCAGAAGTTCAAAGGTGCGTATCCTGTGCCGACATACGTCGGAGAATTCCTACTTGGGCGATACTGCGCAACTACCGATGATGAAGAGATCACAGAAGGGCTCGACGTCGTTCGCGAGCTCCTGAGTGACCGAACAGTGCGGGCTGGTGAGGAGGAACTCTTCAAATCACGGGCCCGTGAGCGCGGCAGGGTGAAGGTCATCGAGCTGATGAAGGCGCGGCTCGACGCCAAGTCGAATTCGTACTTCGCCGAGCTGCCGAGCCTTCAAATTAGTGACGCGCGAATATCCGATTCTCTGGTGTCGGCCAATGAACGGATGCTCACTGGCGGCTTCTATGCCGAAGTTGATCTGGAATACGACCCAACCATTGCCGAGGAGAAGGGCGGGCGGCCCTTCGGAGTCACGAGTCTGCGCCCGATTCAGCTCTCCACGCGGGATTCACTGCAGCATCTGTCGCGCGGGCGTGGTCAGTTCACAACTGAGCAGTGGAAACAGCTGCTGCTGCGATCCGTAGGTTTTGAAGCGGACCGACTCGATCCACGCGCACAGGACGTACTTCTGCTGCGTATGGTTCCGTTCGTAGTCCGCAACTACAACGTCGTTGAACTTGGCCCCCGCGGCACCGGCAAGTCCCACCTGTACCAGCAGGTGTCGCCCTACTCACACTTGATCTCAGGCGGCAAGGCAACCGTGGCCAGGATGTTCGTCAACAACGCCACGGGACAACGCGGTCTGGTGGCCCAATACGACGTCGTGTGCTTTGACGAGGTTTCAGGAGTGTCTTTCGACCAGAAGGACGGCGTGAACATCATGAAGGGCTACATGGAGTCAGGGGAGTTTTCCCGTGGCCGAGAGTCTATTCGTGCCGACGGTTCAATAGCCCTTGTGGGTAACTTCGACGTCGATGTTGCTCATCAACAGCGGATCGGCCATCTTCTGTCGCCGCTGCCCAAGGAAATGCGCGACGATACTGCATTCATGGACCGCATCCATGCATACCTACCAGGGTGGGATGTCCCGAAACTGGACCCGTCGTACTTCACAGGACACTTCGGCTTAGTCAGCGATTTCCTGTCGGAATGCTGGGCGCGGCTACGCGATCAGTCCAGGCTTCCCGCCGTCCAAGGTCGTGTACACTTTGGCGATGCGCTCTCCGGAAGGGATCTGACTGCAGTCAACAAGACAATCGACGGACTTCTCAAACTTCTGTATCCTGACGCCGCAACGGAGGTACCCGACGAGGACCTTGAATGGGCAGTCCGGCTGGCCCTTGAGTGCAGGCGCCGCGTCAAAGAGCAACAGCGCCGCATCGGCGCCGCCGAGTTCCGAAACACTCATTTCGGATACCGGATGGGTGAGGGCGTTGAGCAGTTTGTCTCTACCCCCGAGCTGCAAAGTCCTGACACCATTGGTCTGGACCCACTGCCACCAGGGCAAGTTTGGGGCGTAGCGGAGGGCGGCCCGGATAGCGGGCCAGGGCTCTACCGGATAGACGTGACCGACTCGCCTGGCAGTGGAGTTCGACTGCTAAACCAAGGTGCTCCCGCACCGCTTCGAGAGAGCGTCAAGGTTGCTGAGCAGAACCTCATCTCCCATGCACGGGCACTGGTGGGGGACCGTGAACCCCGTGGGCATGAATTCACTGTCCAAGCCCGCGCCATGGATGCAGCGAAGAGCGGTCAAGGCCTTGGTCTACCCATCTTGCTGGCGCTCGCAAGCAGCCTTCTTCAACGAAGCGTTCGCGGAGGCTTGATAGCTGCAGGTAGTCTGACACTGGGTGGAGGGATTGAGACGGTCCTGAATGCTCGCCAGCTCGCGGAATTGGCTATGGAGAAGGGGGCCACAGCCCTCTTGCTGCCTGTTTCGGCTCGGCGGCAACTGATTGACGTTTCTGACGAAGTCGCTGCAAGAGTTGCATTCGTGTTCTACACCGACGGGCAAGACGCGCTTATCAAGGCCCTCGATGGGCAGTAAAGGGAGCGGAAGATGACGGCATGGCTGGTTCGTGCGGGCAGTACGGGAGAACGGGAACAGTGGGCGTTGGCTAAGTCCGTTACCGGTGCCGGGTACGGTGAAGTCGGCTCCCTCGAAGAGTCGGATACCCGAGAAAAGGTCTTCGAAAGGGTTGAAGCGGGCATCCCTGGCCAGAAGTTGGGGGCTCTTCGCAATTTTGCGGCCCAGCTCTGGGCGCTTTGCGGACGCATGGAGGTCGGAGACCTGGTTGTCATGCCGCTAAAGCGCTCCGCGGCCATCGCCATAGGTGTAATTACGGGCCCTTATGAGTACGACGCAAGTGAGGAGGATCCTGAACGGCGCCACGTCCGCCGTGTGCGATGGGATGCAACCGACGTTGCTCGCTCTCGAATCAATCAAGACCTCCTGTATTCACTAGGGGCTTTTTCGACCATATGCCGGATTCAGCGGAACGACGCCGAGTATCGACTGCGTGCGGCCATGAGTACCGGCGGAGATCCGGGAGCGCGATCTGAGCGGTTGCTTACTCCCGTTCGATCTTCTGTCCCTGAAGCTGCGGACGACTTGGATCAAGAGGATGTTCCCGTCGACATCTCGCGGTACGCCGCAGACACAATAGCAAGTCGCATTACAGAGGTGTACTCAGGGCACAAGATGGAGTCGTTGGTTTCTGAGATCCTCAAGGCCGATGGCTTTGTCTGCACCGAGCACGGGCAGGGCACCGATGACGGCATAGATATTGTCGCCGGCAAAGGTTTGCTGGGGCTGGATAGCCCGCGACTGATCGTGCAGGTGAAAAGCCAGGCATCCCCTGTGGACGCTCCGACCATATCGCAACTACATGGATCATTGTCCATTCACAAAGCGGATCAAGGGCTTCTCGTTGCGTGGGGTGGATTGACAAGAGCCGCCCGAAAACTTGTCGATTCCCAGAGATTTGCCATTCGCGTGTGGGATGCCGATGACCTGGTCAGCCAAGTGCAGACACACTATCCAGGCTTCCCGGCTCGGCTGAGACAGGATCTGCCGTTGAAACAGATTTGGACGCTTGCCGACGAAGCCGGATAGGAGGCGAAGCGGCAAATTCCGGACCGCGGGGTGCATCAAGGGCCCGCCCTTCAAGTCCTCAAAAAAGCCAACAAAAAAAGTTCGTCCTAAATGCTTGGGGCTCTGAAATCAAACGCCCAATCTTTGGTTGAACCTATCGGCCCGAGTGACCGGCCAGACTTCCAGGATGTCGGAGGGCGACACCCGTGACAGTATGAAACCGATTTGTCGCTGGGCCTTCGTCGGGAGCTATAGGAAGAACTTCAATGAAGGTTCACTAATTCCGGCCTTTGGAGCAGATGATCATGCCGAACATAATTCGCGAGATCTATTGTCCTTGGTGCGGCCACCATTTGGCTTCCAAATACTGGACCGGGCAAATAAATGCCGCCGACGTCGTTTGCTGAATCGTCGAGTGATTCCGCGGACGACGTGGAGAGCGAAATCACCGCCGTCGAGGACATGGAATCAATCCTCTCCGAGTGCGTCGAGGCCAGGGTGCCGCGGCAGTGGCTTTCGTGGCACTACCGGAGCCAGGATGAATCGCTGATTGCCTTCAGCAACAAGCAGTACTACGAAAGCAAGCTCTCCTCATTCCCCGGGCCTTCGCACGGGGCGCCGGATCCGGGACTCACCGGGCACGGCGTGAACTTCGTACGGGTGGATGGCCAGTTCCATCGCTCCGGGTCCTCCAAAGTGCTGCGCACGAACCCGGTGGGGGCGGAAGTGCGGAGGCACTTCAACGGTGCCAGTGACTCGCCGTCTGTTGGCGTTGTCACCTTCAATCTGCAGCAGCGGGCACTTATTGAAAGTCTGCTCCGTGATACGGACGATGTACGGATTATCAAAGCGCTCGACGACGACCCCGAGGGACTGTTCGTCAAGAACCTGGAGAACGTCCAGGGTGACGAGCGCGACGTCATCCTCTTCTCAACGGGCTTCAGTAAGAACGACAAGGGCTACTTGCCGCTGAACTTTGGACCGCTGAACCGTGCCGGGGGAGAGCGGCGGCTCAACGTGGCCGTGACACGCGCGCGTCGGCAGGTCATTGTGTTCTCCAGCTTCAGCCCTTCCGAACTGCGGGCCGAGGAGACGAGTTCGTCGGTATCAAGCATCTGCGTTCCTATCTTGATCTGGCCGAGCAGGGGACGGGCGTCTTGCCCTGAGACGGACGTCGTAGCGCTGCGGTGGACCTGCACCGGGAAGAGATCGCAGACGCACTGAGGGACCGCGGCTTGGTGGTGGCCACCGACGTTGGATTGTCGGATTTCAAAGTGGATATCAGCGTTGCGACTCCGGACAGGCCTGACCGACCCCTGATGGCGGTTTTGCTGGACAGTCCTGCCTGGGCGGCCAGACGAACAGCCGGTGACCGGGATGGGCTTCCCGGCGATGTACTGACACGGATGATGCGCTGGCCTGCTGTTGAGCGGGTGTGGCTGCCGGCGTGGCTGGCCGACCGCGACGCGGTGCTGGACAAACTGGAGACTGCATTCACAGGGGCGACCCAGAAGCCTTCCTCCGGGTTCGATTCTGAGCTTGGCGCGGACTCTGTGGGTATCGGCGGGGGATTGTTCCTGAAGGCGTCCGAGAGTCTCCAGGGGCCGGTGGACGCCGTCGTGCACGTTGCCCGTGCGGGCTACAAGCCGTGGGTTGTCAGTCACTTCGGAAATGTAGACGTCTTGGACAGCCTGCAGTCTCGACGGTCCGTCGCTGCCGTCCGGGAGGCCATGCAGTCCGTGGTGGAGGCAGAGGGGCCGATCCATGTTGAGCGCTTGGCTAAGCTCACCTGCGCCGCGTTCAATCTCAACAAGGTAAATCCACAACGGATGAACTCGGTACTGCAGCTACTTGACCGCAGTGCGCATCAACGGGATGCCGACGGGTTTGTATGGGACGCAACAATGGACCAGGAGTCATGGGAAGAATTCCGTCCCAACGGACCCGAAACGGTCCGCAAGCCTGAGCACATCAGCGTCGTTGAGCTCCGCAACGCCATGATGGAAATCGTCCGGCTCTCTGGCGGCATCTCGGTGGACGAACTTCACCGGGACACCATCCGCGTGTTCGGAGGCAAACGGCTGACGGCCGGCATCACTGCCCGGTTGAACGAAGGCCTGCATTACGGGGTGGACACAGGACGTCTGGAACTGCGCGGGGAGCTTGTGCACGTTGCGGGATAGGGGCCGAGTATGCGAAAGCTTCTAAGCGACCTGATAGCCCGCACGGCTCACCGGATAGCCCCTGGAGCGAGTTGTTGTCTGCGGCCTTGGTTAGGGTAAACGCATGACTGTTCTGCGCGCCGCCCTCACGGCTTCTCGCTTATTGAGCGAGGACCCAGGATGGCGCCTGCTTCGGGCAAACAACGCCGCCGTCGCTGTGGCTGTACTGAGCAAACATCTGGGCGGCGAGCAACGCAGGCTGGCGGCGCCGGAGCTCTTTGAGCACGTTGAGGAGGATCTGGAGGAGCTGCGCGGCAATGGATTCGACTTGCCGCAGACGGCCCAGGCATATTGCACAGCGTGGCGTAATGACGGCATCCTGATCCGTCGCACGGCAGAGGGCTCCCGCGAAGAGACCTTTGAATTGTCGCTGGGCTCCCTGCAGGCCATCCGCTTTGTCACAGAGCTGTCCGAGCCACGACAAGCCGTGACCGAATCGCGGCTGGCCACCATCCTGGATAGGGTGCGCCTGCTGGCCCGCGAAACGGATCCGGACAGCACCTCGCGGTTGCGGGCACTGCATGAGGAACGTGCCCGCGTAGATGCCGAAATCGAGCGTGCGGCTGCCGGGGACGTTGACGTGTTGTCTGCCGATCAAGCCGCTGAACGGCTGCGCGACGTTCTGTCCCTCATCGAAGAAATACCCAGTGATTTCGCTAGGGTTCGGTCCGAACTTGAGCAACTCAACCGCGGGCTGCGGGAACGGCTGATCGAACAGGACGGCCCGCGCGGCAGCGTCCTTGACGACATCTTCCGGGGAGTTGATCTCTTGGCGGAGTCCGAGGCCGGACGGAGCTTTTCCGGATTCTATGCCCTATTGCTCGACCCGGAACAGGGACGTGATTTCGAGGACAGCATCGACACCATCATGGACAGGCCGTTCACCTCCCGGCTTTCCCCGACGCAAGTGAGGACTCTGCGCCGGATTCTGCCCACGCTTCAGGACCGAAGCTCGGAAATCCATGCCGTCATGACTGCGTTCAGCCGCAGCCTGCGACGTTTTGTCCAGTCCCAGGAATTTGAACAGGACCGATTGATCAACCAGCGGCTGCGCTTTGCATTGCGGCAAGCCATGGAGACCTCGCAATCGGTAAAGCCGTTTGTCAAGACGGAATTGTCGCTGGATCTGACCAGCGTGCCGCTCAATTCGGTGGCGGCTCTGAATCTGCACAATCCGGCGGACTTCGAAGCGGCCGGCGAGATCGCTCAACATGATACCGACACTGTGGACATTGAGGAACTCCGGGCATTGGCCCGCGCCTCCGAGATCGACATGGTCGAATTGACTGGCAATCTCAATGCGGTGCTGGTTCGCCAAAGCTCGGCGACCATCGCCGACGTTTTGGCGGAGTACCCGGCCACGCAAGGTGTGGCAAGTGTCGTCGGACTGCTGGTGCTAGCGGAGGAACACGCCACCGCGCTTGCCGGCCGCGAGAATATCAACTGGCAGTACCCCGCGGACACCACGGATGGCCCTGGCATCATGCGCCGCGGCACCGTGGGCCGCTACCTCTTCACCGAAAGGATTCTCCCGTGAGCGAATCAGGTGTGCCCGGGCCAGCTGGGGGCGAGGGACCGGAATCCGACGTCGCGCTGTGGGGCGGCGAGGGGACCCTGCGCGAGCCCTCCCGCCGCGTCCTCGTGCAGCTTCTGCGTGGCCCCTATCTTTCCGCTTCCCGGCACGGGAACCTCTGGACGGCGCTCTTGTCCGACGAGGACGCGGTCCGGTCCCGTTTGGCGGACCTTTTCCTGGACCTTGTCACCGACCACGCCGCACAGGTTGCCTTCGTCCGTAACACTTCCGCGGATGTTGACGCGCCAACGGTCATGCGAACCGCCACACTGACGTTCCTGGACACGGCGCTGTTGCTCCACCTGCGGCAGGCGCTTCTTCAGGAAAGCGGCGGCCGCAAGACCATTATCGGTGCGGACGAGGCGGCCGATCAGCTGCAGGTCTACAGAGGCAAGGACAATGCCGACATCACGGGATTCTCCAAGCGCATCAACTCGTCCTGGCAAAAAATGGTCAAATACGGGCTGCTGGCCGCTACAAGCACGGAGGGCCGTTTCGAGGTCTCGCCCGTCTTGAGGCTGGTTTTCGGCACGGAGGAAATTGCTGCAGTGCAGGCGGAGTACCAGCGGCTGGCTGCCGAGGCGGAGCCCGGCTCCGCGGAGCTGCCCGACACCGGGGAGGAGACAGAGTGAGCATCACGACGGCGGCCGCCGCGCCAGGCATCAGGACGGGTCAGTGGCGGCTGGAACGGGTGGAGCTGATCAACTGGGGGACGTTCCAGGGCCACCACGGCCTGGATATCTCACGAAAAGGCTTCTTGCTGACCGGCCACTCCGGCTCGGGCAAGTCATCGCTGGTGGACGCCGTCTCTGCAGTGCTGACGCCACGAGGGAAGCTGCATTTCAACGCGGCCGCCCAAGACACCTCCGCCCGGGGAGAAGACCGCACGATTGTGAGCTACATCCGCGGCGCGTGGCGGCGCAGCGCCGATGACGAGACGGGCGAAGTACGTGCGGAATATCTGCGCACCGGCGCTACCTTTAGCGGCATCCTGCTGCGGTACAGCGACGGCACGGGCGCCAAGCCGGTGCTCCTGCTCAAGCTGTACCACCTTCGCCGGGGCTCCAACACGCCCGCCGACGTCAGCGAGTTGAGCATCATCCTGCAGGAGGATGCAAAGCTCACCGATTTTGTCGACTACCTGCGCAATGGCATTGAGACCCGGCGCATCAAGAGCAACTGGCCGGCCGCGTTCGCCACCGACAAGCATTCGGCTTTTGCCAGTCGCTTCTGCCGCCTGATGGGCATCTCCGGCGAAAATGCCGTGCTTCTGCTGCACAAGACGCAATCGGCCAAGTCGCTGGGCAGCCTCGATGACCTATTCCGCCAATTCATGCTGGACAGGCCTAAGACGTTCGACATCGCCGCTACCGCAGTGGCGCAGTTTGGCGAACTGTCCGAGGCCCACCGGCTGGTGGTGGAGGCGCGCGAGCAGGTGGAACATCTGCGGGGCATGGAGGAACCGGCCCGCGCGTTCGGGCTGAACAGCGCCCGCGCCACCGAGGCCGCCGCACTTTCCGCGGCGTTGCCCAGCTTTAAGGATGAATGGAAGCTCACACTGGCCAAGGACGCCAAAGCGGCCGCCGGGTCTGCCGCGCTGACCGCCCAGCATGACGTCGATTTAGCCACCGCCACCACGGAGGAACTGGAAGAGGCTCATTCGGCCGCCCGCCGGCAAGTGGACGGCCATGGCGGGCAGGCCCTGCGTGACCAACAGACGCAGGTGGACATGGCCCAGGAACGCGAACGCGATGTCCTGGGCCGGCGCGCGGAGCTGGCCTCAAAGTTGGAGGCGGTAGGCATTAGCTTCCCCGCCAGCTTCGAAGAGTACGAGGAACTTCGGGCCGCGGCCCGCACCGAACGCAGCGGCCTGGAGGCCGCCCGGGCGGCCAGCAGACAGGCCATTAATGAGCTCCATGAGGCCCGCGGTGCCGCAAAAACGAAAGTCCGCGACCTCGAAACGGAGCTCAAATCCCTGCGCGGCCGACGGTCCAATCTCGGCGACAGGCTGGTCACAGCGAGGTCCGTTGTAGCCGAAGCGGCGGGCCTACCGGCGTCGGCGTTTCCGTTCGCCGGTGAACTGTTAGAGGTCCGGAAGGAATTCGCGGACTGGACCGGAGCCATCGAGCGGGTGCTGCGTCCGCTGGCCACCGTCATGCTCGTCCCCGAGAAGCACATTGACCGAGTGCGCGAGGCCGTCGACGGGCTATTTCTGGGCGCGCGGCTGATCTTCGAGTCCGTCCCTAGCCGTTCAGAACCGCCGCGGCCCGCACGGACCGAGCGGTCCTTGGTCTCGCGGGTCCAGGTTGCCGACGGTCCTATGGCCGGGTGGCTGCACGCGGTCCTCTCAGGCAACTATGACTATGAATGCGTCTATTCGCCCGCGGAACTCGGCGGTTCGGAGAAAGCTGTCACCCGTGCCGGGCAGGTCAAACGCTCACGCACCAGACACGAAAAAGACGATCGGTCACGGGTGGACGACCGCTCAACGTGGGTGCTCGGATTCGACAATGCCGACAAACTGGAGCTACTGAGTTCACTCGTCCAGGCCGCCCGAGCCACGGCCGACCAGCTCGCCGACAAGGTCGACGCCGCTGAGAACCGGCGCGAGGCCGAACGCCTGCGCGCCGAGGCACTGGCACTGACTGACACCCAAAGCTGGGACCAACTGGATGCTGGCCGGGCCCGCACCCGGGTGGAGAACCATAAAGAACGGCTGGCGGAGATCCTAGAGGCGAGCGGAAACCTTCGAGCAGCCGAAGCTGTCGCGAAGGAGGCCAGGGCGCGCTGGGCGGCTGCGCAGAAGGCCCAGCAGGCCGCCATGGAGGCGCTGGCTGAAGTCAAAACCCAACTGGCGGGATTGGACCGCATCGTGCTAGAGCTTGGACCGCGTGTTGCCGCGTCGGCCGGCGTGCCTGAGGAGCTTGCTGCCAGTCTGCGGGAACGCTTCCTGAAGCAGCGCCGCAGCATTGTCCACGAGGTGATCGGCGACGTCGCACTGACGGTGGCCACTGGGTTGAGCGCGGAGGAAAAGCAAGCCACGTCCCAGGCCGCAGCCGCACGGACAGCCTTCGCCTCGCTGGCGGGAGAGTTCCGGCGTCGTTGGTCCGCCAAAGCCGGGGACTTGACCGACCAGGTGGAGGATGGTGGCGGATACCTTGCACTGCTGGAGCAGCTTGTCGCAGACCGTCTGCCGGACTTTGAGACCCGGTTCTTCGAACTCATGGAACGCCAGTCGCAGCAAAATGTGGCCACATTGGCGAATGAGATCCGCCGCGCGCCGTTGGAAGTGCGCGACAGGGTGGCTCCCATCAACGGCTCCCTCAAAAAGTCTGCCTTCGACGCCGGGCGGTTCCTGAAGATCGTCGTCAAGGAGAACCGGGGCGAGCTGGGCAGGAAGTTCCTCAGCGACCTGCAGGACATCAGCACGGGCTCCTGGGTGGCCCAGCGCCGCGACGATGCCGAAGCCAAGTTCGAGGTCATGCGGCGCATCATGGAGAAACTCGCCTCCAGCGAACCCGGCGACACCTCCTGGCGGAACCAATGCCTGGACACCCGGCTGCACGTGCGCTTCACCGCCACGGAGGTGGACGCCGCCGGCAGGCAGCTCAATGTGTACGATTCCAGCGCGGGTCTCTCCGGCGGTCAGCGACAAAAGCTTGTCACGTTTTGCCTGGCCGCGGCCCTGCGCTACCAGCTGGCCGGAGATGGCGAGGACGTGCCGCGCTACGGAACCGTCATCATGGACGAGGCGTTCGATAAGGCGGACAGTAACTTCACCCGCATCGCCATGGACGTCTTCACCGAATTCGGTTTCCACATGGTGCTCGCCACCCCGCTGAAACTCCTGCAAACACTGGAGGACTACATCGGGGGCATGGCCGTGGTCACCTGCCGGGAGTTCCAGGACTCCCGCATCGGCTCCCTGTCCATGGACGACGGCGAGGGTCCGGACGCTGCGCCACCGCCCGCCGAGGTGCCGGGCCGGGAGCAGCCAGCCGGCAGAGGGCTGCTGGAAACCCGGGATGCTGAAGATCCTGCGGAGACGGGCGCGCTGTTTTGAGCCCCACGCCTGTTACACCTGCCGGGGCGGCCGCGCAGGCGCTCAAGAAATACAACCGCCATGTTGGCGCGTGGTCCATAGGCGACCACGCGTCGCTTCCCTTTGGCATCCCCTTGCATCCGCCCACCGAAGTACAAGCATTGGCCTCCGTGTCCGCCGCCGTCGACTGGGCCAAGTCATGGGAAGGGGCCGCCGACGTGTTGTGGACGGAACGGCACTGGGCCAGCCTGGGCCAGCAGAGGATTCCCGACCGTGTGCAACTGGACACCCCCAGGGCTGTCGCGGCATTTGCCGGCAAAACCACCCACTGGCAACGGGCATCTTCCAGGGCCAAGGTACTGCTCGACTCCGTGCCGCTGCCTCATACGGACGGGTTTGCGACCGCAGTGGGCCGCAGCGCCGTGGAACTTGCCGCCTTGGCGCCCGAGGACTTCACCCGACTCACCGGAGTGCTGGAATGGGTCAGGGAAAATCCGGCGTCCGGGCTCTACATCCGCCAACTGCCCATCCGCGGAGTCGACACTAAGTGGGTCCAAAAATTCAGGCCTCTCGTCACGAGGCTGCATGAAGCAGCCACCTGTAGAAGTGGGCTGGGGTTAGCGGACAAACCGGACCTCGTCCGTGTGCGTTTCCTTGATCCCGGTCTTGCTCCGGGTGGATTGGCGGATCTGGCTGCGCCGGTCACGGAGTTGGCCGCCATGGACCTAAGCCCTGAGGTTGTCTATGTGTTTGAAAATCTTGAGTCCGTGTTGGCCATGCCACTGCTGCCGGGTGCAGTAGTTGTCCATGGCTCCGGCTACGCTGTGGACCGATTGGCCAGGATCCCGTGGATTCGCAACCTTGGCGTGGTCTACTGGGGCGATCTAGACAGCCACGGTTTCGGCATTCTGAACCGTTTGCGGGCCCAACACATTCCTGTCGGCACGGTGTTGATGGACGTGGCCACACTAGAGGCATTCATGGACCTGTGGGTGCATGAGCCCAAGCCGGCCGTCGGGACGATGCAGCACCTTCTGCCCGGGGAGCTGGCCGTGGTGGAATATCTGGCAGCACACGGCAACGTGCGACTGGAACAGGAGCGCATTGACTGGCCGACTGCACTGGCGACACTCGTCTCAACACGCCGTTGATAGGCTGCACCGAGTCCCTTTCGCCCAGCCCTGCTCGACGTCCCCAAGCAGTCCTTCGGCGACCGCGCGGGCAACGAACTGCGTCGCCGTTGTCGTGGTGCGCTTGCTGCTCAAACCACTACTGCAGCCCCGGCACGCGTCCTGGATCGCGTAGGAGGCCTTTGTGCTGACGGTTGATCCCGGCGTCGTGACGTAGTCCGGGACGCGGACCGTCGGCGGTGAGTGCGTCCTTTGTGATGGTGGTGTTCACGTAGCCGCGGTTGTCGTTGTAGAACTTCAGGTGCGGGTTCCAGGGCATCACAGGGTCCACGGTGGAGCCTGTGCCGTTGCCGGTGGAGGTGATGGAGGTGCAGACCAGTTCGGAGCCGACCACGGGGGAGGCGGGGTCCTTGTAGTCCACCTTGAGGTCGTTGGCTCAGTTGCGGTGGACGTCGCCGGTGAGGACCACGGCGTTGCGGATGTTTGCGTCCACCCAGCCCTGGGTGATGCGGCGGCGGAGGAGGCGTAGCCGTCCCACCCGTCCATGGAGACTTCGCCGATCTCCGGGGCGGCGTTCCTGTCTGAGTATTTGAGGCTTTGAGCACCACCCCATCGTGCGGTTCAGTACCACCGATCATATGGGAGAGCACCAGTGGTCGTGTGGCCCAACACCACCGGCCCTCCCTGTCACCGATTACGGGGTGGGTTCCCCATCCAGCCGGCTCGCCGGGGTTCCTCCAGCGTAGTTGTCACCTGTCCGGACATAGCAGCATCGTCGTGATCGGGTTCATGCGGCGAGGACGGGGCGCTGCGGGCATCTACCCTGCGAACTCAAAGTCGATGGTGAATTCGGGATCGACGCTTGCGATGATTCCGGAGTAGAACACCTTGGCCTGCTCCTTCAGCGCAGTTGCGTTCTGGGTGATTAACTTCTGCTTGTTCTCGTCGCTGAGAATGTTGTTGATCATGCGAGTTTGAACGGCTGGCGGTGTCATCCAGCTAAGCGCGTTGTTGCTCTCGAGGGGGGCCTCGAACACGGGATCGTCAAAGCCAATGCCAATGAATTGAGGGACAGTCACCCGAAACGACTCTGGGCCGGTGGGTTCGATCTTCACCTGTGACCCATCGATGCCTAGTTTTGCGTCGAACTTGTACTGGATCAGCGTCGTCTTCTCGCTCGCGGGTACGGCCACGCCGAAAATCTCTCCATTGCTTTCGTTCCTCGAGACACCCTCGATGTGAAGGCTGAGCAAGGCGACCTCTTGCACGCGCGTGACAGCCTGAACCACCTGCGAATCGCGTTCGTTCGAGCTGCTGGCGAACAGCGAACTGAGAGCGAGAGCATTGAGTCCACCGAATGCGAAGGCGGCGCCCGTTCCCGCGACAACCAGCACGGTGATCAGCAGGACAGGCCAAAGCAGAACCCGTGCTCTGAAAAAGTTCATGACGATCCAGTCTCCAGTTTCGTTCGACGTCGAAACGCCTCGGAATTCAGCGGTGTGGAACGGCCACAACCAGATCGTCGCGTCAAGTCCCCTCGAACCATATACGCAAGTAGGAACTGGCCGATTATGGCGCGCCCTACGGACCCCTGGATATGCGGCTGCGAGCCGATGCGCACCGAACCACAGAGAGGGCGATGTCCACCAAGACGCAACTCCTACGATCTCCCGTTAAGCATCGTTCAATACGACCTCGCCCTCGGGCGAGTGGGAGATCATCCCGGTCTTCGATTCGTCTGACACCAGGAGCGACGCTGCCTCCAAGAAAGCGAACATTGATGTCTGAGCGCGCAACTACGACTCGTGTCGTACATCCGTTGCAGCGTGCTGAAGTAGGCCGCCGGACCACCTGGAACCACGGGCTGGTGTACCGGGAGTTGCCTGCGTTGTCCGGGATCCGTGCGTCGTCCACGTTGATGCCACGCGTTCCAGGGACAGCCCGGTCCGCTCTCCTGCCTGGCCCACGGCCACCAACGCCGGGGTCGAAATCGAACATCCCCGGCGATTTGCCTAACCGCTGCCATTTGGTGTGGAAATCGGCCACGAAGGCCTCGATTCTGCGTACCAAGCCGTCCAGCCGCAAATGCCTTCACTCAGGCCAAAGTAGGACGAGCCCACCTCAGAGGGAACGCTCTGCAGTGCTCTCTTCCGCCTTTTTCTCAGAAAGTTCGGGCATAGCTTCTCTCGGCGCTCGCTTCGATTCGATTTGGCTCGCCGCACGGATCACAGCATCACCGCCCACCTTTGCGATCCCAACGGGGACCGCCTTGGCTACGGACGAAACGGCCGTTGTAGAGGTCTTGGCGAAATCGGAGAGCGACTTACGCCACGTCTCGCGTTCAACCTTTCCTTCAAGCAGCCCTTCCAGCCCGTAAATTTGCGCGAATAGGCCGATCAGGCGGACAGCGGTTTCAGCGGAGTCCAGAAGCGAACGACTCTTCTGGGGGCTTCGAACACGATTAAAATCGCTGATGTTGGCCGCGGAGGTCAACGCATCCTGCAACGACTGCAAGCGGCTTGCCGCTGCTTCCTCCCGTCTGGCAACGGATCCTCGAATTGACGCGGCGTGTGCCTCGACAGCTTCTGGATCACGTTGACGCAAATGAACCAGCTCAAGTGTTTCGAGGCGCTGCTGGTTCGCCTGGCACGCGGCCAGAATCACGAGCCATGAACGCAGTTCTTTGCTGGCAATTGCCTCAGCCGCGCTGGCCTTTTCGGCCGTAGAACGAACATCCAGGGACCGCGTCAGAAGCTCTATCTGTGCCAAGGCATGCGAACTGGCTTGTGCAAGTGCCGTTGCATGGCCTGCGACTTGAGACCAGGCAGTTTCAGTGATCTTGCCGGTCTCCTCGTACAGCTCGAATGCGCGAAGGAGTACCTGAGTGAGGCCCTGAACATCGCCTAGGGCCCGGGCCCTATTGTCGTCAAGGAGGCGATCCAGTTTCACGTCCATGGCCTGGGCCAGTTCCTCAAGCTGCGCGACAGCGCTACGAAGCGCCATTGTCGCGGTCAGGGTCGCCAGGTTGGACATCATAAGCGGGTTCATTCCGCCGGATGTGAACTGCGCAAAAGAATCGATTTGACCCTTAGCTCCGCGGAGCACTCCGCTGAACACGTCGCCCTGAGGAAGATTGAATTTCGCCAACTCGAGAAGTCGTTGGTGCGACTCGGGGGTGAGTTGCACCCAGCTTCCGTCCATCGAGGTCAAGACCGCCCCGAGCCCGGAGGCTTGAGCGACTAGGTCTAGAGTTCCCTTGCCGGCCGACTGTATCTGCCTCACGTCTACGTCCAAGCGGGCGAGGAGGGCACCGATCAGGTCGGGGTCTCCTGCGACGACTGCTGCGCCTCCGGAGACATGGATTCCGATTTCCTTAGATGATTCGATCACATCGGCATTCTGTCACACGGTGGCTCAGCAAAACGCTTGGAAGTCCTACGCGGCGCCCAAAGAGTCTGAGGGTAAATCTGGGTGGAGGCGCCTGCCCGAATCTCTAGTTAGGCAACTTCTGCTGCGCCCATGCTTCCTCTCATGCCAAGCAAGGCGCGTGCCCGGCTAGAGTCGGGGACTTTTCCTCCGGGCCTTGTCAAGAATTTGCGCTGCCTGTCGGTACGCTTGCCTGGCTTCTGGACTCGTAACTGCCCTGTATGCCCGCATGCCTTCGCCCGCTATTTTTCTTACTTTGCCTGCATTTCTGGATCCCTGGCGAGCGAGTGCAGCTTGGCGCCATTGGCTTTGGCCTTGGCTCCGCCGTTCTCCAGCAAGGCGGCCGCCTTGTCCAGTTTTCCAGACATAGTTTTTCCGTAAGGTCAGTAGATCGTCCACCGAGATTAGCGGCTTTTAATCCGCGGTGTGGCCTGGGCTTGAATTCGCCGGTTTCAAACATTGATCTGGCGATGTAGTTGGTTGGATTGCGGAAGCCGAGAGCCGAGCCCAGAGGTGTTCGATGCGGCCGTTGATCGACTCCTCGGGTCCGTTGGAGGTGCCGGGCGGTCCAAATGGGTCAGAGTGTCAGCGGCGAGCCCCTTTATGGTCCGGCCAAGTACGGCCACCTCGCGCGAGGGGAGATCTCCAGTTCGAGACCTCCTTCACGCTCCACGCTGCCGATTGCCGAGTGCAGCGTGATTAGCCAGCCTCAGCCGTCGAGGTCAGACCGCACTGCTGCAAACAGCGCTGCGACGTCAGCGTCCATCCAGTAAACGGACGGAGCACCAACCTCGCCGTCCTTCCAACGCTGGGGCAGGTTACGGTTCATGTTAAGGCAGTACCGACCCGGCCAGGCGAGCACACCGGCGACGCCATTCGCACCGTTGGAGATGCTCAGCTCCTTCGCGATCTGATTCCCCGTGAACTCGGTTCCCGGGGCGTCGATCAGGAGGTTGTAGAAGCCTTTCGCGCGGCTGGTCATCTTGGACCAGAGCTTCCTAGCGTCCTCCCGGTCATCGTCCGAGCCAGTCCAGTTCCGGCGCTTTCTCGAGTCGCCCATAGCCTCTGGAAGGCTCTGAAAACCTCCATCGGGGAGGGTCAGAGACCCTGCGAGCCAAAGTCCGAAGAACTGGTAGAACTCCGCAGTACGGTCGTCAGGAACTGGAACAGTGATGTCGGGCATCGTATTCTCCTTCTGTCATCGGAGGTGGTTACCTCGCTATGAGATAAGTATGGAGTGTTTAAATACTTAAGTAAAGCACTATTTTACTTCCCTCTTACTTCTAAGGGACTTCTTCAGTCGAGGGTGCAGTCGCCAGCCTGAATCGGGCCCTTTTCAGGCTGGTACAGCGATGGCGTTGGTGAGGTTGCGGAAGCGGAGGGCATAGCCGCGGTATTTAGGCCGCTGCGGCGATTAAGTCTCAAGAGCTTTCGAATGAAACAGTGCTATGCGCCCGCGTTATGAGGTTTTCATGGACCCGTGGGAGGGGGAGCCGCGCAACATGTGGAAACCAACCAACGTCCCCAACCTATGGATCCACGGCGGCAACCTGCACCAGAGCCGGCACTACTCCTCATACCTGGCCCTGCAGCTCAAAGCCCGCATGGAAAGGCTGGAGACACCCGTGTACGAACTGCAGCCCAGCCACCACACCCGTTGAAAGGAAGAGCCCATCAAGGCAGCACGTTTCCACGCCCGCAAGGACATCCGGATCGAGGGTGTGCCGGAGCCGGAACTCCGCGCAGGCGCGGTAAAGATCGACGTCGCCTGGTGCGGCATCTGCGGCACCGACCTGCACGAGTACCTAGAAGGCCCCATCTTCTGCCCGGCGCCGGGGCATCCGCACCCGCTCTCGCACGAGGAATCGCCTGTGACCTTGGGACACGAATTCTCCGGGACAATCTCTGAAGTGGGCGAAGGGGTGACAGGCCTGGCGAAGGGGGACAACGTCGTCGTCGAGCCCTATTTTGTGGGCGGCGACTGCGACATGTGCCAGGCGGGCAACTACCACCTGTGCCGGCAGATGGGCTTCATCGGGCTGTCCGGCGGCGGGGAGGGCTGAGCGAGAAGATCGTGGTGGACGCGCGGTGGGTGCACCCCATCGGCGACATCCTGCTGGACGAGGCGGCGCTGATCGAGCCGCTGTCCGTGGCGCACCACGCGGTGGAGATGTTCCTGTAGACAAGAGAGTGTCGAAAATTGTTCTCAGTGGTCTGCAGGGGACGATGGCTGTATGGAAATTGCCGATCACACGACGACATCGATCTCCTCAAGATTCGCACCCCGTTGAGTCTGAGATGATCTAGGCAGCCGCAGAAGCGGCACGATCACCATTAAATCCCCGAGCGTCAACCAAACTCGGGGCAGATCCCTACGAGGGAGGTCCGCGTCTGATGTCGATGGATGACCTGGTCTATCGTGGCCTGAAATCTGGGCTTGCTTGGCTGAAAGAGATCGGAGCCCAGCGGGTCCTCGTTCGAGGTGAACTAACAGGGCCGGACGTCGAAGAGTTGGAAGCGCTCGACGCCGACGTCCGACAGCTCCCGCCCGGATATTCCGACGGCAATCTCTTCAACGGTGTGTACGGGGTCTACCGCAAGGGTCGATGGGAGGCCCTCGTCATCCGTGGAGAGGGCCAAGAAAGGCCAAATGGAACCGCCCGCCATCGATTCACTGCGGACGGAGGGATGCGTCACCTCGCGGAGGCTCGAGAGGACCTGGTTGAGCACTGGGAGGACGCTCTGCCCTTCATCGGCACAAGTTCGTTTGCGCCCGAGGATGTCGTGAAGGTGCTCGGGTGCGATCGCATTGGTCGGGTGCGGCGGGTTACTCGCACGCGCGCTGGCTACGTGATTGAGGTGAGTGTCGACGGGGAGTTTCAGCACGTCGCGCCAGAGTCCCTCCAGAAGGTGGATGGAGACCCACGCGATCCAGCCTTCTGGGTAACCTCGGCACCCGCTTCGGCACGGGAGATCGCAATGACTCTGACGTGGACGAAGTTGCGCGAGCCGCTCTCGAACACCCTGTACTCCTACCGAGCGACAAAAACGGTCTTTCGTGCCTACCAGTTCATCCCTGCGCTCAAGATCCTCAACTCTCCGACCGGGCGGCTACTTCTGGCGGACGAGGTGGGTCTCGGAAAGACGATCGAGGCGGGACTGGTGTGGAGCGAGCTGGAGCAGAGGTCACCGCTTCGTCGCACGCTTGTGGTCACGCCTTCATCCTTGACTCACAAATGGCGCATGGAGATGAGCCGGCGTTTCGACCGTGACCTCGAGGTTATCAAGCCTCGCAAGCTGGCTGACCTCGCCGAAGATCTCCTCGCCGGTCGGGACCCGGAACTCCACGCGATCATCTCTGTGGAGTCCCTCCGCAGTGCGAGCGACGTGCTCGAGCAGCTGACCCGGATCCGACCGAGATTTGATCTGGTCATCGTCGACGAGGCCCATGTGTTGCGCAATACCGGCACGAGGTCGAACCTGCTAGGCGGGTTGCTGTCCGATTGGGCCGATCACTTGTTGTTCCTGTCGGCCACCCCCATCAACCTGCGCTCTGACGACCTGTACAACCTGCTGACTCTGCTCGACGACGGCATGTACCAGGACTCCCAAATCTTCCATATGCAGCTTGAGCCGAATCAGCACCTCAACGCGATCGAACGCGGCATCTCTCACGGCTCATCCGGCTCAGCACTGCGCCACCACCTGCGGTCGATTAAGACACTGCCCTTCGGCCGCGCCGTGTCGAGCCGCCCGGACTACGCGCGCCTAGAGGAGCTTCTTGACACCGCTGCACCCCTGCAAGCTGGCCAACGGGCCGAAGTCAAACGCCTCGTTTCCGAGCTAAACACCTTGAGTGGCGTGCTCTCAAGGACCCGGAAGGTGGATGTACCCGACGTCAAGGCAGTGCGCGAACCCCATCAGGTAGTCGTGAACTGGTCGCCGGATGAGAAGGGCTTCTACGACCGCGTCGTCGACCACTTCATGTCCCGGGCTCGCGCGCACGGAACGCCACCCGGCTTCGCCATGCAGATGCCGCTGCGCCAGGTCGCGAGCTGCCTGCCCGCCATGCAGGCGCGACTCTCTGCCAACGCAGACCAGTTCGCGCGCTCGGTGGAGGATTACGACGAGGAGTATGGCGAAGAGGACCTGGCGGAAATGCGCGAAGACTGGACATCCTTCGAGTGGCATGGCGAGGACTCGAAGTTTGAAGCCCTGCTAGGGCAGCTCACGCACTTGCGCGAACAAGGATTGCGTCAAGCACTGATCTTCTCCACCTTTCGCGGGACCATCGCGTACCTGGCAGAACGCCTGAGTTCAGACTTCCGGGTCGAGCAGCTCCACGGCGGTATCCGCATGGTGGATCGCCAGCCCATCATCGATGCCTTTCGCGATGGGAAATTCGACTTCCTCATTGCGAGCGAGGTGGCATCGGAGGGTCTGGACTTCGAGTTCTGCAACGTACTGGTGAACTACGACCTGCCCTGGAACCCCATGCGAGTCGAGCAGCGAATCGGTCGTTTGGACCGATTCGGCCAAAAGCACGAGAAGGTCCTTATCCTCAACATGCATGTGCCGGGGACGATCGAGTCCGACATCTTGGAACGCCTGTACACCCGAATCGGCGTATTTCAGAACTCCATTGGAGATCTTGAGCCCATCCTCAGGGACGACTTCCGTGACCTAGCTAACCAAATCCTTGATCCGCGACTGGACGACTCCCAGCGAAGGCAGCGAGCGGAAGAAATCGCAACGGCCATCGAGACGAGGGCGGCGAACCTTCGGCAACTGAATGAGGAGCGCGCCACTCTGTCCACGATTGATGAGATGCAGGTAGAAGGCCTCTCAGAGTCAGGGCCAACGGACGGGCGGTATGTCGGAACGACAGAAGTGCGCGCCCTCATTGAGCACACACTACGAGCCACTGGAGGCAAGCTCGAGAAGTCGGAGCATCCCGGCATCCTGCTATTACGGGGAAGCAATGAGCTCTCCGACCTCATCTATCGCTTTCGAGGCACCCAGGGAGCGAGCCGTCGGTCAGCGATACTGTTCCAAGGCCGTATCAGCAACGGAGAACCAATCGAAGTGACCTTCGACGCTGACCTGGCAAGCACGCGAGACGTGGAACTCCTATCTCTCCGACATCCCATCGTTGACGTGGCACTGCACCAACTGGAACAGGACAGACTCGGGTTGCATCGTTATGGCATAGGCAGGGTTGCAACGCTGCCGCCCGGCACTCGCTATGCCGTAACGGTGGACTTGGTAGCGTCGACAGGAGTGAGGCCGACCAAGGAATTGTGGTCAACGGCGATCGATATCCAGACCGGGGCCGTTGCGCCGGACATCGGCGTTCAGTTGCTGGAGGCCGTGGCGAGCGGATCGCTGGAGGAAGCTACTGGAGCCACGCCAACGCCGATGGAGCCCTTCCTCATATCGCTTAAGGAGGTCAGCTGGGCTCGGCACCGTGAGGAGGAGTCACGCAGACGTTTGGACAACGAGGCGTTGGTAAGGGCCCGCCTCGACGCGCGCAAGGCGAGTCTTCAGGTCAAGATCCTTAAGGCGAGAGCAACGTTGGACGTCGTTATGGAGCGAGAACGCGATCCGAGGGTCATCCGGATGGCAGAAGGTCGCATCCGCAACCTCGGTCAGGACCTTGAGCAGCTTGAGGCCGAGCTGGAGGAGCAGCGGGCCTTCTCGATGAGCCGCAGGACGGTCGCAGTGATTGAGCTCGTCGGTCCGGCTACTTGACGTCCCACCAACGGCGTTCCATTGGCTGCCAGTCCGGCTCCTTGACAGGAAGCGCAAGGCGCGCAAACCCTCCCGTGAGCACTGGCCAGCGCGTGACGCGGAATGACTGACTCGTTCCCTGGCCGTCGGTGATGTTGACGCGCCCCTCGGTGGACAGGTCGAAGCGGACAGCACCATAGCCGAAGGCAACCTTTAATCCGGGCACATCGGTCTCCTTATGCCGCAGATAGACCGGCGTCCCGTCCATCGCATAGACAGCGAGGCGGCCGTAGCCGGTTGATGGCAATGATCGAGCTGAATCGCGATTGACCGCGGTGGCACCGTCTGGCCACTCGTACCTGAGCCGGTCCCGGCTCAGTGCTTGCCACCATTCGTAAAGCTTCGTGTGTGCTCGGTAGAGCGGAACACGGGTCAGATCCCCGTCTCCCGCTGAGAACTCGAGCACGAAGTCGAAGGCGGGACGATGCAGATTCACCTGCTCGTAGGAAGTGTTCTCGGCAAGCCCCGCAACGATCGCCTCCCGCGCACCGTTCCTGCCGGGGAAGGTGTGAATCTTGGCGGTGGGTAGCTTCCTGCTAAGGAACTTCTCCACCGCGGAGGCGCGGCTCATGCCCCCGGCCAGGAGAACGTGATCAACGTTTGAGGTGAGGCTTTCTTCCGAAATCTGGCGCAGGGCAGATGTGACCGCACCTTCGCTACGGGTCAGGTATGACGCGCGCAGGGTCGAGATGATCAGGGACCAGGCGCGTTCCAGTTGCGGACGCATGGCATCCTCCAGCTGCTCGCGGGTGTAGCGCAGGCTGGGCAGGTTGCCGGCCTGATAGCCGACATGCACCTGCGTCTCGTGGTGTGTCGAGAGGTCAACCTTCGCCTCAGCTGCTGCGCGCATCAGATATGCCCTTGCGAGATCAGCGTCGGGCAACGCCTCGAGCTCGATCCCTTGGTCTCCAAGAGCGATCTCCAGGTCAGCGACGATCGTTCCGTCGAGCACGTCACCGGCCTCGCTGAGGCCGTCTGAGGCGAGGACGTAGATTTCGGGGTCCCTGAGCGGGCCGGTCGTGACGTCAAGGACAGCGACGTCGAGCGTGCCTCCGCCCATGTCGAACACGAGCACGCGCTCTTCGTCGAAGTACTCCCTCTGTTGCGTTCGCTGGCCGATCCAGTTCAGTCCAGCGGCGATCGGCTCATCAATCAGAGTCGAGGGGCCGACGCTGAAGCCCGCCGTCTCGGCGAGGCCGAGCAACCGTTCACGCTGATCCGCGTCCCACATTGCAGGGCAGCCGAGTCGCGTGACTCCTTTATTGGAGATGGGGAGCCGATCAGCGCGGGCACGGTTCGCGATCTCGCGTAGGACCGCGCCGATGACCTCGTCGGCGTCGCGTTCGACGGAACCGTCGGCGCTTCGCGCGACTACCGCGCGTCCGGTGATGCAGCGCTTGACCGAAGTGATCAGAGCGGCGGGATTGTGCGTGAGCGCGTCCTCGCCGACCACCAAGGCGTCACCGCTGACCGCAGCAGCGGAGGGCATCCACGATTCGGCGTGACCGATTGGGACCACCGTCGGCCTGCCCGCCGGCAGGCTCTCCGCGATCAGTGTCGTGCTCGTGCCAAAGTCGACACCCAGAAACTGCTCTCGAGCCACTCCAACTCCTAATAAGTTCGTTCAACGAGCGCGCGCACGAGAACGATCTCATCGGCACCCTCGCCCCATGTATATCCGATGCCGGTGACAGTCACTGGTGTGTTGGGCAGTTGCGGCTCCCCGATGACATCGTGACGCTGTGGGTCATAGGGCTCCGTCCGGCCTGGGACACCCGACGGAGTCAGTCCCTCACGGGCGGCCATCCGCCGCACCCGCTCCCGGACGCGCTGAGCGGACTGACTGTCGGCAGCCCCGTCGACGTACGCGCAGAGCTCCGCAAAGGCGCGCATGACATCGATCCGGATCTGGCGCGACTGAGATTCGCGAAGCTCGCTGGTGCTCGCGGCGGCCTCGCCAAGTTGTGCCTCCATGCGGTGCAGCCGGTCATCACTCAACCGCACGGCTTCCTGGGCCTTGCCGAGCAGCTCCGTCTTTTCTCTCGCCTGGCGAGTGAGGGCCTCTACTTGGTGAGCAAGCTCGGATATCCGTGTCTCATTCCTGAGGCGCACAAGCCAGGCCCGGCCGATGTTGTCATCCCGTAGGACTCGGTCGAACGCTCGCTGAACGTCACTTTCATCCATGAGGCGAGCAAGTGCAGTGGGGGCGGCGAGCGACGTGAGCAACTGACGCCTCGTCGTGGCTGACGCGAGCCTCTTGACTACCAAGGGCTTGACTACGGCGGACGCTATGGCATCGCTCTCGAGCGCGCTGGCCAGGGGCGTGGTGGCGACCGCAACCAGATCGTCAAACTCCACGCCCCGCCACCACATGTCGTCGGCAAGGTCTGCTGGATGATTGCGCCAGATCCACCCCAGCACACGTGCCCTCGAGCCGGTCGCATTCAGCGGAACGGACGTGAGCCGCCGGGCCACCGCAGACTTGTCCTGGAGCGCGAGATTCTTCCAGGAGTCCTGATCCATCGCGCCTATGACGGCTGCCAGAACTCCAGCGACCCACTCACCCTTCTTGGCAGCATCTTTCGGCGTTTCCATCTCGCGGGTGGCCCGAAGGACAGTGTCCAGGCTGAGGAGACCAACCGAGGGCGAGCTCAACAGCCTCCCAATCAGGAAGTCCTTGGCGTGCCGTAGCTCCTGGGCTCTGGCAGACGCCGGCTCAAGACTGCGCAACTCGGCGTCTGCCGCATCTATTAGAGCGGCCGCACCCTCGGGTCCTGCCAATTGCACCGCATCAATTGCCTTGATCTTCTTGCTGTCCCTCGGCAGGGCCTGCAGGATCAAAGCAGCTTGACCGAGCGCCGGAACGGCCGCTTGAAGCGCATCATCGGACAGCGAGTCCACAGCGAGCCCAGCTGCCAAAGGATTCCGCAGGGCACTGCCCAGTAGCCGAGCCCAGTTCTCAGGCAGTTGGCCTGAGACCGAAGTGGCATGGACGAGTTCGACAGCCGGGTGGATTTGCCCGCCCTCAGCACCGTGTGCACTGCCTCGGCCCTCGTTCCGGGTTTCAGAATCCATTGGCCTGCCGACAGCGCCATCGGCGACCTGCGGAGCAACGTCAACGCCTCGCTCGGCATTTCCGGCATCGAGTTCCACCGTCACGGTGTTCTCTTTCATGGCTGTCCGTCCGCGCATTTGGGCGGCTAGGTCAGCCGAGATTGCATCGAGCGGAGCCTGCCCCACCCAGAGGTACTTGAGGCTAGCACCCTTACCCGATGCCTTGACACTCTCGTTCGCCTCGAAAGTCAGACGGGCCCGCTTCCACAGGGCGCTGACATCCCCGGTGAAGACCTCCTCGACACGCGCGATGAGGTCTTTGCTCGACACCGGCTTCGATGAGTCGAGAAGGGCGAACGCGAAAGCCTGTGCAGGCGACGAGCGCACGAGCTCTGAGGCGCCAACCGGGTCGACGTACTTTCGGTGGCGTAGCCCACCAGTCGCGGTGGCAAGCAGTATGTGGTCCCCATCAACACCGAGTCGGACATCATTGGTTGACCCGTCACTCCAAAGAACTGTGACCTCAACACCCCTGCGGTCGACGAGGAGTCCCTCTCGAAGGACCATCCGAGATTTCCTATCGAGGTCCATAACCACCTGAGGCGCTTTCACCCGCGTATTCTATCCACAGCACCGGCTTCAACCCGACCAAATGATCAGTTCCACGAGCGCGTGCGCTGGAACGTTTCTCGTCGCGGACCGCCCACTGTGATCACTGGCCTGACCCGCGTCGGCATAGCCGGATTCGCGGGTGCGGGAGCTCACCGGCGGGACGGGGCCGACGTCGCGTTCGAATGCGCCGGCGTGAACGCAGTGTTGGACACCATGCTCGACGCCGTCCGGCCCGGCGCCGTGGTGGTCAACGTGTCCATCTGGGGCGCGCCCGCCGTAGACATGCAGAAGCGCGCTGGAGGACCTGGTGGAGCAGGGCTTCGACACCCTGATCATCTACAAGGACACCGCGGTGAAGGTGCTGGTCCTACCTCTTCCTCCGCTATGGAGCGCCGTTGTAGTGTCGTGGCGTGATCGTCCCCGATATTTCCCAGAACGCCAGGGTTTGACCTGGACTTCGGTGTGGACGGGTCGGCTGTTCGTGAAGTATCTGCGGCGCGGCTCCGGCTACTACATCGACGTCGGCGCCTCCCAGCTGATCATCGACGGCCGGGTGCAGCTTCGCTCGGGGGAGGTTTCCAAGATCACCGGCAACGCCGTGGTCCTGAACGACGGCACCGAACTGGAGGCAGACCTGATTGTGTACGCCACCGGCTACGGCTCCATGAACGGCTGGCTGGCGGACCTGGTATCTCCCGAAGTCGCCGACCGCGTGGGGAAGTGCTGGGGGTACGGCTCGGACACGCCGAAGGACCCGGGGCCTTGGGAAGGGGAGCTGCGCAACATGTGGAAGCCCACCAACGTGCCGAACCTCTGGATCCACGGCGGCAACCTGCACCAGAGCCGGCACTACTCCTCGTACCTGGCCCTGCAGCTCAAGGCCCGGATGGAAGGGCTGGAGACCCCGGTGTACGAACTGCAGCTCACCCATCACACCCGCTGACCACGGTGGTTGCGGTGGTTGAGCCTGTCGAAACCCAGTACCCCGATCACACGAGGAGGAATCATGAAAGCAGCACGTTTCCATGGCAGGAAGGACATCCGGATCGAGGATGTGCCGGAGCCGGAGCTCCGGGACGGAACGGTGAAGATCGACGTCGCGTGGTGCGGGATCTGCGGCACTGACCTGCACGAATACTTGGAAGGTCCCATCTTCGTCCCCGCGCCAGGTCACGCGCACCCGCTCTCGGGGGAGGAAGCTCCGGTGACTCTGGGGCACGAGTTCTCCGGGACTGTCTCTGAAATCGGCGAAGGGGTGATGGGCCTCGCGAAGGGGGACAATGTCGTCGTCGAACCCTATTTTGTCTGCGACGAATGCGATTCCTGCCAGGCAGGCAATTACCACCTGTGCCGCAAGATGGGGTTCATCGGGCTCTCCGGCGGCGGGGGAGGCCTGAGCGAGAAAATCGTGGTGGACGCCCGGTGGGTGCATCCCATCGGGGACATCCCGCTGGATGAGGCGGCCCTGATCGAGCCGCTGTCCGTGGCGCACCATGCGGTGGCGCGCAGCGGCGTGACGGCCGGCGACGTGGCACTGGTGGGCGGGTCGGGCCCGATCGGGCTGCTCACCGCGGCCGTCCTCAAGGGCATGGGCGTGACCACGATCGTCAGCGAGCTGACCCTGGCCCGCAAGGAGAAGGCGGTATCCAGCGGCGTGGCGGACCATGTGCTGGACCCCAGCAAGGAGGACGTCCCCGCACGGGTACTGGAACTCACCGGCGGTACCGGGGCGGACGTCGCCTTCGAATGCGCGGGCGTGAACGCCGTGCTGGACACCATGCTCGACGCCGTCCGGCCCGCCGGCGTGGTGGTCAACGTGTCCATCTGGGGCGCGCCGGCCACGGTGGACATGCAGAAGCTGGTGCTCAAGGAGATCGACCTGCGCGGGACCATCGCCTACGTCCGGGACCACGCTGCGGCCATCAAACTGGTGCAGGAGGGCAAGGTGGACCTCAAGCCGTTCATCACCGGAAGGAATGCGCTGGAGGACCTGGTGGAGCAGGGCTTCGACACCCTGATCAACCACAAGGAGACGGCGGTGAAGGTGCTGGTGCACCCGTAGGGGTGGCTGAGGTTACGCGGAGGAACTGCACCGCCACAGTTCCGGAGCGCGGCACTGCGAAGCCCCCAGCTGATCTGCCGGGGGCTTCGCGAACTTCCTCTGAGTGTTACTTGGCTGCGACGAATACCTTGTCACCTCCGGGAAGGTGTTCCCCGGGATTTAATGGTCATCAGAGTAACCACAAAGTCTGCTGATGGGCTCATTACTAACCCTTATGGAATCCGGGACCGCCCCGCTGTCGTTAGGCCCGTTCTCTGCACTGTCTACCCTGAATGGGGTTACCCCATGAAGGCCTCGTGCGGATAGCGTTTCAGCGGGCCGGGCCGGTACACGCGGCGGGGACGATCGCTGTGTACGCCAAACAACTACGCGGTGCGATGCCCTCCGTTACATGTAACAATTGATTATGAGTGTTAGGGATCGAGTTGCGCGGCACAGGATTGCCATGCGTGAGCGCGGCCTTCGGCAGATTCAGATGTGGGTGCCGGACGCCCGTACAGAAGAGTTCAAGCGTGAAGCGCGGCGGCAGTCGCTGGCTGTTGCCGCCTCCGACAGGGCCGGGGACGACCAGGATTTCATCGAAGAGATTTCGGAAGACTGGCCGGAGTGAATCGAGGCGAGTTGTGGACAGTCTCAGGCGGAACATATGCACAAAAGCCCAGGCCAGCGCTGATAATTCAGGATGACCTGTTTGAGGCGTCGGAGTCGGTCACTCTTCTGCCGCTGACGTCCCAATTGACAGGCGCGCCACTACTGAGGCTGACTGTTGAGCCGGACCAGTTCACTGGTTTGGAGCGCGAAAGCCAGATCATGGTGGACAAGCTGACCACCGTTCGGCGCGCCAATCTTGGGCAGCGATTAGGGCAAATAGACGCCAAGACAATGACTGCGGTCGAACAGTCCCTTGCCGTCTTTCTGGGCCTAGGGCGCTGAGCTGAGCCTAAGCAACGGCAATAACGGCGGGGCGGTCAGCGAAGCGGCTGCCGCTCGCCGACGCTAACGGGACCGTTGGGCGTAACGTAGTCCCGCCGTCGTCGTTCTATCCGTTCCTGTTGGCCCGGGGAAGGAATTCTGGCGCCCTTTGCCCGGTTGCACCTGGCGCAGGCGGCGAGAAAGTTCTGCAGGCTGGTGGATCCGCCCTTGGACCAGGGGTAGAAATGTTCGCCGTGCTCAGCGGGCCGGGAGCAACGGCGCCGGAATCCTGCCTCCATTTCACACAGATTGGCAGCTCGTGCCATGCCTTCGCGGCGCTGCTGGCGCGTGAAACGTCTTACCGGGTCCCGGCGTCGGACGTCTCTGCTGTGGATGATGGCGGCAACGATGAACAGGACGACAAGAAATGCGCCGGGCAGGGCGACCGCGGCCAGAACGCTGTCCACCATCCCGCGCAGGACCTCGGTTGCGGCGGAGATACCAGCCCCTGACGCTGACACCACTTTCGACTTTGGCAGGAGCGCCAGGATCACCGAGATGCTCAACCACACCAGCACGGCTGAGTATGCCAACCGCAGCGCCTGCCGGCTCCAATAAATGCGTTTCAGTTCCACCATGACGCTTCCCCCCATCCTTCTTCAGCTTCAAGGAGCGTACCGCTCAAACAACGGCGAAACCCCCAGCCGAGCGGACTTGGATGGGGGTTTCGAGGGTTTCGACGGGTCTTACTTTGCGACCAGCCCCCACGGTGGAGCCTGAGCGGCGGCGGCGGGAGGAGGCGTGGCCGTCCCACCCGTCCATGGAGACGTCGTCGATCTCCCGGCCCAGGATGTCCCAGCGCTGGGTGGAGTTCTTGAAGTCGTCCAGCAGCCACTTCTCCTGCTCGGCGCCGGTGATGGTGCGGTCCTCAACGAGGTGCTCTTAGGCAAGATGTTCGTGCCGGACCATAATGTTCGACAATCAGTCCGCTGAGGTCTAATATCTGGAGCCTCGCCGCTATCATTTGTATGGCACACGGTAGTGCAGCTTCTATTAATGCTCGGTAATCACTTATGGCTGCTCCCGCGGTAAGAGGCATCCTTCGTACGAAAGAACAGTGCAGATGTCCACACCGCCGTATTTCCTTAAAGCCGCGACATCCGTATTCCTTGCCTCAATGGTTCTATCTCTGGCCCCTGCTGTTGCTCATGCTGATTTTGCAACTGATCCGCCATCTGCCACTGTTCCTTCTCCTTCGCCCTCTGCTCCACCCGCAGGAGAGCAAAGGTACATCGTGAAATATGGCAATGATGTGAATGCAGAAGCGGAGTCCACGTCCCTGCGGCAACAGGGGATTGAAGTTAAGGCGACTCTTTCCCATGCAATGAAAGCTTCGGTAGTTGTAGCGACACCGAAGGAAATGGAGTCCCTGAAAAGATCAGAAGACGTGGCCTCAGTTGAACTTGACACTCCCGTTTCAATCTCTGGTGCCACGTCTATTTGGGGGCTTGACCGGGTAGATCAGCGATCAGGGCGAGATGGGCAGTACAGCATCGGCAATGAAGGTGCTGGCGTGAACATCTATGTTGTTGACACTGGGCTGCATGTTTCCCATACGGAATTTTCCGGGAGGATTCCTGCAATCTGGTGGGGAGTTCATGATGGCAATGGAATCAATGACTGTAATGGTCATGGGACGCACGTCGCTGGAACCGCCGCCGGAACAACATACGGCGTTGCCAAGAAAGCCAGCATCATCCCCATCCGGGCGCTTGAGTGTGATGGAAGCGGCTGGGCGTCAACAATCATGGCAGGGATTGACTGGTCAGTTCAGCACCACGTGGCCGGTCAGCCAGCAGTACTAAACCTCAGTATTGGCGGTTTCACTAATTCTTCATTTGACGAAGCCGTTCAAAGTGCTGTTAACGACGGGATGACGGTAGTCGCATCAGCAGGCAACGCCGGCGCTGATGCCTGTGCTACTTCTCCTGCTCGAGTTCGGTCTGCCATTACCGTTGCAGCTACGGATATTAACGACGCTCAGGCGTCATGGTCCAACTACGGCTCTTGCGTTGATATTCAAGCGCCGGGAATATCCATCAGGTCTGCTTGGAACAACGCTGCTACCGGCTACAACACTCTGGACGGTACTTCAATGGCCGCTCCACACGTTTCCGGTGCGGCTGCAATCCTGCTTTCCCGTGACCCTTCGTTATCCCCGGCACAGGTTCACCAGTCGATGACCAACAACGCGGTGACGGGTGTCATCAGTGCCAATAAGGGCGCAACCCCTAACAGGTTGCTATTTATCCCCGCGCCTAATCCACCTGCTCCCTCCTGCTCCAATCTCCAGCCTGGTGATGCATGGGCGGGGGTAGGTACGCATTGCGGGTTGCAGGGATCAGCAGCTTCTACCCCGTCTACCGCTGAGGCTCCCCCCGTAACCGCTGATGAAGCTCCCGCTCCCCTTGCTACGACCAATGCCGCCCCGGCACCTGCTGCAACTGCCCCAGCTCCAGGGCCCGCACAACCCGCTCCCGCGCAACCGGCTCCCGAACCTGCTGATGCTCCCTCCCAGCAGGCTGCAGCCGCATCGCCCCTAAATAACCCTGCCGCTGCGAATGCGGCGCAGGCAGTGGCAATTGCTGAACCTGGAGTGATCTCACCTGAGCCGGTGGTGGACGAAGCCACTCAACGACCCGAAACCACATCTTCGGAAACACCGGCAACAGTGGCAGCGAACTCCAACCCTGCCCCATTACCAAGTGGCGGTGCCACCATTGCCCCTGTAGCGGATACATTCGATGACGCTGCGGCGGATACCGTGACCGCTGCAGCGAACAACTCATTCTGGGTAATCACGATCGGACTGGTCCTTGGTGGCGTGGCTGCTGCATATGCAATCAGGAGGCTGAATCACCGACGGCGGCTGACAGTATGACCTCACCTTCTGTTTGATTTGTAACGGTCAGACACGGAACGGCTGAGGTCTCGTTTCTGCAGGAAGTTATGCACCGGTTCACTTTCTGTGTGCGGGCGGTTCAGGTTCTCATGGGGTCCCCGACAGGGGGTGAAGGTTCACTGGTGGCATTCACCAGCAACCGGAGGATCCCCATGTTCGATGCCATGTCCGCCCTTGCCCCTGACCGCCGCCGCTTCCTGGCCCTGCTGGGCGGCGGGACGCTGGCCGCCGCCGTCCGGCATGGCTGCCACAGCCCCCAGCAAGGCCTGGGCCAACCCGCGTTTTGGCGAGAATCCGTTCTCTTTGGGCGTGGCTTCGGGTGAGCCGCTTCCGGACGGCGTGGTGCTCTGGACCAGCTGGCACCTGAGCCGACTGCCCTCGACGGCCGGGGCGGCATGCCGGATCTGAGCGTGCAGGTGAACTGGCAGATCGCCCGCGACCCCGGCTTCGCCGACGTCGTGCGTGCCGGTGCGGCGGCGCTGCCTGAACTGGGTCACTCGGTCCATGTGGAAGTCGCGGGCCTGGAGCCCGGGCGCCACTACTGGTACCGCTTTCGTGCCGGACAGTACGTGAGCCCGGCCGGGCGGACCAAGACGGCGCTGCACTCAGCTCGCTTGCGATCGCATTTGTCAGCTGCCAGAATTTCCCGGCCGGCCACTCAACTGGGCAGGCAGCTCGGAGGTGGACAGGGAACCGGACCAGGACCCGGCCGTATTCCTGCAGCGGCGCGCAGCCGCGTTCCAAGCCTACTACGAGTACATGCCGCTGCGGATCTCACAGAAGCCAGCCGGGCCGGACCTGCAGCTGTACCGCCGGGCTGCTTTCGGTGACCTGGCCCAGATCAACATGGTGGACACCGGCCAGTACCGCAGCGACCAGGTCTGCGGCGGCGGCCGCGCCATCGGCTGTGACGAGCGGCTGGAGCCGAGCCGGACCATGCTCGGCCAGGGGCAGGAAAACTGGCTGCTGGAAGGCATGGAAAAGTCCGCAACCAGGTGTTCACCATGCAGGTGGACGCCACCCCAGGCCCGGAGGTCGGCCTCAGCATGGACAACTGGAACGGCTACACCGCCGCGCGCCAGCGGCTCTACGACGGCGTGCGGGACCGCGGGGTGGAGAACTTCGTGATCCTTAGCGGCGACTCGCACCGCAGCGCCGCCTCGGACCTGAAGATCAACTTCGACGACCAGGCCTCCCAGACGATCGGTACCGAGTTCCTGGGCACCTCCGTCACCTCCGGCGGCAACGGCGCGGACATGGATGCCACCGGCCGGCAATGGCTGGCCGAGAACCCGCACCTGAAATTTCACAACGCCCAGCGCGGTTACGTCCGCTGCGAGGTCACCCCCATTATCGAGGCAGGACGGGCTGGGATCGCCCAGGTCGAAAAGAACGCCTGAGTCCCGCCGCGCGCAACGGGTGCGGTGCTCGGTGACCTCGAGTACAGAGCCGGGCGGGGGAGGTGCGTCCGGTTTCCAGGTCTTGCTGGACCTGCCTCCCGTGACGCAGGTGCCAAGGCGGTCTCCGTCCACAAGGAGCGCGCCGTCCGGTGCCAGCACCCGGAGGCCGGTGATGCGCTCACCCCTGCTGCTGATCACGAATGAGCCGTCATCCGCAGTGACCTGCAGGTCGAGGCCTGAGAGTTCGGGCGTGCTGACGGCGCAGGGTTGGAACGGCACGCGGCTGGTACGAAGGATATCCTCGGCAAGGACCCCGAAATCGACAACCAGCGAGGGGAGACTTCCATCGGCGGCAGCACCGGCGTCGTAATTCATGCTGCCGAAGGCGGCTGAGGCTTCCGAAGCTCCAGGCGAACCGGAAGTAACCCCGCCGCCGTTGCACGCAGGGTGATCTGCAGGTGCGCAGGGGTGGGCAGGCTGGCCGACCCTGCATCCGCACCATCGAACCGCGCGATTCGAGGATCAGAAGCGCGACGCCGTCCCGGAGCCGGAGGGATTGCGTCCGAGCGGGACTCCGCTCGTGTCCGTCGCGATGCCCGATTGTCCGGTCACTGTCCCCTGGTATGAGGGAATGCCGGCGATGACGCCCGTGGCGGGGGTTCCGCTCTTCAAGGTTCCGAGTGTGATCGTGAGGGTCTTGCCGTCCGCGCTCAGCGAGACGGAGGACGCCCCACGCGAGCCGGTCCCCTTGAAGGTGAGGTTTCCGCCGCTGCTCGTGGTGTAGTTGGCGCCCAGGTTGACGGTGCCGAAGTTGTTCTGCGTGCAGCCCGCCGAGAGGGTCAGGGCGTCGTAGGGGGCAGAGGTGTTGCGGCTGATCAGCACGCTGACGCTGTTGCTACTGTGGGTCCACGGCCCCGTGGTGCTCGTCCAGGTGCTGCAGAACGAGCTCGGGCTCATCGGCTCGTTGAACACGACCACGACCTTGTCGTTGGTGTCCGCTTTATCGGCGGTTCCGCCGTTCTGGAGCGTGACGGACACGACCCTCGGGCCGATGCGGCTCGTCGTCGTCGTCACCGTGCTGATGTTGCCGTAGACGTCCGTGGCCTGGGCCGAGAACGTGACCATGCCCGAGTTGAGTTGGCTCAGGTTCATCGTCGAGGACCAGTTTCCCGAGCCGTTCGCCGTTGCCGTGGCCGATAGGCTGTAATTCCCCGAATCGGTGGCCGTGAGCGCCACGGCTGCCCCCGGATCGGAGGTCCCCGCGAATGGCACAGCGGTCACCGTGTCGCCCGTGATCTGGGACGGCATGCTCGTGAACTGCGGTGCCGTTGCGGTCGTCTTCTTTGTTCCGGTCTGCGCTGCGGACGCGCCGGTGTTGCCCGCCGTATCGGTCGCGGTTGCGGTGTATGTGAGCTGTCCGTCGCTCAGGCTCGTCAGGTTCAGTGGCGTTATGGTCCAATTCCCGGTTCCGTCCGCGGTCGCGGTTGCGGTGAGGGTGTGAACGGCGTCGGTGTCCGTGATGTTGAGCGTGACGGTCGTGCCGGGCTCGGCGCTGCCGCTGACGGTCACGGTCGTGGCGGTCGCGGTGGTGACTGTGGTCGGGGCCGTCAGTGTCGGCGCGGCGGGGGGCGCGGTGTCCTTGGGAACCGTTGCCGTCGTCGCCGGGCTGACGTTGCCCGCCGTATCGGTCGCGGTTGCGGTGTATGTGAGCTGGCCGTCGCTCAGGCTCGTCAGGTTCAGTGCCGTCGTGGACCAATTCCCGGTTCCGTCCGCGGTCGCGGTGACGGTGTGAACGGCATTGGCGTCCGTGATGTTGAGCGAGACGGTCGCGCCGACCTCGGCGCTGCCGCTGACCGTCACGGCCGCGACGTTGGCAAGGTTGACGACGGAGGGTGCGTCCAACGTGGGCGCGGCGGGGGGCGCGGTGTCCTTGGGGACCGTTGCCGTCGTCGCGGGGCTGACGTTGCCCGCCGTATCGGTCGCGGTGGCGGTCAGGGTCACGGTGCCGTCGTTGAGGCTCGAGAGGTTGAGTGTCGTTATGGACCAATTCCCGGTTCCGTCCGCGGTCGCGGTTGCGGTGAGGGTGTGAACGGCATTGGCGTCCGTGATGTTGAGCGAGACGGTCGCGCCGACCTCGGCGCTGCCGCTGACCGTCACGGCCGCGACGGTCGCGGCGGTGACTGTGGCGGGGGCCGTCAGTGTCGGCGCGGCGGGGGGCGCGGTGTCCTTGGGGACTGTTGCTGTCGTCGCGGGGCTGACGTTGCCTGCCGTATCGGTCGCGGTGGCGGTCAGGGTCACGGTGCCGTCGTTGAGGCTCGAGAGGTTGAGTGTCGGAAGGGACCAGGCTCCCGTCGAGCTGGCCGTGGCCGTTCCGCTCACGGCATGGCCCGCGCCGTCGGACGCTGTGACACTCACGGTGTCCGCGGGCTCGGCGGTGCCGGAGACGGGTACGGCCGCGACGTTGGCAAGGTTGACGACGGAGGGTGCGTCCAACGTGGGCGCACCGAGGGGCGGTGCCGGGCTGACCGTGATGGTCGAGGTGGTCGAACTTGAGCCGGTGTCGTTGGTGGCGGTCAGGGTTGCGGTGTAGGTTCCGGCGGCGGTGTAGGTGTGGGCAGGGTTCTGCGCGGTGGACGTGCCGCCGTCGCCGAAGGCCCAGGACCACGACGTCGGCGAGTCGGTGGAGGTATCGGTGAAGGCCACGTCCAGCGGCGCGGTGCCGGATGTGGGGTGGCCGTGAAGGAGGCAACGGGCGCCCTATCACCACGGTCGTAAAAGTGCCAGTACCGGTTCCCTTCGATTTTTGTCAGGCGTCGCGGCAGGCGTCTGGTCAGTGTATGCCCGGGTCAGGAGGCCAACCAGCGTGGCGAGGGGCTTCCCTGTACTCGTTTTCTCGCAGGCGCTACCCGTCTTTCAGCCCGGACTACCCGCTCTTGGTTCAGGACCCAAGACCGGATTATTTGGCGGTCCGGCGCACAGCACCGCCCACCTCCGCGGCGAGAGAGGCGAGGGTGGAGAGCAGAAGCCGTCGCTACGGTGCGGAACGCGTACCTGCGTCTGTGTCCGACCCTGACGTTGGAACGAAGTTCCAGTCGAAAGACCCGTCGTCTCGGAGTGTCATCCGAAGGAACCCGTGGGTGTCGCTGAACCGCTTCACGATGTACGACGGACTGCTAGTGAAGGAGCGGAGATCGACACCTCCCGTGGAAACCTGGAACGCTGTCATCCCGTCACTGACGCACTGGTCAGCGTTGTTCACCGGACATGACCGTTCGTAGTTGTGCTGTGACCCTGACAGGGTCAGACGGACCCGGTGCTTCCACATCACGTCGATCCACGGCTTGTGGTCAGCGGCCCGCTCATGTTGGGTCGTGTTCGATGTGAAGTACGGTTCGTGGTATGCAACTGCCAGGTGCTTACCCGCCGCCCTAGCAGCAGCGAGGTCGTTGTCCAGCCACGTCGTCAACGCCCGAGCCTGCGTGGGGTTGTACCGCCATTGCGCCGACGACAGGAACGCGAAGTGCCAGTTCCCGAAGTCCTTCGAGTACGGTTCCCCGATCCCGATGAACCCACGCTCCTGGTTGATCGCAGCCTTCGCCGGAGACCCCGGGCATTGGCCATTCATGAACTTGTCGAGGTCTTCGTTGCGGCCGGGTTGCCAGTCGTGGTTGGGGGCGGACACCCAGTACAACTTGGGCTTCGTGCCACCCCACAGCCGCGTCCAGTAGTTCACGTAGTCCGCGCAATACGCGGTGTCGTACTGGAAGTCCCCGAGCCCTAGGAACGCGTCAATCTCGTTGTTCTGCACGAGCCGGGTGATCGCCGCACCGTTCCGACCGGAAGGGCTATCAGGCGCATAGGCCTCGACGCCGTTCATGTCACCGACAGCAGCGATCCGAACATCAGGCGGCTCCGGAGCGCTGGTGCAACCCGCGGCGGAGACCGCCAGAAGGGCTGCGGCGGTTGCGGCCACGCTCCGGAAGGATCTGAAACGAGTGAGCACTGACTTCATCCGATAACCCTCAGATGTGTCGGTACCCGAGGTACTCGGTGACCTCGAGGACGGAGCCGGGCGGTGGAGGCGCGTCCGGGTTCCACGTCCTGCTGGAGATGCCTCCTGTGATAAACGTGCCCAGATGGTCTCCGTCCACAAGGAGCGCGCCGTCCGGTGCCAGCACCCGGAGGCCGGTGATGTCCTCACCCCTGCTGCTGACGACGAACGACCCGTCATCCGCGGTGATCTGCAGTTCGTGACCGGCGAGTTCCGGGGTGCTGACGGGGCCGGGTTGGAACGGCACGCGGCTAGTGCGGAGGATGTTCTCTGCGAGTACCCGGAAATCGACAACGAGCGAGGTGAGGCTGCCGTCGGCGGCCAAACCCCAGTAGCACGGGTAGGTCCCGTCACCGTACCCGCTCGAGACCATGACCGCGTCCACTACCTCGCCGGCGAGGCCGAACATTGTGCCCGGTGTTTCCATGAGCCGTTCAACGTGCTCTTGAAACATCGCCTCGACGCGCTGGGCTTGGCACTCCACCAGCGACCCGACGTCGAGGATGGCGACGTTTCCGGCGTCGACCCCTACCCCGTGCGCGCCGTCGGTGAATTCGGCGGGGTGCCAGCTGACCGCCGGCGCCTCGGACAGCAGCAGCCGTACTGCGACCGTCATTTCCGCCGCCGTGGCGACTTCGACGGCGTACGTCCCCGGCATGATCCGCCGCGCCAAGGGGACGAAGTGCGCGTCAACCGAACCCAAGTCCAAGACCGTGAGCACCCCGGAGGCACAAGTGAGCTTGCCGAGGTGAAGGACCTCGAGCGGCGTCGGTTCGCCGAACGGTGCGACCACCCGGCCCGCCGTAAACAATCCCGGTATGTCGAGCTCCAGCTGGGCTGGTAGGTCGGGCAGGGCGGCATCGGGTGCTGCACTCTGCAAGAGTGCCTCGGCCCGCGCCGGATCGATCAACGGTGTGCCGGGCGGGTCGAGGAAGGTCGAGAGATGGGAAATCCGCCAGCCGTCATCGCCTCGCTGCAGCTGGTACTCGTAGTAGAAGGTGGTGTTCCCCGCCGTTTGGATGACCGAGCGGACCGTCGCCGTGTCCTCGTCGACCTCGACGTCGGTGATCTGCTCGGCGGACGGGTCGTGCGCGGGACTGGAAGACAACGCACCTTCCTGGCCGGTGCGGACTCCCGGGGTGCAGTGGGTCGCGACCAGGTCCGCCAACTCGGCGGCCCAGGCTTCGAACACCCCAGGGTCGAAAGCGAACATGCTTGGCGATTTGCCTGACCGCTGCCAGCTCGTGTGGAAATCGGCTGCGAAGGCCTCGATCCTGCCGCGTACCTCGTCCTGAGTCATGCGGCACATCCTATCGCCCCACGGTGACCCCTATTCCTAAGGGGTTCAGGTTCACGACGGACTGCACTACCTTTCTCCTATGGCCATGGGCAAGCAAAGGTGCTCTGACCCCCTACAGGAATTTCTACTCAGAAGGAGTGGGATAGATCATGAATCAACGAACCAAAATATTCTTTGCTCTCGTCGTCCTGTTGCTTGTTGTTGGCGGGGCGGCACTTTTTGTCGTCGACAACACAAAAAGGAGCAGGGCCGCGGAGTACGATCCGCAGATCAACCCGGCCGATTTCACCACCAAAATTACCAATCAATATTTCGCCCTCCCTGTCGGCAAAAAAATGACTTACGAAACGACCGAGCAAGGACGCGTCACCGAGAGGATTGAAATCGAAATCCAGCAGGAGACCAAGACCATAGAGGGCGTTGAGACGGCCATCTACCTGGACAAGGAATACAAGAACGGGCAGCTCGTAGAGGAAACCCGGGATTACCTGGCACAACACAAGAACGGTGACGTGTGGTACTTCGGCGAGGACGTGAACAACTATTGGTACGGGATGTTGCTGGACCACGCCGGCAGCTTTGTGCACGGAAAAGATGGCGCAAAAGCCGGCATCTGGATGAAGGCCGAGCAGCGCACCGGCGATTCCTATAGGCAGGAATTTTACGTTGGTCATGCAGAGGACATGCGGGACACCGTCGCTACCGGCGAGACCGTCTCCACGAAAACCCGCACCTACACCGACTGCATCAAGGTTTATGACTGGACGCCGCTTGAAAAGAATTCCCGGGAGCATAAATATCACTGCCCCGAGGTCGGTGCGCTGGTCCTGACCGAGGACCTGCAGACCGGAAGACGGTCAGAACTCGTGAATGTTGTCCAGCCTTAGCCTTCCAACGGCAGGCCCTACGCCCGCGCTATCAATCCCGGGACTCCGTCCTGGATGGCGAAGGAGGCCTTCGTGCTGACGGGGGATCCCGGCGTCGTGACGTGGTCCAGCACGCGGAAGTCGGCGGTCATCGTGCGGGTGTTCACGTAGCCGCGGTTGTCGTTGTAGAACTTCAGGTGCGGGTTCCAGGCCATCACGGGATCCACCGTTGAGCCGGTGCCGTTGCCGGTGGAGGTGATGGACGTGCACACCAGTTCCGAGCCCACTACGGGGGAGGCCGGATCCTTGTAGTCGACCTTGAGGTCGTTGGCCCAGTTGCGGTGGACGTCGCCGGTGAGGACCACGGCGTTGCGCACGTTCGCGTCCACCCAGCCCTGGGTGATGCGGCGGCGGGAGGCGGCGTAGCCGTCCCACCCGTCCATGGAGACGTCGTCGATCTCCGGGGCCTTGTTGCGGTCCTTTTCGGCGAAGAATACCTGCTGGCATGTTCTCGTAGTATGCCTGGAACGCGGCGGTCCCGCTCTGCCGGAACGCTCGGTGGTGTCGTTCAGCTGGTTGGCGTCCCGGTTTTCCGGGATCCCGTCTGCCCAGTTGTTGTCCACCTTGTGGTCATCCCACACCAGCAGCCACGGCGCGATCGCGTGTGCTGCCCGCAGGTCGACGTCGGACTTCTACTGCGCGTGCCGCTGCCGCACGGGTTGCCGCCGCCGATCACGTAGCTGTCCTCCTTGTACTCATAGATGTAGTCACCCAGGTGCAGGACCAGGTCCGGAGTTTCGCGTCACCGGCGGAGGCCCTTGAGCACCCCGTGTACTGAGTGGCGTCGTCAGCTGTTGCTCTCTCTCGAACACGCCGGGTCAGCGGGGGAGCGCTTCGCTTGCTGCCGGATAGGAGTCCTGCGCTCCGTGCCCCCGGACCGAGAAGGCGGCAACGCGGACTGCCTGTGCGCAGGCACTCTGCAGGTCGCTGCCCCGCGCCAGGCACGCGGCCAGGGCACCCACGAAGGCGTCACCTGCCCCGGTGGTGTCCGCCGCTTCGACCTTGGGCGCGTCAATGTGAATGCTGAGTTCGCTGGTGGCCAAAACCGCGCCGGCAGATCCCAGTGTGACCACCACTGACCTGATCCCGCTTTCGACGAGCGCTCCCGCGAGTTCCTGGCCGTAGGCTGCATCCGTCGTGGTGAGGGAGACAGCCCTGCCTCCGGCTTCGGCGAGGATCTGTGCCGCCTCGTGTTCGTTGACAACCAAAGGATCGGACCGTCCAAGCACTGACGGCGGAAGGTCCAGCACGGGGGCAAGGTTGAGGACCTGCCGGACGCCCAGCCTGCCAAGGCTCTCGGAGGCGAACTCGATGGTTTCAGCCGGGATCTCCCCCTGGATGACCGCCACCGCGCAGGCAGCGAGGGTGTCCTCTGCAGCCGCGATGTGGCCTGGGGTGAGGCGGGCATTGGCGCCGGGGACCACAATGATGTTGTTTTCCCCGCCCGGATCGACGGCAACGATGGCCAGGCCCGTAGGCCCGGGGACGACGCTCACGTGGCTGAGGTCCACGCCTTCCTGGCGGAGCAGCCGGGTGGCGATGTCCGCGTGCGGGTCGCTGCCCACGGCGCCGATCATGACAGTTTCCGCTCCCTGGCGCGCTGCAGCGAGAGCCTGGTTGCCGCCCTTGCCGCCGGGCGCAAGTTCCCCGCCGCTGCCGAGCACTGTTTCGCCAGGGCGCGGATGGCGTTCGACACCGACTGTCAGGTCGGCGTTGATGGATCCGATTACTGCGACGCGTGAGCTCATTGCTGTCCTTTTTTGGATTGAGGGTTGCCCTGTGAGCAAGATCATGTAGTCTACTGCTAACGGTAAACCGTAAACGGTAAACAGTAAACAAATGAGGATCCAATGACGCAGCCCCTCCTCGTACAGCGAGCAAACTTCCTGGGCGACCAGGTGGTGGACGTCCTTCGCAGGCAGATCATCACCCAAGAACTGCCTGCGGGTTCCCTGCTCGTCGAGTCCAAGCTAGCCGACGTGTTCCAGGTCAGCCGCGGCCCCATCCGTGAGGCCATCCGGACGCTGACGGAGGAGGGACTTGTTGAATCCCGCGGCCGCTCGGCCGCCGTCGTCGAACTGACTGCAGGCGACATCGACGAGCTGTTCACGCTGCGGGCATCGCTGGAACGCCTTGGCCTGCAAACGGCCATCGTCGAGCGGCGCGCGGAGCTGGATGCGCTCCTGAAGAACGCGATCGAGCGCATGCGCGCCGCCGTCGCCGCCGAAGATCCGGCTGAGTTCACCCTGGCCGACATGCAGTTCCACAGCTCGTTCGGAATTGCCTCGCACCACCGCAGGCTCGCCGACGTGTGGTCGAAGTACCAGCCCACCATCGAGAACCTGCTGCTCGTGGTGAACCTCGAGCACGACCGTCTCCAGACAGCCCTGCATGCCCATGAAGTCCTCGCGGACCTTATCCGCACCGGAAAGGACGAGGCCGCACTTGAGGAGCTTGCCGACCACCTGGACAGCTCCCGGCTTCGGCTCCGCAAGGTGTACGTCGGAAGCTGACTGTTTTTCCCTGCTTTATTCATTCACAAGGAAGTGAGCTCTGCCCCATGAATCACAACACCCGTACCCGATTCCGTCGGATCGTGCCCGCCGCGGCAGCTGCCGCCATCGCCGCCGTCGCCCTTGCCGGCTGCGCCAACCGCGGCGGCGAGGCCGCCCAGAGCGGTGATTTCCCCTCGAAGTCCATCACCATGGTGGTGCCCTACCAGGCCGGCGGCGCTTCCGACCTGTCCGCCCGCACCCTGGCCGCAGAGATGGAGAAGAAGCTCGGCCAGTCGATCGTGGTGGAAAACCGTGTTGGCGGGGCCGGCTCAGTGGGCCTGACGTACCTCTCGGCGCGTCCCGCCGACGGCTACACCATCGGATACCTCCCGGTCGAGACCGTCATGCTCGGCTACCAGGGCTACGACATCGACCCGGCACGCTATGACCTGCTCGGCCAGATCGTGTCCGTCCCGGCGACCATCGCCGTCCCCGCCAACAGCCCCTACAAAACCCTGCAGGACCTGATCGACGCCGCCAAGGCTAAGCCGGGAACCATCACCGTGGCCAACTCCGGTGCGGGCTCCATCTGGCAGGCAGCGACCAAAGCACTCAACAAGACCGCAGGGGTGGAGCTCAAGCCGGTTCCGTTCGACGGCGGCGCCCCGGCCGTGAACGCGGCGATCGCCGGCCAGGTCGATGCCGTCGCAGCCGGCGTCTCCGAAACCTCTGTTGCCGCTGCCGACGGCCGCCTACGTGTCCTCGCGATCCTCAACGACAAGGCATCCGCAGCCCTGCCCGGCGTGGCTACCGCCAAGGAACTTGGCACGGACGTCTCGATCGGCGGCTGGGGAGCCGTGGGCACACCCGCCGGACTCCCCGACGACGTCCGCGATGAGCTCGCGGCCGCCGTGAAGGCCGCTGCCGAGTCCGAAAGCTTCGTCTCGGTCATCAAGAAATCCGGAAACCTTCCCGTCTACGAGGCACCTGAGGCCTTCCAGGCTTTCTATGACGCCGAGGCCAAGCGCTTTTCCACCCTCTTCGCCAAGTAGCGGAGGAAATCCACAGTGTCTAGTGACCAGACCGCAGGGACAGGGACTGCACCGGAAAGGCATGTCGGACGTGCCTACCAGTTGGTTGGTCCGCTTGCCTCCCTGGCCGTCGGAGGCCTGTTGCTGCTGCTCACGCAGTACGTCAAAGAGCCGGATATCGCCACGGGGCTGAGCCCCCGTTGGTGGCCTGGAATTCTTGGCGCGATCATCTGCCTGCTGTCCATCGGTGTGGCAGTCAAAGACCAGATATCCGACGGCAAGTCCGGGGATGAGCTGACGACGCCGACCAGGCTCGGCATGATCCGCGTCGCCGCGGTCATCGCCGCCGCCTTCGGCTACGGAGTGCTTTGGTACTTCCTGGACTTCCGGGTTGCCACGTTCGGGCTCGTTGCCGGACTGTCCTACATCATCGGAGGCCGCGGGTGGAGGGCGCTGCTTCTCTTCCCGTTCCTCGTCTCCCTCGTGCTGTACGCCCTGTTTGTCCTGCTGCTGAAAGTTCCGCTATGAACGCGCTCGCCGAAGGCCTGGGTCAGATCGCCGACCCCACCGTCCTCCTCTGTATCCTGATCGGCGCGCTCGCCGGCATGCTCGTCGGCACCTTCCCGGGGCTCACCGCCACAATGGCAGTGGCCCTGGCCAGCGCCTTCACCCTCAGCATGGATCCGATCCCGGGCCTCGCCGTCCTGCTCACCATCTACGTGGCCGCGAACTTCGGTGACCGGGTGCCGGCGATCCTGATCAACACCCCCGGCACCCCGGCGTCGATCTGCACGACATTCGACGGCTATCCGATGGCCAAGAAGGGGCTTGCCGGGGTTGCCCTGACCGTTTCCGCGTTTGCCTCGGCGATCGGCACCTTCCTCGGGCTTATCCTCCTGGTCGTCGCGGCGATACCGATTTCCCGGCTGGCGCTCGAGTTCGGACCGGCGGAGACTTTTGCACTGGTCGTCTTCGGACTGACCATGATGGTCGGCGTCTCCGGCGGCAAGATCGGCAAGGGCCTTATCGCCGGCGCTGTAGGACTGGCACTGGCTTCCGTCGGGCGCGATCCGATCACGGGAACCGAACGGTTCACATTCGGTGTCCTGGAACTCAGCGACGGGATTCCGTTCATTGCCGTGATCATCGGCCTGTTCGGGATCGCCGACATCCTGGACCAGATGCTGTCCTACCGGGCCGAAAAGCACACGCCGATCTCCAACTTTGGCCGCTGGTGGCCCAACCGCTCCGAAATGAAGCGGATGGTCAAGCCACTGGGCATCGGAACCGGCATCGGCGCCGTCGTTGGTGCAATGCCGGCAGCCGGCGGCGACATCGCCGGCATCATGAGCTGGGCCGCCGCCAAGAAGGCGTCAAAGCACCCGGAAGAGTTCGGGAAAGGATCGATCGAAGGACTCACCGCGGGCGACACAGCATCAAACGCGGGCATCGGGCCGTCGGTTGCCACAACACTGGCACTCGGAATTCCCGGCGACTCCGTCATGGCAGTGGTCCTCGGGTCCCTGATCGTCTGGGGCATCCAGCCCGGACCGGCCCTGTTCACGTCACAACCGGACCTCGTCTGGAGCATCGCCGGCATCCTCGCGGTTGCCACCGTCCTCACGCTGGGCCTCAGCCTCCTGCGCCTCCGCGGGGTCACCAAGCTCCTGGAACTGAAACCGCATTACCTGTGGACCGTCATCATTGTCTTCTGCATGGTGGGGACGTTCGCCGTCAACAACAGCGTCATTGATGTGGTGGTGATGCTCATCTTCGGCGTCGTCGGACTCTTCATGCGGCGCCACGGATTCCCCGCCGGTCCTGTCGTCCTGGGACTCATCCTCGGCAAGCTCGCCGAAGGCAACCTCCGCCGGGCACTGGAGATCGGCGGACCCGAGAACATTCTCGGCAGCCCGATCGCGGTGACCATCCTCCTGATCAGCCTCGCGGCTGTCACCCTGCCGCCCGTCATCGACCGCCTGCGCGCCCGCCGCGCAGTGCGCCGCGCGGCCTCCACCAGCTCGAACCCTACCGACCAGCCGCTTGAACAGAAAGAGACAACCATCTCATGACCCCGCCGACCTCCCCCCTCGTCATTACCGCCACCCCCACCCTCTTCTCAGCGGACGGAGCCCTCGCCGAGGCCGAAATCCGCCGGCACCTGGAATGGCTCCGCGAAAAGGGCGTGGACGCGCTGTTCCCCGCGGGCACATCCGGTGAGTTCCCGACACTCACCGACGACGAGCGCATCAAAATCCTCGACATCGCCCTCCAGGTCTTCCCGGCAGACAGGGTGTACATCCACGTCGGTGCCGCGGGAACACGCCAAGCGGTGGAACTGGCCAGACGCGCCGTGGCCCACGGTGCAACGAAAATGGCTGCCATCACGCCGTATTTCCAGCCTGCCCCCGAGGCCCAGGTGCTGGACTACTATTCCCAGCTGGTGGCGGCAACCCCCGGTGCCGACGTCTTCGCTTACCTTTTTGAAGCAAGGACATCGACCCAGTCACGTCACTCCGTGCTTGCGGAGCTCTCCAGCCGTGGCGTGGCCGGCGTAAAGCTCAGCGGTGAGACGGACGAGAGCGTGGCCGGGTTCCTGCGGGCACGGCCGGAAGAATTCACCGTCTTTTCGGGCAACGACGTCTCCTTCGCAGCCCTCATCGGGGCCGGCGGCCACGGCATCGTCTCCGGAGTGTCCTCGGCATACCCGGAACCGTTCGTCGCGCTCCGCGACGCCCTGGTTTCCGGAGATGCCGACGAGGTTCAGCTCCGCCAGGCGGACGTGGTGGCGGCCGTGGCAGCGGTGCGCGGCGGAAGCCTGACGCACCTCAAAGCCGGCATCGCAGCCCGTGGCTTCGGCGCCAGCCCCGTCCGGTCAGCCGTCGCTCCGGTGGATGAACCGGATGCGGCCCGCATCCGGGAACTCGCAGCAGTCATCGCTGAAGCCCCTGCCGGCGATCTCGCCAAGGCCGCCGTGCTCGGAGCGGTCTGAACATGCGGAAGATCATCAACGATCCGCATTCGTTCGTCGATGAGGTCATGCAAGGGATCTTCGCCGCGCATCCAGGGGAAGTGCGCCCCGCCACGACCGACAACCGTACGCTGGTCCGCGCGGACTCGCCGATGGTCGGCCGGGTGGGGATCGTGACCGGCGGCGGCTCGGGCCACCTTCCGTTCTTCCTCGGATACGTCGGCCGCGGCCTTTGTTCAGCCGTCGCCGTCGGAAACGTCTTTTCCTCACCGTCAGCGGCGCACATCCACGCGGCATCCCGCGCGGTATCCGGCGGTGCCGGGCTGCTCTACCTGTACGGCAACTACGGGGGAGACGTCTACAACTTCGACCTCGCGGCGGAACTCTGCCGCGCCGAGGGAATCCAGGTCGAAACCGTGTTGGGCGCCGACGATATCCTCTCCGCCCCCGCGGAGTCGGCAGCCACACGGCGGGGTGTCGCTGGCCTCGTCCTGGTGTACAAAGCCGCAGGTGCCATTGCCGACGAACTGGCACCACTGGCCGAAGTGGCACGGGTGGCACAGAAAGCCGCGGACGCCACCCGGACGATGGGAGTCGGACTCTCGCCCACGATCCTTCCGGCGGCGGGAGAGGCTACTTTCAGCCTGGACGACGGCGACATGGAGATCGGCGTCGGAATCCACGGCGAGCAGGGGACGCACCGCGGCCCGATCGAGAGTGCCGATGCCATCACCGACCGGTTCGTCGCCGAATTCGACAAGGAACTCGAGCTGACGCCGGGGAGGCGGGTGGCGGTACTTGTCAACGGGCTGGGAGCGACGCCGCTCGAAGAGCTTTACGTCATCTACCGCCGGCTCGCCGAAGTCCTCGGGGACAGGAGAGTTACGATCGCCCACCGCTACATCGGGGAATACGTGACCAGCCTGGAGATGGCCGGCGCCTCCGTCTCCATCATGGAACTCGACGACGAGCTTGAGCGGCTCATCGCCGCCCCCGCATCCTCGCCGTTCTTCCGGCAGGGGACGGTTGAGCCAACGGGAACAACGGCGGAACGCCCGGAGCTGGTGGACCTGGACAGGCCGGGGAACATGGCGTCGGTGCGGCGCACGGGAAGGCCCAGCCGGCTGCGGGAAGTCCTGCTCGCCGCGCTGCCCGCGATGCTCAGCCACAAGGACGAGTTGCGCGAGCTCGACGCCGTGCTCGGCGACGGTGACCTGGGCATCACAGTCGCCGCCGGGAGCGAGTCCGTTGTGGGTTCCCTACGGGCCCTGCCTGAAGACGCCGACGCAGCGAGCGTTGTTCGTTTTGCCGCTGCGGCCTTTGCGTCCGCGAATCCTTCAACGTTTGCGGCCCTCGTTGGTGCGGGCCTGCTCGGAACACTCGACGAATTCGGTACGGCAGATGACCTCGTTCCAGACGAGATAGCCAACGTGGTCCGGGCCTTCACCGATCGAATTATGGAACGCGGGGGTGCAGAGCCGGGAGACAAGACCCTCGTCGACGTGCTGCTGCCGATCACGAACGCGCTGCTGCTGGGACCGATCGCGGGTGAAAAGGTCGTCGAAGCAGCACGCTCTGCAGTGGACCGAACCACGCAGCTTCAATCGCGGCGGGGCCGGGCCGCGTGGCAGGGGGAACGCAGCGTGGGACACCGCGACCCTGGAAGTGTGGCCGTACTGCGATTCACAGAGGAGTTCGTTAGAGCACAATCAAACTTGCAGTAATTACCTAGGGGCCTCGGTGGAGCTGTCACCTACATTCGTTGACGGTCAGGCTGAGAGCTTGACTGCGGTGGGGCCTGGACGATGAGCCCCACCGCAGGGCCGAAAGGCTCAACCGCAAACAGTCGACATGCCCTACTGGAGCCCCGGGACTCCGTCCTGGATGGCGAAGGAGGCCTTCGTGCTGACGGGGGAGCCCGGAGTCGTGACGTGGTCCAGGACCCGGAAGTCGGCCGTGAGGGCGTCCTTGGTGATTTTCGTGTTCACGTAGCCGCGGTTGTCGTTGTAGAACTTCAGGTGCGGGTTCCAGGCCTGGACCGGGTCGACTGTGGAGCCGGTGCCGTTGCCGGTGGAGGTGATTGACGTGCAGACCAGTTCCGAGCCGACCACGGGGGATGCGGGGTCCTTGTAGTCGACCTTGAGGTCGTTGGCCCAGTTGCGGTGGACGTCGCCGGTGAGGACCACGGCGTTGCGGACGTTCGCGTCCACCCAGCCCTGGGTGATGCGGCGGCGGGAGGCGGCGTAGCCGTCCCACCCGTCCATGGAGACGTCGTCGATCTCCGGGGCCTTGTTGCGGTCCTTTTCGGCGAAGAACACTTGCTGGCCCAGGATGTCCCAGCGCTGGGTGGAGTTCTTGAAGCCGTCCAGCAGCCACTTCTCCTGCTCGGCGCCGGTGATGGTGCGGTCCTCGGCCAGGCGCTCGGTGACGTTCTTCTTCCAGCCGTCCCCGGCGAGCTGGTCGTCGCGGTACTGCCGGGTGTCCATCATGTGGAAGTTGGCCAGCTGGCCCCACTGGATGGTGCGGTAGATCTTCATGTCGTACCCGGCCGGCACGGACGAGGCGCGCAGCGGCATGTTCTCGTAGTACGCCTGGAACGCGGCGGACCGGCGCTGACGGAAACGCTCGGTGGTGTCGTTAAGCTGGCCGGCGTCCTTGTTCTCCGGGATCTCGTCCGCCCAGTTGTTGTCCACCTCGTGGTCATCCCACACCACCAGCCACGGCGCGACCGCGTGCGCGGCCTGCAGGTCGGCGTCGGACTTGTACTGCGCGTGCCGCTGCCGGTACCCTGCCAGGCTGGAAGTTTCGGGGCCCTGGTGGTCGCGCGGGTTGCCGCCGCCGATCACGTAGCTGTCCTTCTTGTACTCGTACATGTAGTCACCCAGGTGCAGCACCAGGTCCGGCTGGTCCTGGGCCAGCCGCGAGTAGGCGGTGAAGTAGCCGTGCTCGTACTGCGAGCAGCTGGCAAACGCCATGGCCAGCGCCGCCGGCGTCTCGTGCGGCGCCGGGCTGGTGAGGGTGCGGCCCACCACGCTGACGTGCTTGCCCGTGCGGAACCGGTAGAAGTATTCGCGCCCCGGGCGGAGGCCCTTGAGCTCCACATGCACGGAGTGCCCGGTTTCGATCCGGGCGGTTTCGACGCCGCGGGCTACTACGGTGCGCATGCCGGCGTCTTCAGCAACTTCCCAGGCCACGGCGACGCTGCGGGAGGGCATGCCGCCCAGGCCGTCCTCGGCGATCGGGTCCAGCGCCAGCCGGGTCCAGATCACGAAGCCGTCCGGCCACGGCTCGCCGGAGGCAATGCCCAGCAGGAACGGATCGGTGCGGAGGCCGGCGTCGTCCGCTGTTGAAACGGCGACGGCGGCACCCGGCCAGGCGACGACGAGCCCGGCCCCGAGGCCGGCGGAAAGGAGGGATCTGCGCGAAATGTTGTCCATGGCTTCGACCGTATTGCGGCCGGTTGAACAGTGTGTAAGGGCGGCGTGAATGCGTGGTTAACTGCGTGACAAGACCTGTCGATTTGGAGCAGTTTCTAGTTCTTGGAGTTCAGCGCGTCGAACTGCTCCTGCCAAAGGGCCAACTCCTCATCGACGTAGCGCCTGTGGGCAGGAGTCCATTTGGGCCAGATGTCGGGCGAGGCCGGGGCGGGTGCGGGCCGCAGTGCCCGGTCTCGAACCGGGGGTGCTGCCCGGGTCGGAGCCGGGTCCGGGATGGGGCGTTGGACCCGGCGTGGGTCCCGTCCGGCGGTGGTAACTTTCTTCTGACTGGCCCGGGGCTTCAGGCCGGTAATCCAGAGCACCAGGCTGGACAGGACCCAGAGAATGCTGGCCAGGACCAGCACGACAAGAAGGAAGGCAATCCAGAGCAGTAGTCCGATGGCTGGGAAGACCAACATGGTCTATTTTAGCGTCCGGACCCTCGATTGGATCAGGAGTATTTTGAGGCTACGGCCCCCCGAACCCTCGTTGCGGACATCGTCCAGCTACATCGTCCGTGACCATCTCTGACGTGCGCTCGTGGCCCTCCTGTGGCGGGGCGACGACGCGGGGCTGAACAGGGGATCCCTCAGCGGGCATCGAATCTCGTCGTCGCCTACCGATCGGGGACTCGTTTGGATGAGGTTTGTTCGGCTATGCAGCCGCTTCTGGCAGGGGCGGCTGCATAGTTGCCGCCCCTGCCCACATGTAGTAGCCGGCCGCCACCATGGCGAGCCCAAAAGGTATGGCGAGCAGGACAGCAGGTGTTTGTTCGTTGGCTGCCAGCAGAGCGACAGTGCTGACCACGAAGAAGATCCCGAGCCATCGTGGAAGAACACCTGAACGGAGAATGAAGACCCCGATCATCAGGAGGCCTGCGATGATAGCCAGCAGCCCGGGGATGACAAAATAGGGCATCCCTGGGAAGTTGCCGGCGAAGAATGCCGTCTGGATCAGCGCGCCCGTAAACAGCAGGATGAACCCAACTGCGGCCGTAATCAGGCCAGCGTTCGCAAGCTTGAGGTACTGGCCGGATCGCCGTGCAAGGAGTGTCATACCGGCAACGCCAACCAGTATGAGAAGGGACGCGGCAGAGGCTGCCAAAGGGACAAACCCGGTTGATGTACGCATGGCTCTTGTCTCGCATTCCGAGCCGATGCAGCCGATCGGTTCCAGATTGTGTAGGAATGCGGCCAAGACGCACAGCACGCCGCCGAGCATCGCTGCGGCGCCAGCCCATCTGGAAAATTGCCCTGCCCAGAATCGGTCGTCGAAATTTCCCCGTGCCATCGTCAACCGCCATCTCTCTGGAGACCGCCAGTGTGTCTTCCTATGCTGGACCGGGCCGGTGTGGCGGTCAAGAGCCGGTTGCCAGGCACAGAAGGACCCTTCCGAAGGCTAGCGAAAAGCGTACTTTGTCTATGCATTGCTAGTCAGTTATCCGGTGCGCGTAGCGAAGTCACTGGATAGAGCGGCTGCATGATGAGTTTAGGGAGCGGTGCCATTTTCCGACTCTGACATCACCCTCCACCGAGGCGTATCCCCGCCGTACGGGCGAGTCGTTTGTTTCGACAGGCTCAACCGCCGGGCAGTACCTCAGCCACCTCTACCGTGACCCTCGCGTCACGGAACTTCTGCACCTGACCCGGGTCGGCGCCGTCGTCCGTGACCAGCGTCCAGGGGAGCGCGAGCCGCGCCCACGCATGGAAGGGCCGCAGGCCGAGCTTGGAGGAGTCTGCCAGGACGTAGACGCTGTTGCCGCGCCGGGCCATGAGCTCCTTGAGCCGGGTTTGGGCGTGGTCTGCCTCGCAGATGCCGTCCTCGGCGGTGACGGCGTCGGCGCCGATGAACACACGGTCAAAGCTCATCCGCTCCAGGGCTGCCTCGGCCAGGGGACCCACGAAGCTCTGGCTCAGGCTCCGCAGCCGCCCGCCCAGGCAGTCCACCTCGATGCCGTCGGACTCGGCCAGTTCCTGCATGGTGTTGATGCCCGGCGTCGTCACGGACAACCGATCAAACCCCCGCAGTTCGTGGGCCAGGGCACCCACGGTGGAGCCGGCGTCGAGCAGGATGTTCTCCCCGGGCCGAATCACGGATGCCGCCCAGCGGGCAATGGCGTGCTTCTGCTCAAACGCCTCGCCGGTGCGCTGCCGGAGCGATGCTTCCGGGTGGGCGCCCAGGGCCATGGCGCCGCCGTACGTGCGGGCCAGCCGGCCCTGCCCGTTCAGGAGCGCCAGGTCGCGGCGGATGGTGGAGGCCGTGACCTCGAACCGGGCGGACAGTTCCTCCACGGAGGCCAGGCCGGTGGTGAGCGCCAGATGGTAAATTTCTTCGCGCCTGGCATTTGCCGACAGCATTCCCGGTCTCCTTCCCGTGGGCGTGGTTACCATGCTAGTTCCGGCCCCGGCCAACTGCCCGCAGCATTGCCGTGTGCGCCTACACGGCCACGGCGGGCCGGGTGGCCATCTCCGCCGCCTGGTGCAGGGCCTCCACCATGCTGCGCGAATCGGCGATCGCCTTGCCGGCAATGTCAAAGGCGGTGCCGTGGTCCACGGAGGTGCGGATGACAGGCAGGCCCACGGTGATGTTCACGCCGGCCTCGATGCCCAGCACCTTCACCGGGCCGTGCCCCTGGTCGTGGTACATGGCCACCACCAGGTCGTAATCGCCCCGGCCGGCCAGGAAGAACAGGGTGTCAGCGGGCAGCGGGCCCGTGACGTCGATGCCTGATTCGCGGGCGGCCTTCACTCCCGGTTCGATCTTCTCCGCTTCCTCGCCCTGGCCGAACAGTCCGCCCTCGCCGGCGTGCGGGTTGATGGCGCAGACGCCGATCTTCGGGTTGGGGATGCCGGCACGGATCAGGGCCTCGTGGCCGCGGCGGATGGTGCGCTCCACCAGCGCCGGATTGATCTTCCGCACAGCGTCCATGAGCCCGATGTGCGTGGTTACGTGGATGACCTTGATCTTGGGCGTGGAGAGCATCATGGACACTTCCTCGGTCCCGGTCAGCTGCGCCAGCAGTTCGGTGTGACCGGGGAAGACGTGCCCGGCGGCGTGCAGGGCCTCCTTGTTCAGCGGCGCGGTGCAGATGGCCTGGACTTTCCTGGCCATGGCCAGCTCGCTCGCCACCCGGATGTATTCATAGGCGGCGTGCCCGGCCACGGGGGAGAGTTGCCCCCAGGGGAGGTCCGCCGGCAGCAGTGCCAGGTCGATCACGTTCACCCGGCCCGGCGTGAACACTGCGTCCTCCACGGATACGATGGTCTGGATGTCCGCTTCGATGCCCAGGATGTCCGCGGCCTGGCGGAGGCGCAGCGCGTCACCGATCACCACGGGTTTGCACTCAGCGTTGATCTTCGGGTCGAGCACGGCGGCCACCACCACCTCGGGTCCAACGCCGGCGCCGTCGCCCATGGTCACGGCTACATAGGGGAGTCCAGCGGGATCAACAAAGTTCATGGAGGGTCCTTTTCCGGGCAGAGACGGCTGGGGCGCCGTCGGCAGAGGGGAGTGCGTTTTGGGGGGATTCCCTGTCAGGGGAGGTGGTGGCGTGGGATTGCCGGCCAATACGGCCAGGATGGTGCGGAGGCTGTTTGTTTCGCCGAAACTGCCCGGGCGGGTGACCACAGGGTTTCCGTCCGGAGCCAGCGACAGGACGGCGCCGTGTTCAATCTCGCCCTGAACGCTCAGCCGCTGCACGCCCAGGGCATCCAGCACAGAGCGGGCCGTTTCCCCGCCGGTGAGCATCAGCGGCCGGTCCTTGGCGAGCGGCGCCACTGTCCGGGCCAGGGCGTCGGCAAGCCTGGCCGACACCGCCGGATCCACCGTGGCCGCATCCACGGTCACGGCCGTCGGGCCTGCGGCCAGGGCCTCCTCCAGCAGAACCAGATCAGCGGTTCCGGCCAGCAGGTCCGCCGGGGACAGGGTGATGACCGCAACGCCGTTATCGGCCAGGGCCTGCAACTGTTCGCGTGCCGGGCCGGAGGCGGAGCCCACCACCAGCAGGGGAAAATCGCCGGTGGTGAGCTCGCCAATGGAGGAATGTACGACGGCGGCGCTGCCGTTGGGTGCCATACCGGCAGTCCGCGCCATCGCGGCTCCTAGGGCGGCTCCCAAGGCGGAAGCACCCGCGAACCGGACGCCGGGAATCGTGAGGGCGGCGCTGACGATGGCGTCCAGGTCGGCCTGCATCTCGGCGTCGCAGACCACCACGGGGAATGGCTGGCCGGCACTGGCGTCCTTCAGTGCTGCGGCTAAGGTCTCGCCGCCGCCGCGGACAGTGGACAGCTCCACCAGGGTGGTTGCCAAAGACTGCAAGGCAGCGGCGATGGTTGCCGGCGGAACCGACGGCTCGGCATGCCACAACGTGGTTTTATGCAGGGGCACGCCCTGGTGGTGCACCGTTCCGTTAAACGTGCTGCGGCCCAGCGGAGGCAGTGCCGGCGCCAGGATGACGGGACCATCCGCGCTGAGAACCTCCAGCTGGGAGGCCACGGGCCCGCGGAGCAGGGAGTCGATCTTCAGGAATGCCGTGGGAGAGTGGTTCCCCACAGGAAAGGAATCCAGGACTTGGCGCAACCGCCCGGCGGCGGCATCTGCTGGGAACCTCCGGTTGTCCGTGTCCAGCACCAAAAGCCTATCGACCCCGCGGTTCGCGTCCTGCATGAGGTTCCGCAGGGCGGTGGCAAGCTCCTCCGGAAGGTGCGGGAGCAGGCATACTAGCGGGGCGCCGTCGTCGGGCCTTGTCTTGCCGGGGACAGTTTGCGCGCTCTGCGCAGCATCACTACGGGTCCCGGCGTGTTCCGTCAGGAAGGCCGCTGCTGTCTCTGCGGCGCCGGAAAGATCGTCAGCAATGGCAATAATGCGTTTCATCGCTGCCTCCTTTGGCATCCGCGGAACTGGGTACTGTGAAGCCGTTTTGGATTTGCTTGCACAAAACACGCTAACCTACTTGCGCACTTTGCGCAATCATGACATTGTGATCGGAGTAACAACCCTGGTGCCTGTATCAGCAAGATGCAGCATCTGGCCGGCAGGAGCCGGCCCTTACCTGGAGGTCAAAGATGACTCGATCCGACAGCGTTGCCGGCGGCAGTGCATTCCTCGGCGAAGTAGCGCAACATTCACTCTCCCGGCGCTCGCTGCTCCGGTGGGGCGCTCTGGCCGGCGCGGGTGCCGTGCTGGCTCCTGCCGTCACCGCCTGCGTGGGCCCGTCCGCCCCCGGCCCCGGCGTTACCGGCACCAGCACGCTCACTCTTGGCCTGAACCGCTCACTGGTCAGCCTCGACAACAAACTCAACCAGTTCGACGCCGCCGTGACCGTCCAACGCGCCGTCCGCCAGGCCCTCACCGAGATCGGCGACGACCTTAAGCCCCGCAACGTCCTGGCCGAAAGCTTCGAACTGACCAGCCCCACCCAGTGGACCGTTAAGCTGCGCAACGACATCAAGTACTCCGATGGCACCAAGGTTGCTGTGGAGGACGTTTCCAAAGCGCTGGAGATGTACAGCCAGGTCAACGGCTCCTTCCTGGCACCCCAGTTCCCCGAATGGCCCGTTGTGACCAAGAAGGACGAACTGACCTTCACACTGGATACCAAGGCCCCACTGCCCGTGTTGAACACGCTGATGTCCAACATCCTCATCACCCCGGCCGCCGCCAACAAGCCGGAGGAGCTCCAGGAGGGCGTAGGCACCGGCCCCTACAAGGTGGCCTCCGCGGACCGCGGAACGGGTACCTACAAACTGGTGGTCAACGAGAACTACTGGGGCGAGAAGCCCAACATCTCCGAGGTCAACGTCCGGTTCATGTCCGAGGAATCCAGCCGTGTGGTGGCCCTGCGCTCCGGCGAGGTGGACGTCATCGACTCCATCACCCCGGATTCGGTAGCCCAGCTGAAGTCCGTTGAAGGCATCAAGATCGAATCGGTCACCGGCACCCGTTACAACCAGCTTTTCTACAACTTCCGCAAGCCCGCCAGCAGTCCCATGTCAGATCCCAAGGTCCGTGAGGCGCTCTCCTACGGCTTCGACAGCAAGAGCATCGTTGACGGCATCCTGGGCGGCACGGTCACTTCCGCCAAGGGCGTGGTCCCGCAGACGTTGGCAGGCGCCGTGGAAACAGGTGAGTACAAGTACGATCCCGCCAAAGCGAAGTCCATGCTCGCGGACCTGGGCGTGGCCAACCTGGCCGTGAAGGTCATCTGGGAAACCGGGGAGTTCGCCGGAGACGTGTCCATCATGGAAGCCCTCGTCGAAATGATGAAGGCGATCGGCGTCACCGCCGAGCTGCAGCAGTTCGAACCCGGCGGAGACATCTCCAGCTGGCGCCAGGGTAAAGCCGGCGACTGGGACATCCTGGGCAACGGCTACGGGAACCAGACAGGCCTTGCGCTGACCAACCTGCAGGGCATGTACGCAGGCACCGCCGCGAAGGAAGCCACCCGCGACACGTACCACGGCTTCGTTTTCCCGGAGATCAGCAGCAGGATCATCACGGCCACCTCCGAGACGGATACCGCCACGAGCACCAAGCTGCTCACCGACGTCCAGAAGGACATCTGGGCCCAGTGGCCCTGCATGTGGGCGTTCATCCCCAACGCGGTGCTGGCCCGCCGCACCCGCGTAGAGGGCCTGAAACTGCGCCCCATCAACTCCTACCAGCTCTCCACAGTCAAGGTGAACGGCTAGCCCCATGCTCACATACGTCTCCAAACGGTTGGGGCAGAGCCTCCTCACGATCTTCCTGACCGTGTCCACAGTCTTTGTCCTGATCCGGATGGCTCCCGGCGACCCGGCCTACGCCCTGGCCGGGCCGCTGGCCTCCACCGGGGACCTCGAAAAAATCCGGATCTCCATGGGGCTCAACGAACCCCTGCTGACCCAGTACGGTATCTTCCTCAAGGACCTTGGCGCCGGGAACATCGGCAAGTCCTACTCGTTCCAGGCACCCGCCCTGGAAGTGGTGATGTCCCGGCTGCCCAACACCATCTTCCTGGCGGTGCTCGCCATCCTGCTGGCCATCGTGGTGGCCATCCCGCTGGGGGTCTGGATGGCCAAACGCGCCGACACCAAGCGTGAGCTCGGCGTCAACGTGCTCACCATCGCCGGGCAGTCCATGCCGGACTTCTGGATCGGCATCATGCTGCTGACCCTGTTCGCCGTGGTGTTCCCCATCTTCCCGTCCTCCGGCTTCACCAGCTGGTCCGGGGTGGTCCTGCCGGTCACCACGGTGGCCATTCTCCAGATCGCGCTGGTGTCCCGGATGGTCCGCCGCGAGGTGGGCACCAACATGGCCGCCCCGTACCTCACGGTTGCGAGGGCCCGCGGCACGGGCGAGCAGAAGCTCACCTGGGCCTATGCCATGCGCAACTCCTCCATCCCCATCCTCACCACCCTGGGCACACGGTTCGCCGGCATGCTCAACGGCGTGGTTGTGGTTGAAGTGGTGTTCAACTGGCCAGGACTGGGTTCCCTGGTGGTCCGGGCCCTCGAAACCCGCGACTACCCGCTGATCCAGGCCACGGTCTTGGTGACGTCCGTGCTCGCCGTCGGCGTCCAGCTCCTGATCGATCTGTGTTACCCGCTGCTTGACCCCCGGGTCCGGCTCGGAAAGGTGTCCGTCGCATGAGTACCGTCAACGAAATCCCGCTGGCCGCCGAGAGCATGAAACGGCCGACGGCGGTCACCAAGCGGCTGCTGCGCCGCTCCTCTGCGGCCCGGCGGGAACGCTCCGCCAAGGTGAAGATCGTGCTGGGCGCCTTCCTCACGGCCGTGGTGGTCCTGCCGATCATTCTGGCCCAGGTCCTGCCCCTGCCTGACGTGGACGCCCAGGCCATCACCTCACGCTTCCTGCCGCCGTTCAGCCCGGGCCACCTGTTCGGCACCGACCAGCTGGGCCGGGACATTCTCTCCCGCGTGCTGCACGGCGGCCAGGTGTCGCTCACCATCGGTGTGCTCGCCGTCGTGATTTCCGGCCTCGTGGGTGTGGTCCTCGGCGCGCTCGCGGGGTTCTTTGGCGGCTGGGTGGACGCTGTGGTGTCCCGTCTGATCGAGGCGCAGCTCTCGCTGCCGCTGCTGATGATGCTCCTGCTGGTGGTGGCCCTGTTCGGGCCCTCCATCCCGGTGATTACCTTCGTGATCGCCATCGCCCAATGGCCAGAACCCGCCCGCCTGACCCGCTCGCTGGTGCTCGTGGAACGCGAAAAGCCCTACGTCCAGGCGGCCAAGGTCCTGGGCCTGCCCCAGATCACCACCCTGGTCAAGCACGTCATCCCCAACGTCATCAACCAGGTGATTGTGGTGGTCCTGCTGCTCCTGGCCACTGCCGTGCTGATGGAAAGCGCGCTGAGCTTCCTCGGCGCCGGCCCGCAGCGGCCCTTCGCCACCTGGGGCCGGATCATCTCCGACGGCCAGGACTTCATCACCACCTCCTGGTGGATCGTGACGCTCCCGGGTGCCGTGATCGCCATCCTGGTGGTGGGTGTGAACCTGCTGGCCGACGGCCTGCGGGACCGTGTACGGCGCCGGAAGGGAGCCGCCTCATGAGCGTGCTGGAGGTCAGGGACCTTGCCGTTGAACTGATGACCACCGCCGGCGTGATCCGCGCCGTGGACGGCATCAGCTTCTCCATCGATGCCGGACAGACCGTCACCATCATCGGTGAGTCCGGTTCCGGCAAAAGTACGACGGCGATGGGCCTCCTGAGGCTCCTGCCGGACGACCTCGCCGTTATCTCCGGCCATGCAGTGCTGGACGGCGTGGATGTGGTGACTGAGCCGAAGAAGTTCGCGAAGCTCCGCGGCCGGTCCGTCGCGCTGATCCCGCAGGACGCCATGACCGCGCTGTCACCGGTGCACACCATCGGCCGGCAACTGGGCGAGGCGATCCTCCGGAAAGGAGGCGCCTCCACAGCCGACCTGAACAGGCGCTCCGTGGAGCTCCTGGAGCAGGTCCGCATCCCCGAACCGGCTGTGCAGCTGAAGAAGTACCCGCACCAGCTGTCCGGCGGCATGCAGCAGCGTGTCCTGATCGCCATGGCGCTCGCCGTTGACCCGGTTCTGCTGGTGGCCGACGAGCCCACCAGTGCACTGGATGTCACCGTGCAGGCCGGCATCCTGGACCTGCTCATGGAGCTGCAGGAACGGACCCACGTGGCCATCCTCATGATCACGCACGATCTGGGCGTGGCGCGGCTGGTCTCGGACCGGATCCACGTGATGAAGGACGGAAAGTTCGTGGAAAGCGGCGAAGTGGAACAGATCGTTGAGCACCCGCAGACGGAGTACACCAAGAAACTCCTCGCCGCGGTGCCTAAGCTGGGGCACTGGGACGGGGAACCGCACCATGACGCGCTCGAAGCAGGCCCACCGTCGCCGTACGCAACCGACCAGCAGGCAACCGTCCGCCAGGCAACGTCCAGCCAGGCAACCACCAGCCCGGTAACACTGAACGGAGCACACCCGTGAGTTCATCCTTGAGCACCCCGCCGGAGAAATCAGCCGGGCAGGACCTGGTGCTGTCCGTCAAGAACCTCACCGTGGACTACGCCGTGCACCGCACCAGCTTCCGCGCGGTGGACGACGTCAGTTTCGACGTCCCGCGCGGTAGTACCGTGGCCATCGTGGGGGAGTCGGGCTGCGGCAAGTCCACCATCGCGAAGGCGATTGTGCGGCTGCTGACGCCGACCTCCGGGGAGATCCTGCTCAACGGCCAGGACATCGCCAGGATGCCTGCCCGGCAGCTGCGGCCTCTCCGGTCCAAGGTGCAGATGGTGTTCCAGGATCCCTACGGTTCGCTGGATCCGCACCTGACCGCCGAGGACATCGTGGCCGAACCCCTGATCCTGCGCGGCGTCCGGTCCGGCAAGGAACGCCGGGCGGAAGCGGCCAAACTGATTGACCAGGTGGGTCTGCCGGCCTCTGCCCTGGGGCGCCGTCCGGCTGAGTTCTCCGGCGGGCAGCGCCAGCGCATTGGGATCGCCCGGGCGCTGGCCTCCAAGCCGGAACTGCTGGTCTGTGATGAAGCCACCAGCGCGCTGGACGTCTCGGTGCAGGCGCAGGTGCTGGAGCTCCTTGCGGACATCCAGCGGGACCGCGGGCTCACGTACCTGATGATCAGCCACAACCTCGGCGTGGTGCGGGAAAGCAGCAGCCACGTGGTGGTCATGTCCAAGGGCAAAATCGTGGAACAAGGCCCCACCGAACAGGTCCTCACCAGACCCCGGGACCCCTACACCCGCGCGCTGCGGGCTGCGGCGCTGGATCCGCTGACCATGACCGGCCGCAAACCACGCGAGCTGGTCTCAAGACTGAACAAGGTGGCGCCGCACGGTGAGCCGGTACTGATGGAGGAAGCAAGCTGATGCAGGGAACCAACGTGGCAGGCCTGGAGCTTGCCATTTCGCAGCTGGCGCTGGGCACCATGACCTTCGGGGACACCGCATCGGAAGAGGTGGCTGCCGGCATGCTGGCGGCCGCGCTCGAGGCGGGCATCACCGTGGTGGATACCGCCAACGGGTACGCGGGCGGCGCCAGCGAGGAAATTCTGGCGAAGCTCCTGCCCGCGCACCGCGACGCCGTCGTCCTCGCCTCCAAAGCAGGGATGCCGCACCCGGACGCCGGCGACAACTCGCCCCTCTCGGCGGAGGGCCTCACGCGCTCCGTGGAGGGCAGCCTCCGGAGGCTGGCCACGGACCGGCTGGATCTTTTCTACCTCCACCAGCCGGACCGGAAGGCGCCGCTGGAAGAGACGCTCGCCGTCGTCGGCCAACTGATCCGCGACGGCAAGATCCGCGCCTGGGGCGTGTCTAACTTCGCCGCTTGGCAAGTCAGCGAGCTGAACGCGGCAGCCGACAGCTCCGGGGTGCCGCGGCCGGTGGTGGCGCAGCAGCTGTACAACCTGCTGGCCACGCGGATCGAGGACGAATACCTGGAATTCGCCCAGCACACCGGGCTGCTGACCATGGTCTACAACCCGCTCGGCGGCGGGCTCCTCACCGGCAAACACACCTTTGCGCAATCACCCACCGAAGGCCGGTTCGGCAGCTCCCGGCTGGCCGAGATGTACAAGCAGCGATACTGGGACCCCCGGCTCTTCGAGGCGGTCCGCCAGCTCGGTGTCATTGCCGACGGCACGGGCCTGCCGTTGCCGGAGCTGTCCTTCCGCTGGCTGCTCAGCAAGCCCGGCGTGGGCTCCATCCTGCTGGGCGGCTCCAAGCTGGAGCAGCTGCAGACCAACATCGCCGCGGCCGCGAAGGGCCCGCTGCCGGAAGATGTGGTGGCCACCTGTGATGCCGTGGCCGCGGAAATCCGCGGGCCCATGCCCAACTACAACCGCTAGCCCACTTGCACGCCTTTACTAACTGAAGAGGAATCTGCCATGACTGCCGCATCGTTTGCCGCAAAAGCCCGAGCCAATGAGCCCGTCGTCGGATACTGGGTGGTCCTGGACTCACCGGTCTCCACCGAGCGCGTGGCACGGCTGGGCTATGACTACGTGGCCCTCGACGCCCAGCACGGGCTGATGGGTTATTCCGGCTGGCTGCACGGCCTGATGGCGATTGATGCCGCCGGGGCTGCCGGAATCGTCCGGGTCCCGTCCAACAACGCGGCCTTCATCGGGCAGGCGCTGGACGCCGGAGCTGCCGGAGTGATCGTGCCGCTGGTCAACAACGCCGAGGAAGCCGCCGCCGCAGTCCGGGCCGTACGCTACCCGCCCCACGGCATGCGCTCCTATGGGCCCATGCGGTCCGCGCTCCGGATCGGGCCGGTGCCCGCCGAGGCCGACGCCACCGTGCTGTGCCTTGCCATGATCGAGACGCCTGAGGGCCTGGAGAACGTGAAGGAAATCTGCGCCGTGCCCGGAATCGACGGCGTCTACATCGGCCCGTCCGATCTCTGCCTGGCCGTGGGCGGCAAGTTCCCCAACGATCCCGACGTGGCCGAGGAGTTCAACGCCGCGCTGGTGACCATCCGCGAGGCAGCACAGGCCGCCGACGTAATCGCAGCCATTCACACAGCGAGCGGTGAGATCGCGCGCCAGCGGATCGCGGAGGGCTTCACATTCGTCACCGTGGCGTCCGACCTGACACACCTGGAAATCGCGGCCGCGAACCACCTTTCCAGGGCCCGCGGGGAGTAGCCGGGGTGATGGAGACTGCGGCGATCGGGCCTGTCCGGTGATCGAGCCTGTCCGGATCCCAGTTGCCCCTTCCAACGCTCTCTCACTTCCTGCGCGTTTTCCCCAAACCCTCTCTCAGTTTGCGCACGCAAGCTCCTCCCAGAACGTGAGAGAGGGTTGCCCGAAAACGTGCGGGAAGTGAGAGAGGGTCCTGGGGTTCCTGACCGGTCGGACGGCGGGGCCGGGGGGAATTGCCCTGATCGGCAGGCTCAAGCGGCGGGCAACTATCGTTGCAGCTCCAGGCGGAATACCCAGAGAAGGACGTCCTCGCCGGGCACGTACCAGTCGCGCTTCGGAACCCTCTGGAAACCCAGGGATTCGTAAAGAGCATGTGCCCGTCCCATAAACGTCGCGCTCGTAATGCTGATCGCCCTGATTGCGGGCAGCGACTGCGCGTGTTCAATGACCCTTCGGACTACAACGCGACCAATTCCGCCGCCCTGAACCGCGGGATCAACGGCCAGCATCCGGAACTCCAGCTCCCCGTCGGCGGCGATCTCGCTGTACGGCTGGCCGGCAAACGTCAGCGTCACCGCCGCCACCACCCGACCGGCCGCCTCCGCCACCCACACCTGAGCATGCTCGGCGCGGTGCTCCACATCCTCCAGCACGCTCATGTACGGGTGGTCCGCGGCGAAGTGTCCAGCCCGCACGTAGGCGTCGCGGGTGATGCGCCGGACCTCGGGAAAGTCCGACGGCGCTGCCCGCCTGAAAGCGACGCTCACCGCGCACCGTCGGTTGCGGCGGTCCGCTCAACATAGTGGCCCAGCTGTGCCAAATCAGGCTGGGAGGAGGGATGGCCCACGGCGTCCGCTCCCACAGCGTTGGCCACGGCCAAGGCATGGGTGTAATCCAGCCCCTGTCGCAGGGACAAGACCAGGGCAGCACAGAACGCGTCGCCGGCGCCCACCGTGTTCGCCACGCTCACGGCAGAGGCCGGGGCTTCGGCCACCTTCCGCCCGTGTTCGAACATCGCGGAGCCGTCCTTGCCGTACGTCACGGCCACCAGCTTGGCCGCGGCGAGGGCGGGGATTAGGGCGTACTCGCTCTCGTTGACGATCACCAGGTCGCAGCGTTCCAGCAGCTCGGCCGGCAAGTCCATCGCTGGTGCGGCGTTCAGCACAAAGTACCCGGCGGACCGCCTGGCGGCCTCCAGTACCACGGGCAGGCCCACCTCCAGCTGGCACAACACCGTCTCATCGGGGCCGAACTCCACACCCTCCAGGGAGAGGCTGGAGTTGGCGCCCGGGCAGACGACAATCTGGTTCTCGCCGTCGCGGTCCACCACAATCAGTGCCGTCCCGGTCGCCTCCGGATGGACCGCGACGTCAGCGGTGTCGACGCCGGCGCTCGCCAGCGCGGCCAGCATCCGCTGCCCCTGGGCGTCGCTGCCCACGGCGCCGACCATGCGGGCGCTCCCGCCCAAGCGGGCTGCTGCTGCGGCCTGGTTGGCGCCCTTGCCGCCGGGCTGTTCGGAGAGCACCGCGCCGCCGATGGTTTCGCCGGCGGTGGGAAGCCTCTCGGCGGTGGCGATCAGGTCCAGGTTGATGCTGCCGACGACGGTGACGGCAGGAAGTCGATTGCTCATGGAAAGTCTCTCTCGAGGGGAAGCCGGAAGCGGCCGGATTAGGAAATAGTCTACGGCATGGTTGTACTTGTGCGTCATACATGGTTGTATAACAACTCGAATCGCCATTCCGGACGATCCAGCTCGAACAAAGGAGTTTGATGTGAACACCCCAACCCCGGTCACCGCCTCCCCGCCGGTCAGCGCGGAACAGCCCGCCTTCGCCGGCCGCCGCGCCGCCCTGCTGATCTCCACCCTGCTGCTGGGCGTGCTGTCCTTCCAGCTCAACGCCAGCATGGTCACCCCCGCGCTGCCGCAGATCGCCGCGAGCTTCGGCCAGGGCGCCGACAGTGCCGCGCCCGTCCAGTCCATGTTCTTCCTGGCCGGCGCCATCGCCGGGCCCGTGATCGGCCGCTGGAGCGACTTCATCGGCCGCCGCGCCGCCCTGCTCCTGGTCCTCGGCATCATGGGCGCCGGCACCATCCTCTGCATCGCCGCCCCCACGCTGCCCCTGCTCGTCACCGGCCGGTTCCTGCAGGGCGTCTCCAGCGCCGTGTTCGCGCTCGCCTACATCGTGCTCAGCGAGAATCTACAGGCGAAGGTCTTCGGCACCTCCGTGGGCATCATCGCCGCCATCAACGGCGGAGTGGGGGGCGTGGACGGCTACGTGGGCGGGCTCATGGCCGAGACCCTCGGCTTCCGCTCCATCTTCGTGGTCGTGCTGGTCCTCACCGCCATCGCCGCCGCCTGCATCATCAAGATCGTCCCAGCCGGACGGCCGCGGGGCGTGCGCGGCGCCATGGACTGGTGGGGCGCCGGATCCCTCTCCGTGTTCCTTGTGTTCATCACCTACTTCGTCTCCGGCGGATCCGCCGCCGGCTGGACAGCGCCCAGCACCCTGGCACTGCTCGCCGCCACCATCGCGTCCTTCGCCGCCTTCTGGAGCATCGAGAAACGGCGCACCAACCCTCTCATCGCAGTCCACCACCTGCGCTCCCGCCAAGTCTGGCCGGTCATCGCCACAACCGTCCTGACCCTCGCCGGCATCTTCGCCATCATCAACTTCACCGTGGTGCTCCTCAGCCAGGACGCCGGTGCCGGCTTCGGGCTGACCGCATCAGTTTCCGCGCTGCTGTTCCTCACCCCGGCCGCCCTGATCGGCGTCTTCGCCGCACCCCTCGCCGGCTGGCTCGCCGACCGGCGCGGCTGGATCAAAACCCTCCGCGCCGGCACCGGCCTGAGCCTGGCGTGCGCTATCGCAGCCGCCATGTTCTCGGACAACCAGATCGCGGTGCTGATCGCCGTTGCGGCCCTGGGCATCTTCTACAACGGCTTCTTCCTCACCGCCATCAACGGGCTCTCGGTGCTGCTCTCACCCAAGGAAGCCCCGGCTGCCCTGCCCGGCATCAACGGTGCCTCCTTCGGCATCGGGGCGAGCCTCGGCGTCGTTCTCGTGGCACCCTTCGCCGCCCAGGCCACCGCCGCCGGGTACACCACCGCCCTCTGGATCTCGGTGGCCATTACGGCCGCAGCGTTCATCGTCAGCCTCTTCGTCGCCGCCCCCAAGGGCGAGACGGTCTAACTCCCCTCTACCGAAAGAGAACCACCGCCATGACCGACACCTTTCCGTTCTACCTGGACTGCGACACCGGAATCGACGACGCCCTCGCCCTGGCCTACCTGCTGGCCGCCCCCACCGCCGACGTGGTTGGCATCGGGACCGTCAGCGGCAACGTCAGTGCCGCCGTCGGCGCCCGCAACACCCTGGACCTGCTCCAGCTCGCCGGCCACGCGCACATTCCCGTGGCGCTCGGCGCCCACGATCCGCTGGCCGGGCAGTTTGGCGGCGGGGCGCCGTGGGTGCACGGAGAGAACGGGGTCGGCGGGGTTTCCCTTACGACGGCGTCCGCCACGTTGGAGTCCGAGAGTGCGGCCGAGATGCTGGTTCGGCTCGCCCATGAGTATCCGGGAACGCTGCGGGTGCTCGCCATCGGCCCGCTGACCAACATCGCCGAGGCGCTGCGCCTGGACCCCGCGCTGCCCCGGCTCGTGCAGGACATCACCATCATGGGCGGGGCGGCCCTGGCCCCCGGGAACATTAGCCCGGTGGCGGAAGCCAACATCTTCAACGACCCCGAGGCCGCCGCCCTGGTGCTGGCCGCCGACTGGGACGTGACCCTGGTGCCGCTGGACGTCACCATGGCCAACGTCCTGGAGGAAAGCCACCGGCAGGAACTGCTCGCCGCGGACCACCCGGTCCCGCAGGCCCTCGGCGACATGCTGGGCTACTACTTCCGGTTCTATGAGGGCATCTTCGGCCGGCCCTGCTCCGCCATGCATGATCCGCTGGCGGCGGCGCTCGCGGTGGGCGGCATTAAGGCGACGGTGGCCCCGGTGGTGCATGCCGCCGTCGACACCTCTGCCGGGCCGGGCCGCGGGCAGACCGTCTGCGACATGCGCGGCTCCTATAGGGACTACCCGGAGCAGCCGGGCGCGCGTTGCCGCGTGGTGCTCTCGCTAGAAGCAGATTTCGCCCCGCACCTGGTGGAGACGCTGCTGTCCTTCTCTGAAAGTATGACGGCGGCACTCGCCTCCGCGGTTCCGTCACCTGCGTGATTAGGTAGGGCGATTTGCCGCGCCGCACTATCCAGCCGGTCCGGGTTGGTGCACGATAACCCCATGAAAAAAACAGTTATCGCCGGTTTCGCAGCGCTCATGATGGGGCTCGGCGCCATCACCTTCGCAGGCCCAGGCAACGCAGCGCCCGAGTCGTCGCACGTCGCGGGGCAAATCATGGTCAAGTTCCGCGACGATGGCGCGGCCGCCGGCGTGCTGCGCCGCCATGGGCTCAGCGACGGCCCGGGGATTGGCAGCACCGGGGCCCACCTCATCAAGGTTCCGGCCGGTAAGGAACTGCAACTCATCGACGCCCTCAGCCGGAACCCGAACGTTGAGTATGCCGAGCCGGACGAGGTGGTAACGGTAGCTACCGATCAGCCCAACGTCGACTATTTCCCCCGCCAGTACGCTTTGCACAACACTGGCCAGGAATTTACCAGCACGTTGGGAGCAACTGTGGCCGGCGGTACGCTCGACGCCGACGTGGACGCCGTCGACGCGTGGGAGATTGCCACCGAAGACCGGACCAAAAGCATCAAGGTCGCCGTGCTCGATACCGGCGTCACCACCGACAATCCCGACATTTCACCAAAGGTTGGTGTTGATGCACGCGCCAACTTCAGTACTGCGGCGACCGGTGAAGACAATTACGGCCATGGTACCCATGTGGCGGGTATTATTGCCGCCACCAAAGACGCGGTGGGCGTCACGGGTGTGTGTCCGGGCTGCCGGATCCTGGACGGCAAGGTCCTCAACGACAGCGGGTCCGGTTCCACCTCCAGCATTGTCAATGGCATCGATTGGGCCCTCGACAACGGTGCCCAGGTCATCAACATGAGCCTGGGACAGCGCGTTTCCTCCCGGGCCCTGGAAGCTGCCGTCAACGACGCCTGGATCAGGGGCGCGGTGATCGTCGCCGCAGCAGGCAATGGCGGTACCCAGGCCAAGATCTATCCTGGCGCCTACCCCAACGTCATAGCCGTCGCGGCAACGGACAACGATGACGCCAAGGCCTCCTTCTCCACCTACGGCAAGTGGGTGGATGTGGCAGCGCCCGGGGTCAGCGTGTACTCCACCTTCCCGAACCACGATTTCTACCTCGGTACCCAGAACGGCCGCTCCCATGGTTATGACATCGCCAGCGGCACCTCGATGGCCTCACCCATCGTCGCCGGTGTTGCCGCCCTTGTCTGGAGCACGCCCGCCGGGACCGAAAATGCCGCAGTCCGCAAGAAAATCGAATCCACTGCGGAGCGGATTACCGGCACCGGCACCCTCTGGGCACACGGCCGCGTGAACGCCTGCAAAGCAGTCGGCGGTTGCCCATAGCCCTGAACGCGGTTGCCGTCAGGACTGGAGGGATTGCATCACGGACAGGTGCCCGGCGCGGGCGGCGATAAGGCATTTGGCCAGGTAAAAGGGCCGGTTGCCGTATCTGACGTACTGGGTGAGGACCAGCACAGGGTCCGACGGCCGGAGGTCCAGCAGCTTGGCGCGGCTGGGTCCCACCTGGCTGAGGCTGATCTGGCACTCGCCAGGCCCGAGGATCCGGCCGAAGCGGTTGTTGAGGCTGGCAAGCAGGGTGTTGCCGCCGTCGTCCTCTATTTCCAGCGGCGCGGCGGCGGCGGAACTGCTGCCCAGGCTCATGGGCAGGGCGGAGATGTTTTCCTGCAGGTGGGCGATGGCCTCGCCGTCGCGGATCAGGACGGATTCCCAGAGCCAGCAGTCGTCGCCGGGCTCGACGCCGACGCCGGGGGCGACGAATTCCGAGGCGGGCTGCCGCTCCCGGAGGACGCGTTTGATTTCGAGGTGCTGGCCGGGGCCGCCGAGGACTTCCTCGAACGGGCGGATCCGTTCGATGCCGATGCGGGGGGGGGTGTCCGAGACGAAGCGTCCGACGCCGCGCCTCGCCCGGATGAGCCCGTCTTCCTCGAGCAGCATGAGGGCTTCGCGGACCACGGTGCGGCTGACTTTCATGTCGGCGCCGAGATCGGTTTCCGTGGGGATCATGGAGCCGGGCTTGAGGAGGTCGTTGCGGATGGCTTCGGCGATCCGGGAGTACACCGCCACGCGGAGGGGTGAGCCGGGCTGGGCCTGCACCGGCTGGGATAGGAACCGGACGGCGTCCTCGTGCACGTTATGCCTCGCTTCGTGGTCTGGGAATTCCCAGCCTACCGGTGTGACGCGCTTGTTGGACAAGGCGCGGGTGGCTTTGAACCTGCTTGCCCAGGATGTCCCAGCGCTGGGTGGGGTTTTAGAAACCCTCCGGGAGCGAATTCTTTGAGACGATTAATGATCATAATAGTGACCACAAAGTTCCCTACGGATCACATTTATAACCCTTATGGGTTCACCGGTCATAGCCCCCGGCTGGCGCTATTTTCCGCACGCAGTGCACATTTGTGCAGCAGCTCTGACGGGTTTTCTCAGTCCCGGCGCCGACGCATGCGCTACCCACCAGTAACAACGCTGGGTTTGAGGGTTTTGGCCTCGGCGGAGAGCGCACCGCTTCGTAAGGCTTTTTTGGCGCACGTCTGTGCAACCCGGCTCCGCAACGACGGGTGTGCTGCGTAGCATGGAAAAACTCGGCCGGTACCTGATCAACACTCAGAACCATCGCTACCGGCCGCCCCTGTTGGCACATGAACAAAGAGGTTTCCATGTCATTCGTTACCCGGGCCCTGTCCGTTGCCGCTGCCGCCGTCCTCGTCACTTCCTTGGCTGCGGCTCCCGCCCAGGCGATCGAGATTTCCCCGCCGGGGGCCAACGACTGGTCCTGCAAGCCAACCGCCGAGCATCCGTATCCGGTCATCCTGGTACCGGGAACGTTCGAGAGCATGGAGAAGAACTGGTCCACCCTCTCGCCGTACCTCAAGAGCGCCGGGTTCTGCGTTTTTGCCCTCAACTATGGTGAGACGAACGGCGTGTATGCCACCGCGCCGGTGGCCGAGTCCGCGCAGGAACTCTCCCCGTTCGTGGACGCGGTCCGTGCCGCCACCGGCGCCAAGAAGGTGGACCTGGTGGGCCACAGCCAGGGCGGCATGATGCCCCGCTACTACATGGGCTTCCTCGGCGGGGCCAAGTACGTCCACCAGCTCATCGGCATCGCCCCCTCCAACCACGGAACGGAAGGCGTGATCGTCCCGCCGCCGGGCTTCATCGAGGACCCGGACTACACCGCCCTGGGTTGTGCCGCCTGCGCCGACCAGCAGGCGGGATCGGCCTTCATCCAGAAGCTGAACTCCATCGGCGACACCGTTGCCGGTCCTTCCTACACGGTCATCTCCACGGTCTATGACGAAGTGGTCATTCCCTACAACAGCCAGTTCCTTGACGGGCCGGCACGGCAGGTCACCAACATCACCATCCAGGACAAGTGCCCGACCGATCTCTTCGAACATGACCAGACGCCCAACGACCCCGTGGTGCACCAGATCGTGGCGCACGCACTGGGCCAGGCGTCCGGCCCGGCAGACCCTGCCTACCAGCCCAGCTGCATTTAGCGGGAGGGCCAGGCGCGCGCCTGACGCTCCTGCACTCGGCGGCGATCGATCCCCGCCCCAGGACAGGCACCTCACGAGGGGCCGGGTCCGGGCGGGGGTTGGCGGGAAAGCGCCCGGCAGCCAGTATCAGGAGAACTGCGGAACCTGAAAGCACGTGCTTCCGTCGAGGGTGCAGGGGGATCTTTGATGGACTGGTGGTGGCTTTCATTGGCGGCCAACGCGATGGTTGCTATGTCTTATCTGGCAATCTCGGGGGCGATCATTGTGCCATTGGCCCGGGCCGGGCAGGTGCGCCGGAACCGGTTGGGGCCGCTACTGCGGCGATTTTCTTTACTTGCGCGATCGGGCACGGCCTGCACGCCGTACATCCGCTGCTGCCTCTGATGGGGTGGATGCCGCCGAGGGCATAGCTGCCAGGGAAGAGATCTCCTGGCATGACGCGTTATGGGATGTGTTGACGGCAGGAATCGGTCTCTACTACTGGACGCTGCGCCGGGCATACGCGTCAATGTTGGCCGGGCCGGTGATTTTCGAAGATCTGATCGAGCGGCAGCGCCTGACGGAGCGTGAGGCCGCAGCCGCGCTGAATGCTGTACGCCAGCAGGGGGCAGCGGAGCTTGAGCGGAGCGAGAAACGCTTCCGGCTGGCCTTCGAACACGCCCCTATCGGGATCGCGCTGATCGGCCTGGACCCGGAGGCTCCCGGAAAGGTGCTGCGGGCCAATTCCGCGTTCTGCACCCTGCTGGGACGGGCGCCCTCCGAGCTGGCGTCGGGTAACGTTCTGGATTTGACGGTGCCCGAAGACCGGCCCGCGGCGCAGCACCGGTTGGCGCAGATGTTGGCCGGCGAAGTCACCTCGTACGCAGATTCCCGGCGGTTCTCCACTCCGACGGACACATTGTGTGGACATCGATGACAAGCGCGGTGGTCGCCGATGGCCATGGGGCGCCCCTGTACCTGGTCGCCCAACTCGAGGACATCACGGGCCGCCGTGAAGCCGAAGAGGTCCCGACCCGCCAGGCGATGCATGATGGCCTGGCAGGCCTGCCCAACCATCCCCGACCTCACCGAACTCGCTGCCCGGCTCACGGACCTGGAGGCTGCGGATCCGCTGCGCTAGGCCGCCATCGGCGTCGTGGATCCGCAGGATTTCGTTGATCGGGGCAAGGCTGAGCCCCGAGTCTTTACTGCGGACCTCGCCGTGGGAGCGGAGCTTGACCTTCCCCTATCGGAAAAGGGGCAAGAATGGGTCAGGACAGGACCGACGCGGAAGCGTCCCGCTTCATCCCGCCCCTTGGAGGCCACCATGACTGAAACTGCCGAAGAAGAGTATGACCTGGCTGTGATCGGGTCAGGCGGCGCGGCATTTGCTGCCGCGATACGGGCCAGCGGGCTGGGCAAGCGCGTGGCCATGGTGGAACGCGGCACGGTCGGCGGGACGTGCGTGAACACCGGCTGCGTTCCCTCCAAGGCCCTGCTTGCCGCGGCAGAGGCCCGCCACACGGCCCTGGACGCGGGACGGTTCCCGGGCCTGCCCGCCGTGGACATGCCGGTGGACATGCCAGCACTGGCGGCCGGAAAACAGGATTTGGTGGAGGGGATGCGCGCAGAGAAGTATCTGGACCTGATCGCGGACTACGGCTGGGATCTGCACCAGGGCCATGCCTCGTTTACCGGCAGCGCGGACGATCCGCTGCTGGACATCGCCCTTCCCGACGGGCAGCCGAAACGGATCCGCGCCGCCCACTACGTGGTGGCCACCGGATCCTCGCCGTGGGCACCGGCGGTGGACGGCCTCGAAGAAACGGGATACCTGACCTCAACCACGGCGATGGATCTCACCGAGGTCCCCGAGTCCCTGCTGGTGATTGGTGGAGGCTTCGTGGCGCTGGAACAGGCGCAGCTGTTCGCCCGGCTCGGCTCGAAGGTGACCATGCTGGTCCGCTCCCGGCTGGCCTCCACTGAGGAACCCGAAGCCGGACAGGCCCTGGCGGAGGTTTTCGCGGATGAAGGCATCCGGGTGGTCCGGCGTGCCGTACCGGAAAAGGTAGCGCGCGACGCCGGAGGTACGGTGAGCGTCACGGCCACCGTTGCGGGGGGCACCAGGGAGTTCAAAGGCACGCATCTGCTCGTGGCCACCGGCCGGCGCCCTGTCACGGCCGGGCTGAACCTGCCGGGAGTCGGCGTCGTTCTCGGGGCGAACGGCGAGATCCTGGTTGATGACACACTGGCAACCAACCATCCCCGCATCTGGGCTGCCGGGGACGTCACAGGCCACCGGGAGTTCGTCTACGTCGCCGCGGCGCACGGGGCCCTTGCCGTCGAGAACGCCTTCACCGCCGGGTCACGGAAAATCGATTACCGGCATCTTCCGCGGGTCGCCTTCACCAGCCCCGCGCTCGCCGCGGTGGGCATGACCGACCGGCAGGCCAACCAGGCCGGGATCGCGTGCGAGTGCAGGGTGCTGCCGCTGGAATACGTCCCGCGCGCCCTGGTCAACCGAGACACCCGCGGCTTCATCAAGATTGTCGCCGAGAAAGCGACCGGCAGGATCGTGGGAATCACGGCGGTGGCCAAGGAAGCAGGAGACCTGGCCGCTGCGGGCGTCTATATCCTGGAAGGCGGCCTGAGCGTGGACCACGTCGCCCACCTGTGGGCGCCGTACCTGACCATGGCAGAAGGCCTGAAAATTGCCGCGCAGACCTACACTACGGACGTCTCGCGGCTCTCCTGCTGCGCCTCGTAAACCACAAGACCGTGAAGATGAAGGAGAACTCATGAACAGCGCCCCGTCAGTCATTGTTTTTGACGTTAACGAAACGCTTTCGGACATGTCACCGATGGGGGACCGCTTTGCCGAAGTCGGCGCCCCTGCCCAGTTGGCGAAACTCTGGTTCGCTACGCTGCTTCGCGACGGTTTCGCCCTCACTGCCGCCGGCGGCAACGGCGCCTTCGCCGAGATCGGTGCAGAGGCTCTGCGCGGGCTGCTCGCCAATGCGGGCATCGGCACGGACCTGGACCGGGCGGTGGAACATGTCAGGGCAGGAATGGCCGGGCTCGGCCTGCACCCCGACGTTCCGGAAGGCGTCCGGGCACTGCGGACAGCGGGATACCGGCTGGTGACCCTGACCAACGGCTCCACCCAGGTCGCGGAAAAACTCTTCGGCCCGGCAGGGATACGGGACCAGTTTGAACGGCTGCTTTCCGTGGAGGATGCCCGGGGATGGAAGCCTGCCCGGGCCGCTTACGACTACGCCGCCGGGGTCTGCGCGGTGGCTCCCGAGCAGATGCTGCTCGTGGCCGTGCACCCCTGGGACATCCACGGCGCAGCCCAGGCCGGTCTCGGCACTGCATGGATCAACCGGACCGGCGGAAGCTACCCTGGCTATTTCACCGCACCCGATTACACCGTCGCTTCCCTGGAAGAACTCCCCGGAGAACTGAGCGCATCCGGAGCCTGAGCGGGGATTTATTGCTCAGACAGGCCCGCCTTACCCCCGAAAGGGTGTGTGCGGACCGGCAGCCGCCGCAGCCGTTCGGCAGGCTCAACCGTGGGGGTTCGAGGTCATGATGCCGGAAACGCCAAGGGCCCCGGCAGCAGCGGGAAGCTGCGGCCGGGGCCATTGTCATGCGTGTGGGTTTGGGTTAGGCGTGTGCCTTGGTATGGCCCTTGGTGAGGATGAGGGCCAGTGCGATCATGCCGACGCCGAGGAGGAGGTGCAGGCCGTTGTCGAAGCCGTTCAGGGGTACGAAGTTGCCGGCTGATTCCTGGGGGACGATCAGTCCGTAGACGAACAGGACCAGGTAGATGATGCCGCCGTAGAGGAGGAAGGATTTGGCGCCGGTGGCGGTTTTGGCCAGGGCGATTCCTGCTGCGCCGAAGAGCAGGTGGACGATGTTGTGGAGTACCGAGACCTGGAAGAGGCCCAGCAGCATGGCTTCGGATTCGTGGCCGGCGAAGTGCAGCTGGTCGAAGTTGCCGGTGATGCCCGGGACGAAGCCTAGGATGCCGACCAGCAGGAACACGGCGCCGACAAGCATCGATGCCTTCTGGACGTTGGTGCGGGCTGTTGTGCCGGTGTGGGTGTGTGTAGCCATGATGTTCTCCTGAGTGCATTTTTTGAATCAGCGGGTAGTGCTGACCTGCTGAACCAACGGGTTATACCTGCTGTTCGGGGCCGCATCGCAGTGTGGATGGCTTGTTGGGAAAACTATTTGATGTGAGGTCTCTCGCGGGGCTCAACCCGGTGGACTCCAGTAAAGGACCCCCGTCCGGAAAGTTCCGGACGGGGGTCTTTGTCGCCGGGATGGACTTGGGCCGCTCAGCAGACGGCCAGCGGGCCATCGAACAGGACCGTTGCTGACCACGCGGCCGCGGCAGTGGCATCGGTATTTACAAACGACTTCTCAACGCCCGTCACGATTCCGGGGAATCCCGGGTGTCCGGCGACGGGATTGCCTCCGGGACAGCTGAATTTATCCTGGGGGTCCGCTGAAGGCTCGAACGCCAGCGCGCTCGGGGCAAACATGACTGATGAGGCGGCTACGATGACGCCGACGGCGAGCGCTTTGGTTCTCATTTGAGCTTCCACCCTTCCGGGGTGAGGGCCGGTCCCCTTGGTCGGGAACGGGTTAAACCCCCGTCCCTAAGCAAGAGAGATTACTCCTGTCACCCGCCGCACTGCCAGCAGTCATAGCTGGCCAGTTTCAGGGCCTTGCTTTTGGACCTTGGCCGGTCCTTACTAATGGAAGGAACCGCCATCCGGAGGACATCTGCTACGGATGGCAACACCAGGTTCCTGCCGCACGGACTGGTTCCCTGTGTCGCAACGGGGAGCCGGCCAGCGGTTCCGCGCAGTGACTACGGGAGGAAAAACCGATGTTCGCTAGAGTCAGCACGTACAAGACCGGCCCCGAGACGGTCTCAGACACCCCTACGGAAGACATCGTCAGCAGGGTGCGTCAGATCCCCGGCTGCAAGGGAATCTACTACCTGAGCGGGAAAGAAATAGACAAGGCCATCTCCATCACGCTTTGGGATACCGAGGAAGCGATGACTGCCAGCCGGCAGGAAGCAAACAAGATCCGCAAGGAGAACAGCGAGGCGGAAAAAACGCAGATCGTTGCGGTGGAAGAATTTGAAGTCACCGTGAGCAGTCTCAGCGACTGATATCGAGCCGCTCCAGCGCCCAGTTCCAGCGGATCAGCTCCTGCTCCAGCCTGACCGCAATACCGTAGGCGTCGCTGCGGAGCCCGTCGTAGAGCGCCGACTCCTCGGCGGTCAACCGGGTCAACACAGCTTTCGACGGCGACGGCTCACTGCCCCAGGCATCGCGGTGGGCCAGCAGCGTGGCTTCGTCCATCAGCAGGCTCACCACGTGCGGGTGGACCGCGCGGAGCTGGTCGAGGATCCGGAACCCATGGGTGTCCAGGTCGCCCCAGTAGAGGACCTCGCAGTTCCGCAGCCACCCGGCATCCCGCAGCGATGAGAACCCATAACCGCCCCCATAGACGGCCAGCGCGTCCGGGCGCTCCGGGACGGCCAGGAAGTTGACCAGGTTCTCGGTGATCATCACTGTGCTGGTGGGCAGCTGCAGGGTGCTGAACGCCTCCGCGGTGACGGTCAGGTCCCGCGCCTGGCCAAGCAGCTGCATGCCGGGATCCAGAAGGCGGAACCGGACCAGCTCGGGCGGATGCAGGAAGCCGTGCGCCGCAGCAAAGCGCGCCGCCGGCGTCCGGGCCGGGGTCAAGCCGAGCAACGAACCGGGCGCGGCCGGGGTCTCAGCCAGGCCCCCGTCCTCCTTGGCATCTGAAACATCAACAACGTCCGCCCGCAGCTCCGATGCCAGCTCGCCAACAACAGCCCGGTGGTTCTCGATGAACTTGGTGTGCACGCCGGCCAGGCTCAGCTGCCGGACGTAGAACCCCGGCTCGGGGTGGTCCCGCAGCCAGAGCGCCACCCGGGCAGCCGTCAGCACATCAGCCCCGAGCTCCAAAAGCTTCAACGGCCGCTTCAGCGCCCACCCGCGGAACGCAGGATCCAGTGCTGACAACCCGCCGGCAAGCTCCACAAACCGGGCGGCGTCCTTCATCCTGCCTGTAAAAGCGATCTCGTCCTCCACGGACGCGAACACCGCCGCGGCGGGCAGCTGGTTGGCCCCCACCGTGGTGCGGCCCACCTCCGCGGTTTCCAGGCTGAAATGCCCGACGGCGGCAGCCAGCTCAGCCGCCCACGCGCGGGCCGCCGCATAATCGCGTAAGAGAGCCACCGCCGTCGGACGCTTCAACGGACGACGGCGGGGGTACAGTCCGCCGGGTTCCAGCACCTCTCGCAGCAGCGCCCCGCTGCCCCAGGCCTTCCTCGACTGCGCCCGCAGGTCTGCCAGCGTGGTCCAGCCGAGACCGCGTGCGTCAGCCGGCACGCCGGTCCCGCTCGTCCCGGTACTCCTGGATGGTCATGTTCCGCAGCTGCGAATCGTCGCCGTTGGTGTTGGCCACGAAACCCACATGGGACACAAAAGGCTCGATGACGTGGATCTTCTGCAGGGGCGTGACGATCAGCAGCTGCAGCTTCATCCGCTGGAACAGCTCCAGCCCGTACCGGGCGGACTCGTCTGAGCCGCGGCCGAACGCCTCATCGATGACGACAAACCGGAAGCTCCGCCCGCTCCCCGCGTTCTTGCCCGCACTCTTGCCGGACGCCAGCCCGAACTGAAAGGCCAGGGCGGCCGCGAGGATGGTGTAGGCGAGCTTCTCCTTCTGGCCGCCGGACTTGCCGCCCGAGTCCGTGAAGTGCTCAAACTCCTCGCCGGTTTCGGTCCACTTCTCCGAGGCGGAAAACGTGAACCAGTTCCGGACATCCGTGACCTTGGCGGTCCAGCGCTCGTCGAGGGTGGTGTAGCCGTCGCGGCCCCGGAACCGCTCGATCAGGCGCGCCACCTGCAGGTACTTCTGCTCCGAGTACTGGTCGTCGTCGCCGATTGTCCCCTCCGAACAGGCGCGCAGGTCCATGCCGAACTGCCGCACGTCCAGGTCGGTGCTGTTCTGGTGCTCCAGCTGGATGTGCCGGCCGGCGTTGTACTCGATCCCGGCCAGGGAGAGGTTGATTTCGCCGATCCGGTTGACGATGTCCTGGCGGCGGCTGTCCAGGAACGCGTTGAACGCCACCACCTCGTGGATGGTGTTCTGGTTCAGCGACTCCTTGAAGTGGGCCTCGAAGCGCGGGAGATCGTTGCTGACCAGCTGCTCCAGCAGTTTGCCGAAGTCGCCGGCCGACTCGAGGGCGGCGTCGATCTCCGTGGTCTCGTTCGGGTACTTGTTCCGGAACTCGGCCATCAGCCGGACAGTCTTCTCGGCGGCCCGGGCGATCTGCTTGGACAGCGCGTCGATGGTGTCGGTCAGCCCGGACCGGACCGCACTTTCCACGGTGCCGGTGTTCTTGTAGGTGAGCGGTTTGCCGGCGAGTTCCGCGGCGGCGAGCCGGGCGACGGCGGACAGCACGCCGCCGTCGTCCGTCAACGGGGTCTCGTTCAGGACGCTGCGGCAGTCCTCGATCGCCTCGACGATGTCCTTGGCCGCGCCCTCGTTGGAGCCGATCCGGCGCTGGATGTCATCGGCCCGCACCTGCAGTCGTTCCAGTTTTCCGGTGAGCTCGGCTTCCTTCGCCGTCAGCTGCCGCAGCACGTCGCTGGTGGACTCCAGCTGGGCCTTTTCTGCCTTGAGCTCCTCGATGCGGCGTGCGGTGAGCTGCCAGCTGAGCTCGGCGAAGTCCGAGACCGCCCCGATGATGCCCAGCTGCTGGTTCTGCCGGCCGATGGCGCCCAGGGATTCGTTGACCCGGGACAGCTGGCCAGCCACCACGCTGAGCTGGCCCTGGACCTCGTCCTGTTCGGCGCGGAAACGGCTGATCTTGTCCAGGTTGTCCCAGCCCAGGACATAGTTCCGGCGGTCAGACAGGTCCTGCCGGTCATCCTTCTCGTGCCGGCCGCGGCCGCCCTTGAGCTGGCCGTTGGCGGTGAGGGCCTTGGAGCGGCGGCGGAAGTCCTCCAGGGTGTCGCAGCAGAAATAGTCGAAGCGGCTGCTGAGCTCATCCAGCAGGAAATTGCGGAACGGCGTCCCCTGCTTGATGGCGATCTTCGCCCCCAGCGTGCCCGCCTCGGCCGGCTTCGGAGCGTACGATTCGCCGATCTTCAGGTACACCAGCCGGCCGCGCAGGTTGTTGCCATCCACCCAGCCGCTCACCGCCGCGTAGTGCTCCGACGGCACCAGCAGCGACAGCGCAAAGCCGCGCAGGGTGCGTTCGGCGGCGCCTTCCCAGGCCGCTTCGCCGTCGCGGACGCGCAGCAGCTCGCCGGCGTACGGCAGGTCAGATTCCTGGATGCCGGTCCCGTCGCAGAGCCGACGGCGGAGCTCCACCTGGGGGCGCGGCAGCAGGTTGGGGCGCGCCTGCAGGCTGGTCAGCTCCGCGGCGATGTCGGTGGCGCGTCCGGTGAGCACCGTGCGCGTCATGGTCAGTTCGGTGCGGCTATCCTGCACGTCGTTTGCTGCGGCGGCCAGTTCCTTTTCGACGTCGGCCAGCCGGGCCCGGTTGGCGTCGAACTGGACGCGGTCGGCCGGGGCCTGAAGACCGAGGTCCGCGGCAGCTTCGGCGTACTTTTCGAAGCGCACCCGCTGGGACCGGGACTCTTCGCCCAGCCGTGCGGCCTCGGCCTCGATGGCGGCCAGCCGGCCGCCGCCGTTGCTGCGGATGTCTTCCTTGACGGCGGCCAGGTCGAGGCGGAGCTGGGTGATTTCGGTGGCCAGCTTGCCGCTGTCCTCCTGCAGCCGCAGGCCGGTGTTCTGCAGTTCCGTCTGGTGCTCGATGCTCAGCTGCAGCTTCCGGTCCGTGAACCACGGGTGCAGCTGGTCCCGCTGTTGGCGGGCGAATTCATCGTCCCGGCTCAGGGCGGTGTGCTGGGCCGCGCCCTCGGTGATGGGGGTGAGCAGGGCGATCTGGTCCTTGGCGCGGAGGACGGCGTCGTGGGCTTTTTTCAGGTCGTCGAAGTGGTGGATGAGGTTGCCGATCCGGGCTTCGACGTCGTCTTCCTCGAGCATGTTGGTGCGCACGAAGTTGGTGATGTTCTCCACCTGCTTCATGGACACCGTGCGGTGGAACAGCTCCATGGCCTGATTGCCGCTGATGCCGAACTGCCGCTTGAACGCCGCCGCGTAGGGCTCGAAGGTTTCATGGATGGACGCCCCCGCGGCCCGGAGCTGCTTCTTCAGCTTCGCGGGGTCCTGGCCGAAGTTGGCGAAGTCCCCGGCGATGGACTGCTCGCCCTCCACCAGCGAGTAGAAGCGGTTCGGCTGGCCGGCTTCCTGGGTGGCCCAGAGGGTGATGGCCAGAGTGATTGACTTGCCCAGGACGGCGTTGTGGAAGACGCCCAGGACCACGGTGAGCTTGCCGGTGCCGCGCAGCGCAACGGGCTTGGAGTACTCGCCGCCGGCGCTCCGGGTGCTCTTGTGGAAACCCCGCACATACGACATCAGGGTGCGTTCCTTCTTCTGCGCACCCGCGGCCTTGTTGTACTCGATCCTGTTGGCCGGCAGCAGCAGGGTGGTGATCGCATCCACCACTGTCGACTTCCCGGAGCCGATGTCGCCGGTCAGCAGGCTGTTCGAACCGTCCAGCCGGAACGTCCGCACCTCCTGGTGGAACGTGCCCCAGTTGAGCAGCTCCAGACGGTGCAGCCGGAAGCCCGGGGGAGTACCGGCGTCGTCCGCTTTTTCATCGAGGCTGAACAGCATCTCCTGCTGGTCAGTGGCGCCCTTAATGGCGGTGGCCGTCTCGGTGGTCATGCGCGGTCCTCTTCCTTACTGCCGGTGACGGCTCCGCTGAGCGAGGCGCGGTAGTCGGCCAGCCGCGCGTCGAATTCCTCCAGCCACTGGGCATCCACGTAGGCCTTCAGGATCCGGGCGACCTCGTACGTGCCCGCCTGGCCGCGCAGTTTCCGCAGGAAGCCCAGCTCCACCACCTTCTTGATGTTGGTGCCGAGCTGGTCCAGGATCCGCGCCTCGTTGCTGGATTCGGGCAGGAAAACGGCCACCATGTCCGCGATGTCCTGCTCGGTCATGATCAGGCGCAGTTCGCTGCTGTTGGTGTCGAATTCGAGCATCCGGCCGCGGAGCAGCGCCAGGAGGAGGCTGACGTTGAAGGTGAGCGGGCGGCGGGGGATCAGCCGCGGCAGCGTGCCGTCCGGGTCCTCGCGGGATTTCAGGAACGCGTAGCCCTCGGACTCGTCCAGGATCAGGTCAAGGCCCAGGACGGCCACGTAGTCGCGGACATGGGAGGACAGGCCCAGCAGCGACTGCCAGATCTTCTCGTCCGTCTCGGCGTACACCACGCCTTTGAAGAGCTTGGTGACGACCCCGGGAAGTTCCTCCGGCGTGTGTGTTTCGGCTGCGTCTGTGGTGGTCATGCCGGCCTCACGAAGATGATCTGTTCGACGGTGGCTTCCCGGATGCTGCCGTCCGGGAGCTGCCAGGACAATTGCTGTGACTCGTCCGGGTTGATGGAGGCCCAGTCCGATTCGGTGGCGAGCTGGTAGTAGGCCACGATCTCCGCCAGTCCCTGCGACAGAGGGTGCGCGGCCGCTACTTCGCCAAGAGTGGCCTGCTCGGCGCCGGCCAGGACGTCGTCGATATTGGACTTCAGCCGCTCCGTGTCCACATGGAACTGGCTGAAGAGGGCGCCGGCATCCACTTCTGCATCATTTGCCGCCACCACGACGTCGTCCACCATGATGCGCCGGCTCGGCTCATACAGCGGCCGTTCGAAGGGAAGCGCGACCTCGACGGACTGAGCCGCGATCTCCATAAAGACGCCCGACGGCGGCACCTCCCGGGTGCCCAGCGCGCCGGATTCGATGCTCCTGACCAGCTGCATGATGCGCTTGTTTTCCAGGAACACCTTGTCGTCCAGGAGCCGGCGCATCTGCTGCGAGAGCTGCCGGACAGTGGCCTGGGTCTGCTCGACGGCGGGTAGCCAGTCCTGGTGCAGATTGGTCACGGTGTGCAGGTTGTCCAGTTTGGCGAGGGCGTCGATCTGTGTGGCCCGCTGCAGCAGGTCCCGCAGTTCGGTGCGCAGCTGCGGGGACATCAGGTAGTCCCAGAAGCCCTGGAACGTTCGGCCCTGGAGGGAACCGCTGATGTCCTGCTGGTTGGCGAAGATCGAGGCAAGGAGCTCGCCCTGGGTGCCGTCCCACGTGGCGATCTGTTCACGGACCTGCCGGTCCAACTTCCGGAAATTCTGCTCCACCTCACGGAAATCGGAGAGCAGGTCCTTGGCCAGGGTGGTCAGCTGCTGGAAGTGGTCCAGGGCTTCCGGCGCAGTCATCACGCGGATGTTGCCGTCCTTGATCCGTTGCATCTCGGCGTCGATCCCGTCCCGCTGGCGCTGGAGCTCGGCGAGCCTTACCTCCGGGTCGGTCTCGGACTGCTGGACCAGGGCCTTCAGCACGGCGAAGATGCTGGTCAGCCTGGACTGGGTGGCCACGAAGTCCCGCCCGCTCAGGCTCTCCACCCAGCGGACCACGTCCTCGGCGGCGGCGGTGAGATCGTAGCGCGGCTCGTCCTGGCCGGGGACGTAGTATTTCCGCAGCCAGGCACGTTCCGGGGCCGCCCACTCATCCAGGTACTCACCGGCCGGCCTAGGATACTTGTCCTCGCCGAAGACTTCACGGAGGCCGAACAGGACATCATCAAGGTGGTCAATGAGCTCCTGCCGGCCGATGTCCCGTTGGTTGGGTCCGGTGAAGGCCTTGATGAAGAAGCTGACGGCCAACGGGGCGTTCTGTGCGCGGAGCAGGGACCACCCTGCGTGGTTCTCACGCAGTGCGTTGATGGCGTAGAAATCCATGGCGTCCTCATGCAGGGTGCTGTTATTCCTAAGCTACACGGGGACGGTGACAGTGATCGAACTTGTCGTCCCCGGTGATCGAGCCTGTCGAGATCCGGAAGCCCGGTGATCGAGCCTGTCGAGATCCAGGGTTTCGACAAGCTCAACCGCCAGGCGCACTCAACCGCCGGGGGACAGGACGTTGATGCCCGCATCGACGGCAGCAGCCCGGAGCTCGGCGTCATACGCCACCATTACGTCGGACTGCAGCCGGATGGCTGCGGCCAGATGTATGGCGTCGGCGCTTCGCAGCATGCCGGGCAGGGCCGCCGCGTACATAAGGTCCGAACGGGCAACATCGACCAGGTTGATGGCTCCCAGGACCGTATTGACTGGCTCGCCGGGAAATCCGCGGCGATGGGCCGCGCAATGAAGTTCCGTATAGAGGAGCATCGAAGCCACCAGCTGGTGGCCCTGGGCTGCCGCGGTTGAGAGGTAATGGGCGGCCGCGGATGATTCTGGCTCTTCGACCACAAGCTTGAGGACAGCCGACGTGTCCAGGTAGATGATCACCGGTCCCCGCGGAGGTCAGCCAGGATCTCAGCAGTGCCGGCTTCTGACGGGACGCGCGGCAGCGTCTGGAAATCGACCGGCCCCTTGGCGGCTGGGCGGACCTGGCCCGCCAGCAGCAACCGCTCAAAGGGCGACGCCGACGGCGGAATCAATGTAGCGGCTATCTCGCCGTTGTTTGTGACGTCGATGGTTTCGCCGTTCTTAACGCGCTCCAGGATTTTGCTGCTCTGGTTGCGCAGTTCCCGGTGTGGAATGGTCGCCATGGTTACCTCCGTAGCAAGCGTAGCAACCGCTGCGTCTGAGCGTAAGGCTCAACCACCGTGGGTTTCGACAGGCTCAACCACCGCCCGCTCCCAGTGCCGCCGGAGCAATTCAGCCAGCCGCTCGGGCTCGATCCGGTGTGGCGGATCGAAATGGTGGCGCTTGGGGAACACTTCCAGATGGAAGTCCGGGAAGAAGACCCTGGACAGCCGGCTGGCGATATCGCCGTAGTCATGGGGATTGCTCAGGCCGCCCAAGGCGAAGTAGACGGGCTGGCGAAAGGCAGCCAAACGCGCCCTCTCCAGGTCATAGTTTTTGAAGGTCCGCAGGAACGCCCTGATACCCGCCGGCCGGTTGGCCATCCACGGCGGCGGGGGATCCGGCGGCGGCGGAAGGACGACGTCGGGCTTAACTCCCAGCCTCATGAAGGCGGACATGAACTGCTCCGGCGGGAGGGTTTCCAACTGCTCGTACATCTTCCGGAGCTCCGTGTACGCAGGGCTCCAGTCCCAGTTCCCGGCCCAGGCAGGTTCCAGCAGCGCCAGGCTCAGCAGCCTGCCCGGGTGCTTGGCAGCGAACGCCAGCGCCGCCGCGCCGCCACCTGAATAGCCCGCCAGATGGAACGTCTCCCATCCCCGGGTATCGGCTTCGCGCAGCACGCCGTCGATCTCTGTGTCCAGGCTCCAGTCCGCCGGCGGCCCATCGTCCGCGTAGAGCTCGAGATCCTTGGCGATTGCCTGGACATCCGGCCCGAGGGCTGCGATGAGTCCGCCGAAGGCGGCCTGGGCGGGGAGTACAGCGCCCGGTAGAAGGATGGCCCGAATTGGTCCCATGGGAGAACGGTACGCCTGGGTTTCGACAGGCTCAACCACCGGATACTGGAGGCTCAACCACCCGTCTCGTTGGCCGGTGGTAAATGGTTCGGAAAATCTCCTGTAGTGTTGATCCTGTTGTTGTGTTTATGCGGTTGGTAGTTCAGGCAGTACGCGCGGTCGAAAGTCCGCGTCTTTCTGAAGTAGCGGTTTTGAACACCCCACACCGGAGGACCCGAAAGTCGGGACTTTTCCTCCACCTTCACGAAGGACAAAAATAATGGCTACTGGTACCGTCAAATGGTTTAACGCTGAAAAGGGCTTCGGCTTCATTTCCCCCGATGACTCCTCACAGGACGTTTTCGCTCACTACTCCGCGATCGCCTCTTCCGGCTTCCGCTCACTCGAAGAGAACCAGAAGGTTTCCTTCGAAACCGAGCAGGGCCCCAAGGGTCCCCAGGCCGTCAACATCCAGGCACTCTAAATTCTTTAGAGATTCTGGGGCCTTAGGGTTTCATTTTCAAAGCAGGGCCGGTCATTAGACCGGCCCTGCTTTTGTTAACCCGGATGTGCTTCAAAGCGCCCGACTGGCAACTTGCGAGAAACCCCTTCAAGATAGTCAGTGGGCAAGCAGGGGGGTGATCGAGTCCATCCCGCCGCACAGAGAGGCCCGCACTTCGTGCCAATACCAAAACGTCAACTCAGTCCGCTCATCCGCAAGTTCGTCAACGGCAGCCGCCCCGCCCAGGCAGAGACCAGAGGCCTCGGCGAGCTCAAGCCGGTGGAGCCCGCCGCCCGCCGGGAGGGGCTGCCCGTACTGGGCGATGACCAGGTCTATGTGATGAAATACGGGACGGTCTATCACGCGGCGTGGTGTCCGGTGGTGGCCGACAGCTGGGACCACGCCCCCAGAAGACTGCTAGTGACCCTGTTGGCCGCTGTGGGGGAGCGAACCCGGTGCGCGGAATGCAACCGGCACGCGAAGGCAGCCAGGGCGTCAGCTGCGCAGGAATACCACCAGCAAGCCCGGCCCACCCCCGAACCCCCACCGCCTGACGCCGTGGTCCCGCTGAAAGTCATTGGGCTGGCCCATGGGATACTCTTCCTGGCCGCAGGGCAGGAATATCGGGAACGTTTTAAGGAAACCGCCGTGGAGCCGGCTACCCCGCTGTGGGTGGACGGGCGGCGTGACGGCATGGTGGTGCGGCTGGACTCCGCCAGCGACGAACCACTCGTGCTTGTCCAGTTGGACCCCCGCGCCACGTTCCGGAACGGTCCGTACCAGGTGCGCCTGCGTCATCCGCTGCGGCGGTCGGCCACCAAACCCTATGCGGTTGAGTCAGTTGAGTCCGTTGAGCCTGCACCATGACGGATCCCCGGCCGCACCCTGCAGGACTGCCTCCATGCAACTTTCCGTTCCCGCGTTCGGCTGGGAAAACAGCCACCTCTACGCCATCCGCTGGGAGGACCGCGCCGGAAAGCCGCGGGAGATTGTGGGTCCCCAGGACCTCACGGAAGATCTGGACGCAGAGCCGGCTCCGGCGTCGTCCTTTCCGAACTGCTGGATGCCCAAAAGCCGGGAAGCGCGCTGGAATACGAGTACGACTTTGGCGATAGCTGGACGCATCACGTGGAGGTGTTTGGTTCAGCGGACCTTCCGGCCGGGGAACTGCTGTGCGTCGACGGCGCCAACCGCGGACCCGTGGAGGCCTTCGGCGGGCCCCGCGGTTACCGGCGACTGCTGCAGATCGTCGCGGACCCGGAGCATCCGGAACACGCGGATGCGCCATGCTGGCCACCGGGTTTGTCACCCGGTCCGGCCATCCCATCCCGGACGAGTGGGTCAGCGACATCAACCGCGTGGTGCGTCTGAACTTCGAGTGCCTGCACCTGACGGCGCCCAAAGTGGGGCCTCTTGACAGGGCACTGCTAACCGACGGCGGCGTGAAGTTCCTGCTGGCGGTCCAGGCTGTGGGCCGCTTGGTTTAGGTTTCTACAGGCTCAACCACCGGAGGTTGGCAGGCTCAATCCCCGGTCACTCGTCCGGGTTCGGATTGCGTACGTCCTTTTCGCCGATATCCGCAGCACCCAGGGCGGCCGCGGCCGGGCTGTGCGTGGTTTCGTGCGCGCGAACGCTGAGCTCCGGATGGTGGAGGTCCAGGGCGGGACGCTCTGAACGGATCCGGGGCAGGGACGTGAAGTTGTGGCGCGGCGGCGGGCAGGACGTGGCCCATTCGAGCGAGGCGCCGAAGCCCCACGGGTCATCCACCTCAACGCGCTCTGAGCTGCGCCACGTGATGTAGACGTTCCAGAAGAACGGAATCATCGAGGCGCCGAGAAGGTATGACGAGATGGTGGAGAACTGGTTCATCCAGGCGAAGTTGTCCTCCACCAGGTAGTCGGCGTAGCGGCGGGGCATGCCCATGACCCCTAGCCAGTGCTGGATCAGGAAGGTTCCGTGGAATCCCAGGAACAGCATCCAGAAGTGGATCTTTCCGAGGCGCTCGTTGAGCATTTTGCCGGTGAATTTTGGCCACCAGAAGTAGAAGCCTGCGAACATCGCGAACACCACGGTGCCGAACACCACGTAGTGGAAGTGCGCCACGACAAAGTACGAATCGGAGACGTGGAAGTCCAGCGGCGGGGAGGAGAGGATGATCCCGGTCAGGCCGCCGAAGAGGAACGTGATGAGGAAACCGAGGCTCCAGAGCATGGGGGTTTCGAAGGTGAGGGATCCGCCCCACATGGTGCCGATCCAGTTGAAGAATTTCACGCCGGTAGGTACGGCGATGAGCATGGTCATGAAGGCGAAGAACGGCAGCAGTACCGAACCGGTCACGTACATGTGGTGTGCCCACACGGTCATGGACAGGGCTGCAATGGCGATGGTCGCGTAGACAAGGCCCTTGTAGCCGAAGATCGGCTTGCGGCTGAAGACCGGGAAGATCTCGGACACAATGCCGAAGAACGGCAGCGCAATGATGTACACCTCGGGGTGTCCGAAGAACCAGAACAGGTGCTGCCACAGAACCGCGCCGCCGTTCTCCGGATCATAGATGTGGGCACCGAACTTACGGTCCGCCCCCAGGGCAAACAGTGCTGCGGCGAGCGGCGGGAAGGCCATGATCACCAGGATGGCCGTGACCAGCGTGTTCCAGGTGAAGATGGGCATCCGCCACATGGTCAGGCCGGGGGCGCGCATGCAGATGATGGTGGTGATGAAGTTGACGGCGCCCAGGATGGTGCCGAATCCGGACAGTGCCAGGCCGAAGACCCACAAGTCACCGCCGACGCCGGGAGTGAATGTGGTGTTGTTCAATGGCGCGTAGGCGAACCAGCCGAACGCCGCAGCGCCCTGCGGGGTGATGAAGCCCGAGACGGCGATGGTGGAGCCGAAGAGGAAGAACCAGAAGGCCAGGGCGTTCAGTCGCGGGAAGGCGACGTCGGGGGCGCCGATCTGCAGCGGCATGATGACATTGCCGAAGCCGGCGAACAGCGGGGTGGCGAACATCAGCAGCATCATGGTGCCGTGCATCGTGAACAGCTGGTTGTACTGCTCCTTGGTCTGCAGGATCTGCATGCCAGGTTCGAAGAGCTCGGCCCGGATCAGCAGGGCCATAACTCCAGCCAGGCAGAAGAAGACGAACGACGTGATCAGGTACATGTACCCGATGACCTTGTGGTCAGTGGACGTGATCCAGCTGACCACCATGGCGCCTTTGCGCCGGGGTACTACCGCAGGAGCAGCGGTTGAGCCGGTCCCCATTCGTGAATGTCCAGTGATGGCCATCTTCCACCTCACAGATACTTCTGCATGACAGCTATGGGCCCTTTGCATGAGCCCCTAATTGCAGGCTACTCACTAACGCGGCATCCCGAAAGAGTCAGTGCAGGCCCATCGCGTTCCGGACCTCGTCCAGGATGTGGTGGACGGCGGTCTCCGCCCCCACCGCGTCTCCACGGGCCACCGCTGCAGCAACATCCTCGTGGGCCTGTAAGGCTTCGTTCCGCGGTTTGAAGGGCATCAGGCCCTGCTGGGTCCGGCTGGTGAGCACCTCGGCCACCATGCCTTCCAACGCGGTGAACATCTCATTGCCGCAGCTTTGGAGCAGCAGGCAGTGGAACTCGATGTCGACGGCCAGGAACGCCTCGAGTTCGCCGGCCTCACCCAGTCGCCGCAGCTCTGCAGCCAGGGCAACCAGCTTGGCCCGTTCCGCGGCGCTCGCCCGGCGGGCAGCACCTGCGGCTGCAATGGGCTCGACGGCGATGCGCAGCTCCGTGAGGCTGCTGTACTGAATATCGCGCCGGACAGAGCCCAGGCGCCAGCGCACCAGCTTGGGATCGAAGACATTCCACAGCCTGCGCTCCTGGACCACGATGCCCACCCGCCGGCGCGAATACACCAGGTTCATGGACTCCAGGACCTTCATGGTGTCCCGTGCAACGGTGCGGGAAATGCCGTACTCCCGCTGCAGGCCCTCAAGGGTCAGCCGGCTGCCCGGAGGCAGGCTCCCTGCCGCGATGGCGACGCCAACCGCCTCGAGAACGCGTTCATGCATGGCGGGGGAGGCCCCGCCGTCGTGCGCGTCATCCGCGTCCGGTGGTGTCGCCGTCGACATCTTTCCTGCTTTCCTCTGCGCCTGTGCGCCCTCCAATCGTACCGACAAATTCCCAAAGGTATGACTTGTGACACCAAAAGATAGTATCTATGGTTAGAAATGGTGATACCTTATCTCCCGGCGCAGTTCCGTGTGGGATGCGCAATGAGCTTTCTTCATTTAGCCAACGGCGTCTTCTTCGGAGGTAAAATATGCAGTATCCAGCCACGCACCTGGTGGTGATGGGCGTTGCCGGTTCCGGCAAGTCCACCATTGCGGCAGCTCTTTCCCAGCAGCTTGGCTGGGCCTGTGCCGAAGCGGACGAGTTCCACCCCCAGTCCAACATCGACACGATGACCCAGGGCATTCCCCTGCAGGACGGGGACCGCTGGCCCTGGCTGCGGGAAATCCAGGGCTGGATGACCGCCCATGCCGCTGCCGGGAAGAGCACCGTGCTCACCTGCTCCGCCCTTAAGCAGAGCTACCGTGAGCTGCTCTCCGACGCGCAGGGACGGGTCCTGTTCATCCACCTCGACGGCGGGGCCGACCTGATCGGCCAGCGCATGCAGGGCCGCGAAGGCCACTTTATGCCGCCCACGCTCCTGCCCAGCCAGCTGGCCACCCTGGAACCGCTGACCGGCAACGAACTTGCCGCCGGCAGCCAACGCCTGGACATCTCCAATTCCCCGGAGGAGATCGTCACCGCCGTTCTGGCTGGCCTCGAGCTTCCCGCGGGCCTGGCGACGGGTGCTCACCTGGAGCTCAGCGCCAGCTGAGCTCAGCGCCTGCTGAGCCGGGCCGCTGAGCCCGCCCGATTTTCCCCCAATATTTCATTAGTTCTGTTTCAAAGGAGAACCATGGTCATCGAAGGATGGACCCAAACGCTGGGCGCAGGACCTCTGCTGCTCATCGCCGCGGCATCGATTGTTGTGCTGCTGTTCCTGATCATCAAGCTGCGGATGCACGCACTCGTCGCCCTGATCGTGATCAGCCTCGCCACCGCATTCGCCACCGGAATCCCCGCCAACCAGGTAGTTCCTGTGCTGATCAACGGGTTCGGCACAACCTTGGGCACCGTGGCCCTCCTTGTGGGCCTGGGCGCCATGCTCGGCCGCATCGTTGAGACCAGCGGCGGCGCCAAGGTGCTGGCCGACTACCTGATCGGCGTGTTCGGCGAAAAGCGTGCCCCGTTCGCCCTGGGCCTCGCCTCCCTGATCTTCGGCTTCCCCATCTTCTTCGACGCCGGCCTGGTGGTCATGCTGCCCGTCGTCTTCGCCGTGGCCCACCGCCTGGGCGGGGGAGTGCTGCGCTACGGCCTCCCGGCCGCCGGTGCGTTCTCCGTGATGCACATCTTCCTCCCGCCGCACCCTGGCCCGGTCTCCGCTGCTGCCTTCTTTGATGCCAACATCGGCCTGGTCCTGATCGCCGGCCTCATCACCGCCATCCCCACCTGGTACGTCACCGCCTACCTGTTCGGCCTCTGGACCGGCAAGAAGCTGGTCCTCCCGGTGCCGGAAATCCTGGGCCACGCCAGCGCTGAAGCCGAGTCCCACCCGCCGCGCTTCCGCACCATCATCGGCCTGCTGCTCCTGCCGCTCGTCCTGATCTTCATCAACACCGGCCTGAACACCCTTGCGTCCTCCGGCGTGCTGTCCGACTCGGTCAAGAGCGAGCAGTGGTTCCAGGTCCTGCGCACCATCGGTGAAACCCCGGTGGCCCTGCTGATCGCCGTACTGGTGGCCGTGTTTGTCCTGGGCGCCCGCCGCGGCAAGGACGCTGGCGCCATCGAGAAGCTGCTCGAATCCTCGCTGGGGCCGGTCTGCTCCGTCATCCTGATCACCGGCGCCGGCGGCATGTTCGGCGGCGTCCTCCGTGCCTCCGGCATTGGCGACGCACTGGCCGATGTCCTGGGCAACCTGGGCATCCCGCTGATCCTGGCCGGCTTCCTGATCGCCGCCATCCTGCGCATCGCCCAGGGTTCCGCCACCGTGGCCCTGACCACCACCGCTGGCCTGATCGCCCCGGCAGTGGCCACCGCCGGACTGACCGGCATGCAGATCGCCGCCCTGGTTATTGCCGTGGCAGCAGGCTCCGTGGTGGTCTCCCACGTCAACGACTCCGGCTTCTGGCTGGTGGGCCGCTTCTTCGGCATGGACGTCAAGACCACCCTGCGGACCTGGACCGTCATGGAAACCCTCATCGGTGTGATGGGCTTCGCCATCGCCGCGGTCCTCTTCCTGCTCGCTGGCGTGGCGGGTTAGCGCTCTGATTCCAGCCACGGCTGACTGAAGTACGGCGGCGGGGCGTCCAGAGAAATTCTGGGCGCCCCGCCGTCGTCGTACTCCTGGTCCGCCGCTACTTGCGCGGTTTGGCCGCCTTGGGCGCTTTCGGCGGGAGCTGCGCGACGTACTCGAAGGCCTTCTCCAGCCAGGCGCTTGCCCGCGCGTCGTCGCCGTCGCCCTCGGCGTTCCAGACCTCCGGCAGTCCGGTGTAGCCGCCCATCGGCCGCTCCGCCGGGCCGAACGGGACGGTCCGCTCCGTGCTTTCGAGCACCTGCCTGTCGGCGTCGGAGAGCTTCACCCCGATGGTGGAACCGAACAGTCCGGCGAACATGTTGCCGTTGACGAAGGCGCCCAGGTTGCCGAACATCGGCTTGACGACCACCTCGGGGTTGTCCGGCACTACTGAGCGGAACCGCTCCTTGGCTTCGTCGGACGCTTTGGCCATCTCCATGGTGCTTCTCCCAGGGTTGCGGTGTGATTCTTTGTGCAGCTTATGCCCGCTCAGTCGACTGGGACAGAATTTCCGTACCGCTAGGCTTGCAGGAGTCCGCACTCACCTCCCAGGTTCCCACCTCAACCAAAGGACACCCCTTGACCCAACGCACCATCGTGATCACCGGCGCCAGCGACGGCATCGGCGCGGCAGCCGCGCGGACGCTGACGCAGGCAGGCGACCGGGTGGTCGTCGTCGGCCGTTCCGAGGAGAAGACGCAGGCCATCGCGAAGGAGCTCAATGCCGACTATTTCGTCAGCGACTTCGCCGACCTGGATCAGGTCCGCACGCTCGCCGCGCAGCTGAAGGACGACTACGAGCGGATCGACGTCCTGGCCAACAACGCCGGCGGCATCATGGGCAAGCACCAGCTCACCGTGGACGGCAACGAGTCCACCTTCCAGATCAACCACCTGGCGCCGTTCCTGCTCACCACCGAGCTGATGGACGTCCTCACCGCCAGCAACGCCAAGGTCATCAACACCGCCAGCGCGGCCAACGGCTTCGGCAAAATGGACCTCTTCGACCTCAAATCGGAGCACACCTACTCCACCAACCGCGCCTACGGCACCGCCAAACTCGCCAACATCCTCTTCACCAGCGAGCTGCACCGCCGCTTCGGCGAGCAGGGAATCACGACGGCGGCGTTCCACCCGGGCGTGGTCCGCACCAACTTCGCGGCAGAGTCCACCAGCCCCATGCGGCACGCCTACAAGACGCTCCTCAACCGCTTTATGCTCACCCCGGACCAGGGCGCCGACACCCTCCTCTGGCTCAGCAACGGCACCGCCGGCACCGACTGGATCTCCGGCGCCTACTACGCCAAGCGCGCCCTGGCCAAGGCCAACGCCCAGGCGTACGACGCCGAGCTGGCGCAGGGTTTGTGGGAGGCCAGCGAGGCGCTCGTCGCCCGCTAGGTTCTGGCGTGCCGGGTTCAGGATCCCAACTAGGTAGCGCTAACTGTCGTTATGGGGCCTCAAAACGACAGTTAGCGCTACCTAGTTGGGCTGGACCGGGCCTGAACCGAGTCAGCGTGCCCGCTCGACGTCGGCGGCGCTTTCTGTCTCCCCGCGTTCGCTGAGCCCGGCCACGACGCCTTCCACATCCGCCGCGGACCGGTTCTGGCTCAGCTTGGTCTTCGCCTCAATCCTGGTGATGACCAGTTCAATGCCCACAATGGCGCGCAGCTGGCCCGAGATATAGCGCTCCGGCGCGTCATCCACGCTCCACGGGTGCTCGAAGTCTGCTTCGTTGATGTTGGTCAGCCGCCTGACCTGGCCGGCGAGCCAGGCCGGGTCGTCATGGATCACGAGCTGGCCGTACACGTGTGCCGTGGAGTAGTTCCACGTGGGCACAACGCGTCCGTGCTCGGCCTTGGACGCGTACCAGGACGGCGAAATGTAGGCGTCCGCGCCCTGGACGATCATGAGGGATTCCCCGATGGCCGGTTCGGACCACTGGGGGTTGTTCCTGGCGACGTGCGTGTGCAGCGCGCCGTGTTCGCCCACCGAGGGGTCGTAAACAAACGGCAGCAGCGTGGCGAGCAGGCCTCCCGGCGTCATGGTGACCAGGTTCGCTGCGCCGGGCCTCGTGAGTAGTTCCTGGATGGCGTCGGGGCCGGCTTCGAAATGGGCTGGCGTGTACATGGTGCTAATCCTTTGCAGGTTCGAGGGTTCTTGTGGCGAGAGGCTCGGCAGGGTGAGGGACGGCGGGCTGCGAGGATGCCGGCTTGAGCCGGACCCGGACCGCGGCGCCCGCGCAGAGGATGACAGCCAGGCCGCCGACGATCGTGCTCCACGTCAGCGACTCGCCGAGCAGTAGGCCCGCCCAGCAGATGCTCAGCACGGGCTGGACAAGCTGGATCTGGCTGACCTGCGCCATGGGGCCGATGGCCAGGCCGCTGTACCAGGCGAAGAAGCCGAGGAACATGCTGACCACGCCGAGGTACGCAAAGGCCAGCCACTGGACCGGTGTGCCCGACGGCGGCTGCTGCGCCACGGACACCGCCACCAGGAACAGCATCAGCGGCGACGCCAGCACCAGCGCCCACGACACCGTCTGCCAGGCGCCCAGCTCGCGGGCCAGCAGGCCGCCCTCCGCGTAGCCGATGGCCGCGGCCACCACCGCGCCCAGGAGCAGCAGGTCCGCCGAGTGCAGCTGCCCGAATCCGCCGGACTGCATGGAGGCGAAGGCGATGGCCGCCAGCGCTCCCACGCCGGTGATGAGCCAGAACGCCAGGCGTGGACGCTCGCGCCCCCGAAGAACTGCAGCTACTGCCGTCGCGGCGGGCAACAGGGCGATCACGACGGCGCCGTGGCTGGCCGGTGTGGTGGTGAGTGCAAAGGAGGTCAGCAGGGGAAACCCGACGACGATGCCGCCGGCCACCACGGCGAGGCGGACCCACTGCGTGCCGCGGGGGAGCCGCTGCCGGGTGAGGGCGAGTGCGAAGGCGGCGAGAATGGCGGCTACGACTGCACGGCCTGACCCGATAAACAGCGGGGACAGGGACTCGACGGCCACCTTCGTGAAAGGAACCGTGAAGGAGAAGGCCGCTACTCCGGCGAGGCCCCACCAGAGGCCGGTGGGCTGGCCGGGCGGTATCACTGGCCGAATAAGTGTAGTAGCGCTACTATTGTCTCTCATGAACAACGATAGCAGTTCCCGGATTGTGGCGCACCTGAAGAAATGGATTTCTTCGGCCGCGCCCGGTGCGAAGCTGCCCTCCACGCGCTCGTTGGTGGCCGAGTACCAGGCCAGTCCCGTCACGGTGCAGAAGGCGCTGCAGACGCTCACGGCACAGGGACTGATCGAGAGCCGGCCCGGCGTCGGGACCTTTGTGCGCGCCGTCCGGAGCGCCCGTCCCTCCGACTACGGCTGGCAGACGGCGGCCCTCCGTTCCCCGCTGGCGCCCCCGCCCCCGGCGTCCAGCACCATGCGCAACGTGGCCAACGATGCCATCTCCTTCCACTCCGGCTATCCGGACCGCGAACTCCTGCCCGAGCGGCTGGTGCGGGCCGCTATTGCCCGGGCAGCCCGCGGTGACGCTGCCTTGTTCCGTCCGCCCGCGGCCGGAATGCCCGAACTGCAGTCGTGGTTCGCGCACGAACTCGGTGCCTCCACACCGGCCGGGACCACCCCGCCGAACCCGAGCGACGTCGTCGTACTCCCGGGAAGCCAAAGCGGGCTGAGCTCCATCTTCAGCGCGCTCGCCGGCCGCGGACAGCCGCTGCTCATGGAATCGCCGTCCTATTGGGGCGCCATCCTGGCCGCAGCGCAGGCCGGCGTGCGCGTTGTCCCGGTGCCCAGCGGACCGGACGGACCGGACCCGGCGGAGCTGGCCCGCGCCTTTGACGAGTCCGGGGCGCGGCTGTTCTACGCGCAGCCCAACTACGCCAACCCCACGGGCGCGCAGTGGTCTGCCGAACGGCGTGAACAGGTCCTGGACGTGGTCCGCGCGAAGGGGGCGTTCCTTGTGGAGGACGACTGGGCGCACGATTTCGGCATCACCTCCAACCCCGTGCCCGTCGCCTCCCGCGACGACTCCGGCCACGTGGTCTACCTGCGCTCGCTGACCAAGAGCGTGTCACCGTCGATCCGCGTCGCCGCGGTCATCGCCCGCGGCCCGGCGCGGGAGCGCATCCTGGCGGACCGGGCGGCCGAATCGATGTACGTCAGCGGGCTGCTCCAGGCGGCAGCGCTCGACGTCGTGACGCAGCCCGGGTGGCAGACGCACCTTCGCAGCCTCCGCCACCAGCTCGAATCACGCCGGGACCTGCTGGTCACCAGCCTGCGCCAGCACGCCCCGCAGGCGCATATCGAGCAGGTGCCCAAGGGCGGCCTGAACCTGTGGGCGCGGCTGCCCGACGGGACCGACCTCGAACGGCTGACCCGCGATTGTGAAACCGCCGGGGTGATCATCGCCGGGGGAAACGAATGGTTCCCGGCCGAACCGGCAGGCCCGTTCATCCGGCTTAACTACTCGGGGACAAATCCGGGCGCCTTTCCCGAGGGCGCCCGGATTATTGGCCAGGCGATTGAACGCAACGGGGCCTAGGCCTCAGCTGGCCAGTTTGGCGCAGACATCAACCGCCGATCCCTTGGTACTCACCAACGTGAATATTCCTGTAACAAGGTCGACGTTGAAGACGATCCTTCCGACATACTGAGTGGTGGACGGTCCGGCTGGCACGTCACCTGGGAACATGACGAGCCCTTGATGACCCGTGGCCGTGTAGGTCAGGGTATCGTCCGGGTTGACCTTGATTGACGTCACTGATCCATCGGTCCGGAACGTGACTGACTTGCCCGCAACCGGATTCCCTAGGTCCGTTCCATAGTTGGTGTAGGTGAGGAGGACGCCCTTGCCTGCCGTGAGGATTCGAACGATGTTGCCGTCCTTGTCGAAGAATTCCTTGGTGTGAAGTTTGCCTCCCGTCCCACTCACCCCGAGGTTGAAGTCGGCACATCCGACTCCGACCGGGAGGATTAACGGTTCGTCGGCCAAGGCCGGCTGCGCGGGTGCCACAAGGGCTGCTGCTGCAAAGGCCGACAACGCCAGTCCGCGAGTAATGCTGTTTGTTTTCATGGGATTTCCTTTCGAACGTATATCGGGTGGGTGAATCAAGCGTGGCTCCCGGGCCTTAACCGGTCCTTAATCGCGGACGGGACTCCCCGAGGACTCTGGACCCTCTGCCCGCCGCAGGAGCATGATGGGGTTGATGTGGCTCCTCGGGGCCATCTCGTGTCAGGGCGGGCATATGGGCTCGCTGGTCGATGAGCTCCGCGGTACCGGGCCGACCAGGTCCGGGCCAGCGGCCGGTCGGTGAGGGGTGCTTGGCGATGGGCGCACTGTGGATCAGGACCCTGGGCCCTCTGGAAGTTGTTGCCGACGGGGCGCCGGTCATTGTGGGCAGCGGGAAGCTGCGGATCGTCCTGGAATGCCTGGCCCTGCGGGCAAACTCGGTGGTCTCCACTGACTTCCTGACTGAAGCCGTCTGGGACGGCCGCCCGCCCGCGCAGCCGGGCCCGCAGCTGCAGGTGTACGTGGCCAACCTGCGGCGCCTGCTCCAACCGGACCGGTCCAAGGGGATTGCTTCCCAGCGCCTGGCAAGCCGGCCGGGCGGTTACCTGCTGACAGTCACCGAGGACGAGCTCGACCTCCTGCAGTTCCGTGAACACGTCACCGCCGGTGAACTGGCCGTGCAGGCAGGAGATTTGGCCGGAGGCACCGAATATCTGCGCCAGGCTGTAGAGCTCTTCAAAGGGGCCGCCTTCCCGGACCTTGCCGACGTCGAGCTTCTGCGCCCGGACCTGGACGCACTGGAGGAAGCCCAGCTGGACGCGCACCAAGACCTCATCGACGTCGAGCTCGCTTTGGGCCGACACGGCACTTTGGTGGGGGAACTGCAGCGGCTCGTGTCCCGGCATCCATACCGGGAACGCCTGTGGGCCTCACTTGCGCTCGCCTTGTACCGCTCTGACCGGCAGGCCGATGCTTTGGCGGCATGCCGTAAAGCGCGGAGCATCTTCGTCGAGGAACTGGGTATTGATCCCGGTGCACGCCTGCAGGAACTGGAAGGCCAGGTCCTTCGGCAGGAAGCCTTGCTTGCGGCCCCCGCCGCTGACGGACACCGCAGGATCAGGCAACGGCTGGACAACCTCCCGGCCGAACTCACCCCGCTGGTCGGGCGCGATGCAGAAATAAGAGAGCTGTGCTCAATGTATGCCGCGGAGGGGTGCAGGCTGGTTACCGTAACGGGCGCCGGCGGGACCGGCAAGACCAGGTTGGCCTTGGCAGCAGCGGCCCAGCTCGGTGAGCGAATGGCCGACGGCGTGGGCTGGGTCAATCTCGCCCCGCTCACCCAGACTCAACAAGTGCCGGCCGCCATAGTTGCTGCGCTCGGCTTGTAGGACCGGGCCGGAGAAGACCCGCTGAAGGTCGCGGCTCGCTTCTTACACTCGCGCCGGCTGTTGTTGGTCCTGGACAATTTCGAACATCTGGAGGAGGCGTGGCCGGTGGTGCTTGGCATGCTCACCGCCGCCCCCGACCTGCGGATTATGACCACCAGCCGACGAAGACTGGGACTGCGCGCCGAATACGAATATGAGCTCGCACCGTTGGCCCTGCCCCCGATTGACCAGCCCCTCCCGCCGACACTGCTACGGGAGGTGCCGGCCGTGAAGCTGCTCCTGGCCCGTGGCCGGGCAGTCCGTCCGCATTTCGATCTTAACCACGGCAACGCGGCTGTTCTCACCCGTCTGTGCCACCGCCTGGACGGCCTTCCGCTGGCAATCGAACTGGCAGCCGCCCAGTTGCGGGATCACAGTGAGGCTGAGCTCCTGGACGACTTGGAGGTCAGCCTTGCCGCGCTGCCGGCAGCCTTCCGCGACCTTCCGGACCGCCAGCGGACCGTCACGGCCACGATCGAGTGGAGCCACCAACTGTTGCGTAAGGCTGAGCGGCGGCTGTTCGATCAGCTCGGCGTCTTCGCTGCTGATCCGACTATGGCGGCAGTCAATAGCATCTGTGGTCAGCCTCCGGGCACGGAAACGATGCCTGAAGACTTGCTCATCTCCCTAGCCCGCCATAGCCTGCTGCATCGCTATACCGATCCCGCGGGACAAAGCCGCGTGTCGATGCTGCATTCGATTCGCGAGTTTGCCCGTGACCGGCTCCGGGTGCTCAACGATGGGTCGGCCGTTCGGCGCCGGCATGCCGAGTACTACCTCGGCCTCGCTGAGTCTGTCGGCCCACAGCTGTGGGGGCGCGAGCAAGTGGACGCCTTCCGGCTGCTGAATGCTGATACACCGGATTTACGCGCCGCACTGTTGTGGGCAACGGGGCCGGATGGCTCCACGGACCTGGCGCTTCGAATGGTCGGGCAACTCTGGCATTACTGGGAGCTCACCGAGGACGTGGCCGAGCAATGCGAGATCGCTCTCAAGCTGGTCGCGGGCACACCCGACGCTCCACCTTCGCTCCAAGCCCCTGCACTCAGTGGAGCAGCGACTCTGTGTTGGCTCCTCGGTCGCAACGACGCGGCGGCCGACCTTCACCACCGCGCGCTTGAGGCATTCCAGAGCGCTGGCAACGACGAAGGCGCCGCCTGGACCACGATGTGCCTGGCAGTGCAGGCGATGGAGATCAACGACACTATCACCGCCCACCGACTCGCTGCAGAAGCATTGGCCATACCTCATGCCAGCCCCCGGACTCGCGCTGCCGCATTCGTTGTTCTGGAGCGGTTAGCCTTCTACGCCGGTGACCACGCGCGAGCCCTTGACCTGAGCCGCGAGAGCGTCAGGCTTGTACGACCGCTCGGCGATCGATGGGCCCTCGGGGTAGTTTTGACTAACCTGGCCGAAAACGCAGAGCGGGCCGGCGACTACGACGCCGCGGAACGGCTGCTCCTCGAGGCGGTCGACGCTGGATTCGAGTTGGGTGCACAGGGCAACCTTGTGGGTTTCCTCGAGTCATTGGCCGGCGTCTACGTGGCCGGGCATGGCGTCGAGCTTGCCATTCGCGTGCTGGCGGCCGCCGACTCCTACCGTACCGACCGGGGCATTCCGCTCTACCCCGCAGAACAGCACCGCATCGAATCGATCATCACCAGGGCGCGCTCCGAGGCCGGTGCGATCCGTTTCGGCCTGGCCTGGACGGCCGGGCAGGCTCTGACCCTCACCCAGATCGTCAAGGACGTGCTCCGCACTAGGCAGGAGGGTAAGCAGCAGGAATTCGTTGCCGACCAGCACATTTATTCATCTTCTGACCAATCTGCAGAAAGTGCCCTGAGCGCGGCGCCGTGGTGACCGCCGCTTTGCCCGTTATTCGCCCAGCAGTCCGTAGGTGCTGACGACGTTGCCCTTCGTGGTCCGGTACTGGCCCTTGAGGCCGAGCCGCGTCACGGGGCCGCCGTCCTGGAACAGCTTCCGGCCGCTGCCGGCCACCACGGGGTGTGTGATCAGGGTCAGCTCATCCAGCAGCCCGGTGAACAGCAATTGGCGCACCACGGAAATGCTGCCGGTGACGGCGATCTCGCCGCCGTCGCGCTCCTTCAGGCCCGCCACGAAGGTGGGAGTTCTGCCACTCGAGCGGCTCCGTCAGCGTCCGGGAGGCCACAAACTTCTCCACCGGGTTGATGAAGCCGGCGAAGTCCTCGTCCACCGACGCTGTGGGCCAGTACCCAGCCCATTCCTGGTAGCTCACCCGGCCAAGCACCACGGTGTCCACGCTTTCCATCATGCGGGTCAGGGCCTTGCCGAGGTCGTCGTCGAAGCTGTCGAATTGTCAGAGGAACGGGTCCGAGACCACGCCGTCAACGGAGTGGAACAGGCCGGACGTAACTTTGCGCATGAGGACCTCCAAGATCAGGGCGGGTGTCATCCACGGTATTGGCAATGCCCGCAGCTCGGAAGCCCCCGCCGGTGGTTGAGCCGGGCGAAACCTGGATCTCGACGGGCTCGATCACCGCTCTCGAGCGGGCCGCAGTTAGGTTCGTCACCACCGCCTGCGTGTTGCGCGAATCCGCGGGCCTGCAGCCGCATACTGGTGTTCATGCGGCCTCTCACCGCACCCCGGCCAGGCAGGAGGAAAATGCATGGAAACCCTGAAGAAAATCGTACGCAACCAGTACTTCCCCGCGGCCGCGGTGTTGACGGCAGTATTGCTTTTCTGGATCATCGCCATGTTCGGCGGGCTCTCCCTGTTGAACAACAACCAACCTCCCATGGCCACCCTGACGTGGATGCTGTTCGTCTATGCCGCGGCTGTCCTGACGCCGCTGGCAGGCATCCTTGCCGGTGTGGACCTGGTCCGCCGCTGGCGCCGCAACCGGATGTATGCGTTGATTGAGCTGGAGCAGGACGGGACCGCCCAGTACGAAGCCGCGCAGGATGAACGGGTGCAGGACGAGGAAGCTGAGGCCCCGGTGCAGCCCGCCGAGCCCGAAGCCCGAAGGCAGTCCGCCCCGAAACAGCCCGCACAGCACCGCCCGGTAACCCAGCAGCAGCCCGCCAAGCGCCATCCGGTGCAGCAGCAGCCTGCTCAGCAGCAGACCGCGAAGAAGCAGCCGGGTCAGACCAAGCAGCGCAAAAAAGCCGCGTAGCCACCGGCCAATACAGGCCAAGGCTAAACGCTACAGCGCCAGCTCCACCCGGTTCCGGCCGGCCGCCTTCGCGGTGTAGAGGGCGGCGTCGGCTTCACCCAGGAGGGTGTCGGCGTCTGCCCGGTGCTCGGCCGTGAACGCGGAAATCCCGGCGCTCAGCGTCAGCTGCCCCAGCGGATCCCCGGAGTGGACAATTTCCAGCTCGCGCACGGTATCCAGCGCCCGCTCCATAAAGGCCTTTGCGCTCAGCTGTGACTGGTTCGGCAGGACCAGCAGGAACTCCTCGCCGCCGTACCGGTACACGCCGTCGGTTTTCCGCGCCGCACTCACCAGCGCCCCCGCCACGGCACGCAGCGCGAGATCGCCTGCCTGGTGCCCGTAGATGTCGTTGTAGCTCTTGAAGTTGTCCACGTCGCACATGGCCACGCAATACCCCTCCGTGTACCGCTGGCTGCGCGCATGCAGCTGCTCGAGGTCCTCGGAGAGCTTGAGCCGGTTGTGGAGGCCGGTCAGTGGATCGGTCCGCGCCTGCTGCGAGAGCACCTTCCGGTAATGGGCCAGATCAGCGTGCAGCGTGGTCACGCGGAGCGCCACCAGCAGCCGGGCATGCAGGACAAACGGATCCAGCGGCTTGGTGACGTAGTCGTCCGCCCCGGCTGCGAGCCCGGCGAGCACATCGTCCCGGGATCCTTGCGACGTCAGCAGCACGATGTACGTGTACAGGTCCGCCTCGCGCGCCCGGATGGCCCGGCACAGCGCCAGCCCGTCCATCCCGGGCATCATCCAGTCCGTGACCACCACATCGGGCTGGTGTTCCAGGTACAGGGCCCACGCCTCGTCACCGTCGGCCGCCGTCAGGCAGTCATGCCCGGAGCGTTTGACGGCGGCGCGGGCCACCAGGAGCGAGCCCGGATCGTCATCTGCCACCAGGACTTTCACTGTGCCACCTCCAGCGCTAGATCGAGTTCAAAGTCCACACGCACCAGCTCAGCTTCCAGCCGGCTGACCAGCTGCCGGCCGCCGTCGAGCTTTCCGCTGCGTCCCATGTCCTCCAGCTCGCCGCTCAGACTTGCGACGGCGGTAGCTCCGATGTTGGCCGCCGCACCCTTCAGGGCGTGCGCGGCCTGCGCCAGAGCCGGCCCGCCGCCGTTGGTCACCGCTTCGCGCAGTGCCGCGAGCCGCGCGGGAACGTCCTTCCGGAACGCCTCCGTCGTTGCGGGCAGCAGGCCCAGGCCGTCCTCGGGGCCGAGGTCGCGCAGCATGGCCAGCCGGTCCGCATCCAGCGCCGGCGGACGTCCACCGGTGACGGCCAGCAGCTGGGGAGCCTCCTCCCGCTGAGGAGCCGTCGGCTCCGGCGGCGCAGAACGCTCCGTGGCCTGCTCGGGGACCCAGCGGGCCAGGGCGGCTTCAAGCTCGGCGGCATCCACCGGTTTGGAGAGGTAATCGTCCATGCCGGCGGCGAGGCAGCGTTCCCGGTCCCCGTCCAGGGCGCCGGCGGTCATGGCGATGATGGGAAGGTGGCTGGCCCCGCCGTCGCGCCGACGGATGATGCGCGTGGCCTCGAACCCGTCCATCACCGGCATGTGGCAGTCCATCAGGACGGCGGCGTACCGCGTGCTGGCGGTGGCGGCCACGGCTTCGGCGCCGTCGGCAACCACGTCCACCGCGTAGCCGAACTTGGTCACCGTGGCGCGGGCCACCAGCTGGTTCACCTCGTTGTCCTCCACCACCAGGATGCGGCCCCGCAATGCGCCCCGAAGGGAGGACTCAGGCGACGACGCATCGGACGACTCCGGGGAGGACTCGGGCGACGAACCGGACGACTCAGCCGACGGCTCAGCGTCGGAAGGCCGGCCGGACCCAGAAGCCGCCGGGGCATGGTGTTCACTCGTGGACATCAGCCGGATCAGGCGGTTGTAGAACTCGGAGCTGCGGACCGGTTTCATGAGCCATTCGCGGACTCCCGCGTCGGCGATCTCGGCGGCGTTGACCTGCATGGTGGACGTGAGCATGATCAGCTCGATGTCCGCCAGAGCGGCGTCGGCCTTGAGTTCGCGGGCCAGCTCCAGGCCATCGGTATCCGGCATGCAGAGGTCCAGTACGGCCAGGTGGAAGGGCACTCCGGCCGTTGCGGCTTCGTGGGCGCGGGCCAGCGCGGCGCGGGCATCCGGCACGGCCTCCGGCTGCAGCTTCCAGCCGCGCAGCTGGGATTCCAGCACCAGACGGTTGGTGGCGTTGTCGTCCACCACCAGGACGCGCAGCCCGGTAAGGAAACCGGCGGCCGGCACGGGATCCGTGGACGGCGGTGCCACAGGCACGGGGATGCGGAACCAGAACGTGCTGCCCTCCTCCGGGACGCTTTCGAGCCCGATCTCACCGTCCATGGCCTCAGTGAGCCGGCTGCAGATGGCCAGGCCCAGCCCGGTGCCGCCGTAGCGCCGGGTGGTGGAAGCATCAGCCTGCGAGAAGGATTCGAACAGCCGCGCGTGGTGCGAAGGGTCGATCCCGATTCCCGTATCGCGGACCTCGAAGCAGACCATGGCGGTGGCCCCGGGTTTCGCGTCAGGCGTCTCCGTCGTCACCCGGATGGACACCTCACCGGCCGCCGTGAACTTCACGGCGTTGGAGGCGAGGTTGAGCAGGATCTGGCGGATCCGGCCGGAATCACCCTGCAGCCTGGCCGGAACGTCCGGTTCGCAGTAGGCGATCAGCTCCAGGTTTTTGGCCTGCGCGGGCTCGGTCAGCAGGCCCGCCACTTCCTCCACGAGGACGCGGGGATCGAAGGCGCGGATATCCAGGTCAACCTTGCCGGCTTCCAGTTTGGAGAAGTCCAGGATGTCGTTAATGAGGGACAGCAGCGCCTCGCCGGCGCCTTTGACGCCCTGGGCGTACTGCTTCTGCGTCTGGTCCAGAGGCGTCGTCTCAAGCAGCAGTGCGGTGAGCCCCACTACGCCGTTCATGGGGGTGCGGATTTCATGGCTCATGGTGGCCAGGAACTCGGACTTGAGCCGGCTGGATTCCAGCGCCGCTTCCCTGGCCGCCTTCAGCTCCAGTTCGGCGGCCCGGCGCAGCGTGATGTCCCTGGCGATAACGGCGATCCCGCGGACTGTCGCTCCTTCACGGATGGGGGAAATGGTCAAGGACACGGGGATGATGGCGCCGTCCTTGCGCAGGTGCTCCGTTTCGAAGCTCATGGCCTCGCCGCCGTCGCGGAGCTGCTCGAAAACCTCGTCGCCGCCGTCCGTACTGCCCGGCGGCAGGAGGAAACGCGCGTCCCGGCCGATCGCTTCCGCGGCCGTGTAGCCGTACTGGTGCTGCGCTCCCGGGTTCCAGCTGGTGATGATGCCGTCGGGCGTGGTGCTCAGGATGGCGTCCGTGGAGGAGTTCACGATCGCGCCCAAGCCCTCCAGCTCAGCCGTCCTGGCCGCCACTTCCTGCTCCAGCCCGGTGGTCAGGGTCAGGTTCTCGATGACGATCAGCACCTGGCGGACCAGGACGAGAGCCATGGTGACTCTTGCCACCACCAAGAGGAAAGTACTCATTTCCTGCACATGCGGGGCCGCGAGCACCACCACAGCCACCAGGATGGGTGCGTAGGGGAGCAGCTCCAGGGCCAGCGCAAACGCCCTGCGGTCCGGCCGCGGGTTTTCCGCATAGGGGACCAGCGGTGCCAGCGCAATCAGGAGGAAGGCGATAATCCAGCCCAAGGCGAGCGGTGAACCGGTGACTCCCGTGACGCCGTCGGACGTCAACCGCACGTAGCTGCTGTCCGTGACAGTGAGGACCAGCAGGCCGCCGCCGAAGCACAGCCAAGGCAGCCGTTCGCCGGGCTGCCGGCGCATCCCCAGGACCAGCACCAGCGACGTGATGATCACGTCCACCACAGGGTAGGCCATGGTGGTGAGCCGGGTCAGGAGGTTGCCCTCGGCGCTGAGGGCCGGGCCCAGCGTCACGTACCAGCTGATCGCCAGGACCGAGCCTGCGATGACCGCTGCGTCCAGCACTGGCCGGAGCAGTCCCACGCGGGTGGTGCCGCCTGGGCGCTTAAAGCTGAAAAGCGCGACGGCGGCCGGCACCGAATGCGCGAGGAACAGGGCATCGGCCAGGGAGGGGAACGGGTACACGTGGTTGTTGGCGAGCCCGAAGTAGGTCCAGACCGCCTGGCCGGCGGCCCAGACATAGGCGGCCACCGACATCAGGGTCCATGCGCGCGCGTTCACCCCACCGCGGCGAGCGGCCCGGGCGCAGCTGCGACCTGCCAGCGCGGCGGCCACGAGGATGGCGAAGTCGCCCGCCACCATCGCCGCCGGAGTGCCGCTGTTGGCAGCAAGAAACAGTCCGAGCACGCCCAGCACCACGGCAGAAAACACTATGAGCCAACCCCAGATGGCCATTCTCTTGCCGATGGCGGGACGTTGATTCAGAAGACCGGTCTGAGACACGCGGATCCTTCCCCATAGGTGCGCCCGTCACCCACAAAAAACCGAGACCTGGGCCCGCCCGAGACCTGGGCGGAGACGCATCCTTATGCTATCCCTCACAACTCAAGAAGGACCGTACTTCGCGTCCACATGAACTACCCGCCGGCCCGCGCGCTGCAACAGGCTTGCAGCCACCCCGGAGCGGTATCCGGTGGCGCAGTGCACCCACACCGTGCCCGCCGGAATCTCGGCCATCCGCGTCAGCAGCTCATGCAGCGGGATGTTCACCGCCCCGGCGACGTGGCCGGCGTCGTACTCTTCCGTCCGGCGGACATCGAGCACCACGTCCCCGGCGCTTCGCCCGTGCAGCAGATCTTCCCAGCCCACACGCGGATAGTGCACGACGGCGGTGCCAGGCGCGAGTGCCGACGGCTCCGCTCCGAGGGCGGCGTCGGGGGAGTCGATGCCGATGCGGCAGAGGTCCGGATGGCCTTTTCGACGTCGTCCTCTGCACCGACCAAGGTGAGCTGCTGGTTCCACGGCAGGACCCAGCCCAGGTAGGCGGTGAAACTGGAGCCGCGGCCGTACTCGAAGCTCACCGAGCCCTGGAGGTGGCTGCTGGCGAACGCCACCCGGTGGCGCAGGTCAACCACCCATTCGCCGTCCGCGAGCCGGCGCGAGAGCTCTGTTGCGTCCAGTGATTCGGGCAAGGTGAGGTCCGCCGGGCCTGGCCCCTGCCGGTTCGCCGGGGCCATGTGCGCGTAGTAGGACGGGTAGGCGGTCAGGTTGTTGATGAGCTCCTGCACAAAGTGGTCCTCATCGGCGTCGGTGAACGCGTGGTTGGTTTCCTGCTGCTCGGCGATGGTGGACCATCGGGCGCTCGACGCCGGCCCCGACGAGCAGAACGAGCCGAACCCGTGCGTGGGGTACAGGGCAGCGTCCGGATTGGCCCCGGCGGCCAGGCGGCGGACCGAGGAGTACTGGTCGTGGGTGAGCTGTTCGGTGTCCTCGTCGCTGACCAAATCAGTCCGGCCCACTGACCCGTAGAGCAAGCTTCCGCCCGAGAACACGGCCTGCTCCTCGCCGTCGCTGACAACGTAGCTGAGGTGGTGGTGGGTGTAGCCGGGCGTGGCCACCGCCTTCACGGTGAGCCGGCCCACATGGACCGTGCCGCCGTCGGCTATTGGCGTGCGTTCAAACGCGACGTCGTCGTTTGCGCTCACCAGGTACAGGGCACCGTGCGCACGGGCGAGGATGAGGCCGCCACTGAGGTAGTCGTTGTGCAGGTGGGTTTCGGCAACATGGGTGATCCGGACGTTGGCTGCCGCCGCCGCAGCCTCCACCCGGTCCATGTCCCGCTGCGGATCGATGACCAGCGCCACCTCGCCGTCGTGGACCAGGTAGCTGCGGTCCCCGAGCGGGCGGGTTTCGATGACAACGACGTCCATAGATCCATTGTCCTCGCCTTGCCGGACGCGTGCCCGGATTCCCATTTGGCAAAGATGCTTAGCCTGGGCCGGAGCGGCTCGCCAACGCATAGAGCGCATGTCCGGCGTTCTTCAGCGCGTGCTCGAAGCGGTCGGCCGGTTCCGGGTGCGAGAACAGGTAGCCCTGCAGCGAATCGCATTCGAGTGCGATGAGGTAATTCGCCTGCTCGTCGGTTTCGATGCCTTCTGCTGTGACGGTCAGTCCCAGGCTGTGCGCCATATTGATCATGGAGTTCAGGATGGGCAGGCGTTCCGTGCCGGTGCGAATCATGGAGACAAACGTCTTGTCGATTTTGACGATGTCCACCGGCAGCTCCTGCAGCCGTCCCAGCGAGGAGTAGCCCGTACCGAAATCGTCCAGCGCCACCCGGGCACCGGCCTCCCGCAACCGGCTGAGCTGTTCGATCACGTTGCAGTCGGCGTCGAAGAACACGCTCTCGGTTACCTCGAAAACCAGCTGGTAAATGCCCACGCCGCACGATTCCGAAAGGTCCAGGACTTTCTCGGCAAAGTCGAGTTCCTGCAGCTGGACCCCCGAGACGTTCATGGACAGCGCCTGGATCCCCCCATGCGTTACCACCCCCAAGGACATCATAAAGTGCACGTGCGGATCGTGGAGCGAAAATGCGTGACCTTCGCGCGGCCGCCGGAATTGGAGGTCCGGGAATTGGCGCTTCTGCTGGTGCGCGGTGCGCGAATCCGGCTAAGAGTTACGCACTTCTGTCAGGCCCGCGTCGGCAATGTGATGGGAGCCGCCCCCGCAGGCCTACCCAGCCCGCGGACCACCCAGCCTTCCGCCTGCCAGGCAGCGGCGTCGAGCACGTTCCTGGCGTCCAGGATCATCCGCCGCCGCACCAAAGCGCCCGCAGCGGCAGGGCTCAGGCGCAGGTACTCGTCCCACTCAGTGAGGAGGAGCACCAGCTCCGCACCCTCCAAGGCCCGTGTTGCCGGGGTCTCGAACCGCAGTTGCGGATACCGCAGCCAGGCGTGGTTCACGGCCTTGGGATCGGTCACTGTCACGTGTGCGCCGGCGGCTGCCAGCCGGGCCGCGACGTCCAGGGCGGGGGAGTCGCGGATGTCATCGGTCTCGGGCTTGAAGGAGGCTCCGAGGATGGTGATCGCGCGTCCGGCGAGCCCGCCCCCGCACAGTTCCGCGGCAAGCGACACAGTCCGGGTCCGCTGGCGGACGTTGATGGCATCCACCACACCCATCCAGTCGTTCACCGGATCCACGCCCAGAGAGGCGGCCTGGCTGCGAAGGCTGCGGATGTCCTTGGGCAGGCACCCGCCGCCGAAGCCCAGCCCGGCATGCATGTAGCGGTTGCCGATTCTCGGGTCCATGCCCATGGCCTCGCTGAGTTCGGCCACGTCCGCGCCGGACGCGTCGCACAGTTCGGAAATGGCGTTGATGAAGCTGACCTTAGTGGCCAGGAACGCGTTGGCGGCCGACTTGATCAGTTCAGCCGTGGCAAAGTTGCACACCAGGCGCGGAATCCCGGCGTTCAGCAGCGGCTCATAAACGGCATCCAGCGCGGCCGTCACGGCACGCGGCGCCCCGGTCTTGGGGTTGAAGGCCGCGGCGCGTCCGCCCGCCACACCGTAGACCAGCCGGTCCGGGACCAGCGAGTCCTTCACCGCTGTGCCCTGCCGCAGGAACTCCGGGTTCCACCCCACCTGCACGTCCGGCCGCCCCGCGAGGACGCCCTGGAGCATGTCCACCGTGCCCACGGGCACGGTTGATTTACCGACGACGACGGCGCCCCTCGCCAGGTGCGGGAGCAGCGCCTCGGTGGCGGAAACGAGGAAGGTGAGGTCGGCGCCGTCGGACGTCTTGGACTGCGGCGTCCCGACGCACAGGAAGTGGACCTGGGCGCCGGCGGCAGCGGCGACGTCGGTGGAGAACGTGAGGCGGCCGGTGCTGCGTCCGTCGCGGAGCAGTTCGTCCAGGCCGGGTTCGAAGAAGGGGGCCTGGCCACGGCCCAGCTGGTCCACTTTGGTGGCGTCCACGTCGATGCCCACCACGGTGTGGCCCATGGACGCGAGCGTGGCGGCGTGCACGGCGCCGAGGTAGCCGCAGCCGATCACCGATATTTTCACAGGGACGCTCCACTTTTGGTTTGGGCAGGCTCAACCACCGGGCGGCGGCTCTTGGTTTCGACGGTTTCAGCCAACGGTTCTCCGGCGATTACTGATTGGTACTGACGCACCAGCTCGGCGCTGAGCACCGGCCACGTCCGCGGCTGTACCGAGGCGTGCGCTGTCCTGGCGAACGCGCGGCGCTTGGCGTCGTCGCCCATCAGGTCCATCACCCGGGCCCGGAAACCGGCCAGGTCGCCGGGCTGGTACAGCCAGCCCGTACGGGAGTTTTCCACCAGGTCCAGAGGCCCGCCGCGGCCCGTGGCCACCACCGGCACCCCCGATGCCATGGCCTCCTGGATGGTCTGGCAGAACGTCTCGAACTCGCCGGGATGGACAAAAAGGTCGAAGGACGCCACCGCCTTCGCCAGCTCCTCACCGCCGAGGAACCCGGTGAACACCGCGTCCGGCAGGGCTTCCTGCAGGGCGGACTTTTGGGGTCCGTCGCCCACAATCACCAGCTTGGTGTTCGGGACGTTGGCGAGCGCGGCGAGGTCCTCCACCTGTTTTTCGATGGCCAGCCGGCCGACGTAGCCGATGATCCGCTCACCGCCGGGGGCAACCCTTGCCCGCCACCCGGCGTCGCGCTTTTCCGGCGAAAACCGCGCGGTATCCACACCGCGCCGCCACATGCCCACCCGCGGAATCCCGCGGCCGCGCAACTGGTTCAGCGCGAAGGTGGACGGCACCAGGGTGCGGGTGGCCAGCAGGTGGATGTTCTCCACCCGGTTCCATGCCCAGTTCTCCAGGAACGGCACACCATAGCGGGCGGCGTAGCTGGGAACCTCGGTCTGGTAGATGGCTATGGTGGGGATCCCCAACTGATGCGCGGCCTGCACTGCCCGCCACCCGAGGATAAACGGCGATGCGAGGTGGACAACGTCGGGTGCGTAGTCGGCAAGGATTCGCTTGACCCGGTACACACCGCCCATCGCCACTCGAACGTTGGTGTAGCCGGCCAGCGGAACCGCGGGAACCCGGTGCACCGTCGCGCCGTGAACCACCTCGGCCGGTCCCACGAACTCGGAGACAGCATAGGTGGAAGGGGCGATGACCAGGACGTCGTGGCCCTGGTCCTCCAGGTGTTCAAGCACCCTCAGGATGGAGTGGGTCACTCCGTTCATCAGCGGCAGGAATGACTCGGCAACAATTGCGATCCTCACCCCTCCACGGTGGGCGCGTCGCCTGTCGGGGCGGGGTCACCTGGGTTGAGTAGAGGGAAAGGTTGGGTTAACAGATCAGCGCTTGGGGTCAGCCGCCTTCGCCGTGCCGCAGCACGTCCGGGAGTTCGTCCACATAGACCGTTTGCGGCGGCTCGAAGTAGATGACCAGCACTTCGTCGCCCACCGCGAAGATGCTCGTCTTGTCGAATGGGTGGGCGTGGAACGCGTTGGTGCCGCCCAGGTAGGGCAGCATGACCTCGCCGAGGGTTCCGGGCCCAATGCGCCCGGTCACGCGGCCGATCTTGCCGGTAAGGCTCCGGTCAACGTTTCTATGCATCGGGGCCTTTCGCGGGGCGCTTGCCTTCCCGGCTGTTCTTCAGTGCCGAGGACAAGGCAGGAAGGTAGTCACCCACTGAGCCAGGATGCCGCCCAGCATCTTGTTGACGCCCTCGCCGCCGTTCAGCACGGTCATCTGGCCCACGTGGGAGAAAGGCTCGGCCGCTGCGGCGATGATGGCCGGCATGTTTTCGGCCAGCTGCTGCGAAATGACGGCGTCCTGGTTGGTCCCGAGTGCTTCGGCCCGCGCCTTGATGCCGTCTTCCTCGGCCAGCGCCTTGGCCTTGATGGCGGAGGCCGCGGCGTCACCGCGGGCCCTGGTGGCAGCGGCTTCGGCCTCGCCGGTACCTTCGTGGCTCCGGCCGCGGCCGCCGCGGCAGTGGCGTTCGCCTGGGCCTGCAGCTCCGTCCGGCGGGCGTTGGCCTGGGCCTCAAGTTCCGTGCGGCGGGCCAGCGCTTCGGCGGCGCTGATGTCCGCCGCTTTCTGGCCCTCCGCGTCTGTGCGCTTGGCATACGCCCTGGCGTCGGCGGGCTTCCGGACCGTGGTCTGGAGCTTCTGCTCCTCCCGGTCCGCCTCAAGCTTGGCCACTTCCGTTTCCTGAACGACGACGTGCTGCCGCGCGGTCGCATCCGCCAGCGGTCCCGCCTGGGCGGCCTCGGCTTTGGCCCGCTCGGCGTTCGCCTGCGCCACCGACTGCCGGATGGCCGAAACGCTCTGCGCGTCCGCGATCATTGCAGCCGCCTCGGCCTCCTTCTCGGCCGCCTCACGGTTCCGCGTGGCCTCCGCGATCCGGGCCTCCATTTTGACCTGGGCGATGTGGGGCTTGGCGATGTTCTGGATGTACCCCGTGGGGTCCTGCAGGTCCTTGATCTGCAGCGAATCCACCACCAGCCCCAGCTTCTCCATTTCCACTCCGCTGGCGCTGCGGACCTGGGACCCCATCTTGTCCCGTTCGCGGATGATCTCTTCAACGGTCATGCTTCCGATGATGGACCGCAGGTGGCCCTCAAAGACGTTGTAGACCTGGCTTTCCATTTTGGGCTGCTGGCCCAGGAAACGCCTGGCCGCATTTGCGATAAACGGCGGGGCGTCACCGATTTTGTAAATTACCACGCCTTCCACAATCACCTGGATGCCCTGCCAGGTCACGCAGGAAACCTTAAGCTCCGTTTCATTCAGCGTCAGGGAAAGCGTGCGGACGGTCTGCAGGCCCGGAAATACCAGGGCGCCCTTTCCGGTGACAATCTTGAAGTCCATCCCGGCCCGGGTTTCCAGGGTTCCGCGGGTCAGGCCGGAGATGATCAGGGCCTCATTGGGCTCCGCCACTTTCCACATCAGTTTGATGGCCCCCCAGACAAAGCCGACCACCAGCATTGCCCCGATAATCGCGGCAAGAAGCGGGAAGAATGCTGACAGATCCGGCATGACGAGGTCCTTTCGCGCGTGCGGAACAGGCCTCCCAGGAAAGCCCCAATAATGGCAGCTGCTCAGTCCCTGCCGGTATTGCGTGTCTCCAATTCCGGCCAGCCGGCCAGCTGTTGTAGACAGTCTGGTTGGCGCCCGCCCAAGAGTCCAGGGCGCGGGCTGTTGCGTGGGGGTTTCAACAGGCTGGATCTCGACCGGCCAGGCTCCTATTTGCCGAGGATCTCGCGGGCAACGCGCTGGGCCTCAATCTCCTCAGGGGCAACGGTGGTTCCGCGGAGGTATCCGGCGGTGGCCATGATTTGCCGCAGCTCGGCCTGCGTGCGCGGCGTGCTGACTCCGTGGTGGGCCATGCCATGGCAATTGGCACAGAGCGGAACCAGATCCGTGAGCGGATCCAGCTGGTAGCCGCCGCCGAGTTGGGCCGCCGGCACCACATGGTGGACGTCGATGAAGTCCTTGCCGAGCTCCCCGTACGCCAGTTCGAAGGAGAACCCGCAAGCCGCGCAGCTGTTGCCGCGGTGCGCGATACACGCCCGCCGGGCCTCGGGGTCACGCTCGTAGCGGTTGGCGGCGACGCGCACGACGGCGGTCTCGGGGTATGTGCCGGGCACAGGTTGGGTTGGGTCGGGTCCTTGTGCCGGTCCGTGAGTGGCCCAGAGCGCAAGGACCGCGGCTTCGTCGCCGGACTCCAGCGCCATGCCCCCGGTTTCGGCGCTGTCCCAGACGACGCCGGGCACCGCTGCGTCGAGGACCGCCGCAGGCACGTGGTCGCCCAGCGGCAGGAGCGCATCGAACGCCACCTGCGCGGTGAACTCAGGCTGGCCCGACGACGTGGCCGCTTGATCCGGGTGCCCGGGCTGCCCCGACAGGACAACGCCATGGCCGATCAGGCCGGGGCCGTGCGCTCCCAGCAGGAGCAGCCACACGCCGGTGCCGGGGGCAACGCTCTGGCCCACGCTCCAAGGCTCCAGGTGCAGCCCTGTCACGGCGACGTGTTCAGTAACAGCCGCGTAGTTCCAGCGGTTCCAGCCGGCCGGGTCCCAGCCCAGGATGATGGCGCTCATGGGGCCATTGTTGCAGGCTCCATGGCCCGTGCCGCCTTTGGCGCGAACGGACACTTGGGGGCCCTGACTTCCAAGCGCGAACTTGCAGGTAATACCGTCAAAACCGAGTTTTGAGGGTATTACCTGCCGGTTCGCGCCACGGCGGGCAACAAGTGACCGTTCGCGCTGGACCCATTGCGGGGCACTAAGTTGCCACGCGATCAGAACGTGGCCACGCGCCGCCGTCGGCCGCTAAGAAGCCCACAAAGAAGCCGGTGCAGCTGTTCGCGGAACGCGGCAACTGCACCGGCGAGTAGGACGAAAATTCAGAACTTATTGATCATTTCTCATTCGCGGCTCCTGTATCCCGGCCTGTCATTTCCGGGCTATTTCCTCTCGCCGGACATGTTCCTGGAGAACAGCCAGCCAGCAGCTACCATCGCTACGCCCAGCACCAGGTGGGTCCAGTTGTCAGCCATGTTGAACGACAGGAAGTTGGCCGCCGAGTCAACGCCGACACTGAGCCCGAAAATGCTGAGGATGATGTACAGCGCGCCTGCTCCGATGAGGAAGTTCCGTGCGCCGTGTTCGGTCCGGGACATCGCCCAGCCCGTTGCGCCAATGACCAGCTGCACAATATTGAGCAGCATGGACACCTGGAACAGCCCAAGGAACATTGCATGGGAATCAGGTCCCAGGAACATCAATTCGCTGTACTGGGTGGTGACGCCGGGGATAAAGCCCAGGGCACCCACCACCAACAACAGGATACCTACTCCCATGCCCGCATTCTGGACGTCTGCGCGCCCAAAATGAACGTGTGCATGTGGGGATGCGGTAGTCATTTTTTCTGCCTCCAACCACTGATTGCGGACATTCCAATCTTACGGCGGACCCGCGGAAAAAGCGCCGAATCAGGCCCGGATGGGGACATCTGCCCAGCGTCATGAGCGACCCGGACGAGGCGCCCCGACACTCTGAACGCCCGACGACGGCGCCATCACCGGCGGCGGCCGTCCCGCCGTCGTCGTCCGGTTCTTCGCCTGCCACGGGCCCCGCCGGCCGGTGATGGGGCAGTCGGTGAACAAGGACAGGCAGCGCAACATCGTGTGCTCGCGGGAGCCGGGCCGGATGGCCTGCGCCCACCTCCGGACCGGTCACGGGTTCACGATCAGCGCGGCGGACTACAAACTCTGGTGAGGCGCGTCTCGCATGGAGAATGAGCCTGTCGAAGCCCGGTCCGAAGCCCCGGCCGTGACACCATGGGACACGATGAAACTGCGCGCTGATCAGACCGGAGACCGAGGCCTTCCCATGCCCTTGTGGCTGCAGGGAGGCCTCGAAACGGCGCAGGCTGCCATCATCTCCGCGCTCCTGGCGGTGGTTCCCATTGTGGCCGTGTGGGCCACCGCGGGCTTCCAGAACACCGCCTTTGATGCCCTGGCCCGACTCGCCGGCCAAGGCTGGCTGCTGATTCACGGGGTGCCGCTGCAGCTCGCCGTGGTCTCCGGCGAGGCTGGTGCGGCCGGCAGTCCAGGCTCCGGCCTGCTGACCCTGGTGCCCCTCGGCCTGACCCTGATCCCGTTTTTGCTCGCCTGGCGTGCGGGGCGGCGCCTGGCCCGGGCCTCCTATACGGACCAGCTGTGGCAGGCGCTGCTCGGGTCCTGGGTGGTCTACTCGGCGTTCGGCGCTGCCACCGGCTTTGTGTGCCGCACGGCCGACGTCGTCATTAACATCTGGTTGGCAATGCTCATCCCGCTCATCCCGTTCGCCCTCGGCATGGTGATCGGTGCCCGCCGCGAGGCAGGCTCATGGAGCCGGCTGATCGGCGTCGACGCCGTCGACTGGATCTCGCGCACCAGCCAGCATTCCCGCTGGGCCGGCTCCTATCTGGGCTCCGCGGCGAAGGCGGGCTGTGTGGCCCTTCTAGCGGCGTTTGCGCTCGCCGGTGTGCTCCTGGCCGTGGACCTTTTTATCCACTGGAACCTGGTGATTGCTGTCTATGAAGCGCTCGACGCCGGCGCGGTAGGGGGTGCCGCCCTCACCATCGCGCAGCTTGGGTATCTGCCCAACCTTGTGGTTTTTGCGCTGGCCTGGGTCTCGGGCTCGGGCCTCGCCCTGGGCGTGGGCTCGCAGGTGGGGCCGCTTGGTACAGCCACCGGGCCGCTGCCGTCCATCCCGGTCTTCGCCGCTATCCCTTCGGGTCCGCTGGACTACGGGTTCATGGCGCTGGTGCTGCCCGTTCTGGCGGGGATCCTGGCCGGCTGGTGGTTCCTGCGCGAAGGCGAAAACCACTTCGACGAGTGGCTCTCCATCAAGATTGACGCGCGCTGGTTCACGGCCACGGTGTCCACCCTTGCCCTCGGCGCGCTGGTGGGCGTTGTGTCCGGGCTGCTGGCCGCGGGCCTGGCCTGGCTGGCCCGCGGCTCGGCCGGGCTGGGCCGCCTCACGGCCATCGGACCCGACCCCTTGTGGATGGGACTCTGGATTGCCGCAGAGGTGGGCATCGGCGTAGTGATCGGTTACGCAGCCGGACCGTGGCTGGAACGCCAGCAGCACGTGGATGAGGAAGCGGAACTGGCCCGCTGACTTTCGTGGCTGTTGCTGGCGTGGCTGTTGCTGGCGTGGCTGCTACCGGAGACCCGGCAGCGAGCTTTCCAACTGGACCCGGCAATTGGAGAGCGCCTGGTCAGTGAGGGCCTCGCGTGAGCAAGTCTGGAAGTCCTGGACCTGGCGGAAAAACAGCGCCGTGGCCAGGATGACCAGCAGGATGATCAGGGAGACCACCAGCCCCGAGATGGTGCCGAACAGGACCAGCTTGGACTCCTTGAGCCGAGCCGACCGGACCAGCAGAAGGATACCCAGCACAAAGCTCGCGGCGGTCAGGATGCCGGTGAGCCAGAGGTAGCTGACGTCGAGCTGGTAGACGAAGAAGGCGCCCAGCACGGTGACAATGAAGATTCGGAACAGGTTGCGGGTTTTGGTGAGCGAGTCCTTGGCGGCGTCGCTGAGCGGCTGTTTGGTCCGTTGCTGGCCAGCCGGTTCCGGGGTGTTGTTCATGTTTTCCAGCCTACGCGAGCGTGCCCATAAGCTAGACCCATGCGCATCGTAGTCCTCGTTTCCGGCACCGGGTCCAATCTCCAGTCAGTCATCGACGCCGTCAAGGCAGGGGAGCTGGACGTGGAAATCGCCGCGGTGGGTGCCGACCGGGAGGGGACCTACGGCGTCGAACGATCCTCGGAAGCCGGGCTGGAGACGTTTGTGGTCAACTTCAACTCCTTCCCCACCCGCGACGAATGGGATGCCGCGCTGACCGCCCGCGTGGCGTCCTACGCCCCGGACGTGGTGGTCTCCTCCGGCTTTATGCGCATTGTCAGCGCCGACTTCATCGCTGCATTCCACGGCAAGTACCTCAACACCCACCCGGCCCTGCTGCCCGCCTTCCCCGGCGCTCACGGCGTCCGCGATGCCATGGCCTACGGCGTGAAGGTCACCGGCTGCACGGTGCACTGGGCCGACGCCGGTGTGGACACCGGGCCCATCATCGCCCAGGAAGCGGTCACGATTGAACCGGGCGACACCGAGGAATCCCTGCACGAACGCATCAAGGTGGTGGAGCGCCGCCTCCTCGTCAACACCCTGGCAGCCCTCGCCGCCGCTTCCTAACCCCAACAACCCCAACCCTCCCCCAACTAAGTAGCGCTATCTGTCGTTTTGACCGCCAAAACGACAGATAGCGCTACTTAGTTTGGCAGGTGGGCAGGAACCTGTGGATAACTTCAGCGGCGTTTTCGCGGGGCTGCCAACATGGGCACATGAAAGTCCCCCGTTCTCTGCCGGAGCCGCTGGCTGTGCTGCCGTTCACCTTGAAAGAAGCGGCCGACGCCGGGATCACCGAACGGCAGTTACGTCACCAAGGTCTGGGGCGGCCCACCCGTGGAGTCCGGGTGCCAAGGGCGGACGACGTGGCCGTGTACGGCCTGGCGCCCAACATTCGGCCGTACACCCAGGTCACGGAGTTCGCGGCAGCTTCGCACGCCTCTGCGTTCTTGCTGTGGCAATTCCCCGGGTTCCTGCCGGGGAGCGATGATCCACTGATTCATATCTCGCGCCCGGACACGGTAGCCATCATGCGCCGACCAGGGGTGAAAGGTCACAGGGGTCAGTTCTTTGCCGACGAAATTGTCACCCTCAACGGCCTGTTGATCACGTCCCGGGCGCGGACGTGGCTGGATTGCGCCCGGAAGATGAGCATTGACGAGCTAACTGTGGTTGCCGATCACATGCTGAGGATTCCCAGGCCTGATTTCGAGGGCAGATCCGAGCCTTATGCCACGCCGGCGGACCTGGCGGAAATGCTCGACCGGCACAAAGGAACGCCCGGCATTCAAAAGGCGCGCCTTGCCCTTGAGCAGGCCCGGATCGGGTCCGACTCTGCCCCGGAAACCAAACTTAGGCTGGCCCTGGAGAACCGCGGGCTGCCAGAACCGCGACTGAACGTTCCCGTGTTACTGGGCGCCGGCGTCGTACGTCAACCGGATCTCGCCTACCCGGAACAAAAAGTTGCAGTGGAGTACGACGGCGAAGGCCATTCCGAGACGGCGCAGATCGTCCGTGACATTGCCCGCGAAGAGGACTTTGCCAGGGCGGGGTGGTTGCTGGTCCGGATCTCGAAACGGCACATGGAGAACGAAGCCCGGGCCGCCGTCGCCAAAGTCCGCTCAGCGCTGATGAACCGCGGCTGGTCGCCCAACTAAGTAGCGCTAACTGTCGTTCTGAGCGCTCAAAACGACAGTTAGCGCTACTTAGTTGGGTGGGGCGACGCCGGGGGCTACTCGAGGCGGCGCTGCTTGGTTTCGGGGGAGAAGAACGCCATCCACAGGACGGCCACCAGCACCAGCCCGCCGGCCAGGGCGAAGGACGTGGCCAGGCCGAGCTCGGGCCAGAAGTAGTTCGCAAATATCAGGGGCCCAAAACCAGCCCCCAGCCGCGAAAATGTTGACGCCCAGCCGAAACCCGTGCCGCGGAGCTCGGTGGGGTACAGCTCAGACACATAGGCGTAGAGCACCGGAATCGCTATCTGCACCACAAATCCGAACACCAGCAGCCAGAACACCGCCGCCGTGGGGATGTCGACCACAATCGCCACGATCACCAGGGTCAGCGCGGACAACGGGCCGGTGATGGCCAGGATCCATTTGCGGCCCACACGCTCCACCAGCAGCGCGGCCACAACCACACCCAAGAGCCCAACCGCGGCCATGGACGCCGTGGTCACAAACGCCTTGTACTCGGCGAAACCAGCGCCGATCAGGATCCGCGGCATCCACGTCAGGGACAGGTAGTAGACCAGCAGGATGCTGAAGAACAGGGCCCAGGCCGTGGCCGTGATCTTCCAGTTGAACTGCCACACCAGCCGCAGCTGGTGCCACGCGCTGCCGGCGGAGAGCCGCGGAACTTCCTGCGCGTCGGGCAGGCTGTAGGCGCGGGGTTCGGCGCCGGTTGCCGCCACGAGGTCGTCGATGACCTTGGCAGCTTCCTCGCGGCGCCCCTTGCGGATGAGGAACAGCGGCGACTCCGGAACGCTGCGCCGGACCCAGAACACCAGGAGCGCAGGCAGCACCATCACCAGCATGGTCAGCCGCCAGTCGCCGAACACCGCCACGAGGCCGGCGGACACAAAACCGGCAAGGGCCGCGCCCACCGGCCACCAGCCGTCCATCGCGGTGAGGACCTTCCCGCGCTGCTTGCGTGGTGTGAACTCACCCACCAGCGCGTAGTCCACGGGAATGCAGCCGCCCAGACCGAAGCCGGCCATAAAGCGGAACGCGCAGAACCAGATGAAGTCGGGGGAGAAGGCGCCCAGGACCGTGAAGAGCGAGAAGATCAGCAGCGTGGCCGTAAACGCCTTCTTCCGCCCGATCGTGTCCGCGATGGTTCCCCACACAAACGCGCCCAGGGCCATGCCGATCAGGTTGGACGTACCCACCCAGGCCACCTCGCCGGGAGCCAGGGCCCAGTGCGTCGAGAGCAGCGGGATGAGGATGCCATTAAGCGTCACGTCCCAGGCATCGAACATAAAGCCGAGGCCGCCGATCACGAAGATCCTGCCCTGGACTTTCCAACGCCAGGGCAGTTCCTGGACCACTTGTTCGCCGCTGGGCACAGTGGTGTAAGTATTCATCGCAGCCTCCTGTGAAAACTCTAACCGTGCCCACTGACGTTCACACTGCCGCCGGCAAGCGGGGCAAACCGCACAACACGATAAACTGGGCCCATCCCCACCAACCGCGGCACTGTTCCGCGAGATCAGACGGAGACTTTTTGTGAGCGTCACGCAGCCTGACCGTGTATCCATCGACCGTGTTCCCATCCGCCGGGCGCTGATCTCGGTCTACGACAAGACCGGTCTGGAGGATCTCGCCAAGGGCCTGCACGCAGCCGGCGTGAAGATCGTCTCCACCGGTTCCACGGCCAAGAAGATCGCCGCGGCCGGTATCCCGGTGCAGGAAGTCGAAGAAGTCACAGGGTCTCCGGAAATGCTGGACGGCCGCGTCAAGACGCTGCACCCGCGCGTCCACGGCGGCATCCTGGCGGACCGCCGCGTCCCCGCGCACATGGAAACCCTCGCCGGCATGGAAATTGAAACCTTCGACCTGGTGGTGGTGAACCTCTACCCGTTCGTTGAGACCGTGAAGTCCGGCGCCGCGCAGGACGATGTCGTTGAACAGATCGACATCGGCGGCCCCGCCATGGTCCGTTCGGCAGCGAAGAACCACGCCGCCGTCGCCATTGTTGTGGACCCCACGTACTACGGCTCCGTGGTCACCGCCGCCGCTGAGGGCGGCTTTGACCTGAAGACCCGACGGCGGCTGGCCGCCAAGGCGTTCGCCCACACCGCGTCCTATGACAACGCCGTGGCCACCTGGACTGCCAGCCAGTTCCTGGATGAAGACGGCGACGGCGTCATCGACTGGCCTGCCTACGCCGGCCTCTCGCTGGAGCGCTCCGAGGTTCTCCGCTACGGCGAAAACCCGCACCAGCAGGCCGCGCTCTACGTGGACAAGGCCGCCCCGGCCGGAATCGCGCAGGCGGACCAGCTGCACGGCAAGGCCATGAGCTACAACAACTTTGTCGACGCCGACGCCGCCCTCCGTGCCGCGTTCGACTTCGCCGAGCCCGCCGTCGCCATCATCAAGCACGCCAACCCGTGCGGTGTCGCCGTTGGTTCCGCTGATGCTGCAGACCCGATCGCCGACGCCCACGCCAAGGCCCACGCCTGCGACCCCGTCTCCGCTTTCGGCGGCGTCATCGCTGCCAACCGCACGGTCACCGCCGCCATGGCGCAGACCGTTGCCGGCATCTTCACCGAGGTTGTCATTGCCCCGGACTTCGAGCCGGAAGCCGTGGAGATCCTCGCCAAGAAGAAGAACATCCGCCTGCTGGCCCTGCCCGAAGGCTACGACCGCTACCCGGCAGAAATGCGCCAGGTTTCCGGCGGTGTCCTGGTACAGATGAGCGACAAGGTGGACGCCGACGGCGACAACCCCGCCAACTGGACCCTCGCCGCCGGCGAAGCCGCTGACGAAAAGACGCTCGCGGACCTCGCCTTCGCCTGGACTGCCTGCCGTGCCGCCAAATCCAATGCCATCCTGATCGCCGATCACGGCGCAGCCGTGGGCATCGGCATGGGCCAGGTCAACCGGCTGGACTCCTGCCGCCTGGCCGTCGAGCGTGCCAACACGCTGGGCGTTTCGGTGGAGTCCGACGTCGAAGGTGCTGGCGGCGCGGCTGGTCCGTCGACGACGGAGGCGAGCGTTGCACCCGAGCGTGCCCGCGGCGCCGTCGCAGCCTCCGACGCGTTCTTCCCGTTCGCTGACGGCCTGCAGATCCTGATCGACGCCGGCGTCCGCGCCGTGGTCCAGCCGGGCGGTTCCGTCCGGGATGAGGAAGTGGTCGCCGCGGCCAGCGCGGCCGGCATCACCATGTACTTCACGGGTGCCCGCCACTTCTTCCACTAAGCGGCTAAACGTCGACGGCGCCTGTCCCCGCTGAGGGGACAGGCGCCGTCGGGCCTTAACGGGCAGCTAGGAAGGACGTGGTGCCGGGTCCGCGCCCCGCTGCATGAGGCGCGGACCCCCTTCCGGAAGCCGAAGCTCCCGGGGCTTGGCATCGGCCATTCGCGGTTTGGTCCAGTACTCGAGGATCTCCCCGTGGGTCTGGTCCGATTCGCTGTGGCTGACGGATCTGCTCCCGGATTCCGCGACAGGTGAGGATTTCCTAAGCTCGTGCGGCACGGACATAGGTCTCCTGGATGGCCGCGCCCCAGTACGGGCCGTACATCACGGGTTTCTGGCTATAGCCGTAACTGTTGACGGAGTTCTGGAAGCCGTCGGGGCCGCTGCCGATGAACCACGGGCCACCGGAAGAGCCACCGTTCATGTCGCATGGGATGCCCTGGGTATTGAACTGCGGGTTGTTGGTGTCTTTGGTGGCCGTGCCAGTGCAGCTCCAGAGCCGTTCGCCGCTGAAGGGCTTGGCGGCAGGGTAGCCGTAGGAGGTGTACTGAAGGCCGCGGTCTTCATTGAATGCCACGCCGGAGCCCCCGACGACGTCGGTCAGGAACGCGCGGCCAAGCTGATTCATGACCGCAAAGCCGGTGTCGTAGCTGATGTCCCCGGAGCCCTCCCACTGGGCCGTGGTGTAAAGCGCCTTGGCTGTCCAGGTACCGTAAGGCCTGGCGCCATTCTCGTAGGCCGGTACAAAGACGAAGTTAGTGGCATGCGAGTTGGGGCCATCACTGACGCAGTGCCCGGCGGTGGCCACGGTGCTCTTGTTCGTCGCCGCAACGGCGTTTCCGGAACAGACGTAGTTCGCGCCGCCAAGGGTGAAGAACACCTTGCCGATGTGGGCTACCGGGTTCGCAGGCTGAGCGAGTGAGGGCTTTCCCGTGGTGCCCGCCACCTTGGTTTTGGGTCCCTTCAGCACACTGGCCGCACTGGATGATTTACCGCGTTCCAGCGCCTTGCCGGCCAGGACATCACCGGGAATCGCGGCGCGCATGCGGTCTGACGTCCAGTAGTCCGCCGCCCCAGTGCTGTCTACGATTGCGCTGGCCACCGAAGGAGCTGCTTTATCGCTCGACGACGAGGCAGCATGGGCACTTCCGGCGCCAACCAGCGCCAGGACGGCAGCCGCCGAAAGGCTCAGGAGGGTGGCAGCCAAGGACCTGGTACGCGTCATTATCGTCCTGTCTAAACGTGTGAAGGCGTGCCCGGGAGAGCCAGCCGCGTGACCCATGTAACCTATCGAGACATGACAAATTTGTAAATAGTAGTGACGCCAAAAGTATGGTCCGCAAACGTGTCCTGGATTCGCTGGAACTAGTGTGCCGCTCTGGTCAAAACCGTTGCCGAAGGGTATTTTTCTCCTATACAGTGGCACGTCCGATCTGGGCTCCGGACTCTATGCGAATTGGGGCCCCATCGTGATTGCTTTCTGGAAGTCCGCCAAGAAGTCGGCCGTACATGGCCGGCATTTTGCAGCCGAAGGGAGCGCCCAGGGCGCTTCGCCGGAAATTGAGGCCTACGCCGCAGCCGTGCAATTGCGCGACGTCGACCCTATCCATTCGTTTACGGCGACGGAGGAGCTGCGCCGTCAGGACACCAAATACGTGCAGCTCTGGCCCAGTGATATTCCCCACAAGCGGCGCTGACCGGATCCTTACCTGCGCCGGTGGCTCCCGGAGGTAAAGCGCTACGGCGGCTGGCCGCCCCGGGTGCGCACCGCCGTCGGGCGTTATTGCATGCCCCAATCCGCTGTAATGCGGGACCGTCCGGCCGCCCCGGTACGGTTCAAAGCCGTGTCCTCAGGTAAGTTAGGGGGTGGTGAAATAGAACAAAATTTCCAAAAAATCAGCCGACCTCCAGGGAGACGCCCGCGCATGTCCAAGATTATCTATACCCACACCGACGAAGCGCCGATGCTGGCTACGTATTCGTTCTTGCCGATCATCGAAGCATTTGCTTCGACCGCAGGTGTGGAGGTGGAGACCCGTGACATTTCGCTCGCAGGCCGCATCATCTCCGTGTTCGGTGACTACCTCACCCCGGAACAGCAGATCGGCGACGCCCTTGCTGAACTGGGTGAGCTGGCAAAGACGCCGGAAGCCAACATCATCAAACTGCCCAACATCAGCGCTTCCATCCCGCAGCTGAAGGCCGCCGTCGCCGAGCTTCAGGGCCAGGGCTACAACCTGCCGGATTACCCGGACAACCCCTCCTCGGACGAGGAAACGGCCGTCCGCTCCCGCTACGACAAGATCAAGGGCTCCGCTGTGAACCCGGTCCTGCGCGAGGGAAACTCGGACCGCCGTGCACCGCTGTCCGTCAAGAACTACGCCCGCCAGAACCCGCACTCCATGGGTGCCTGGTCCGCGGATTCGAAGACCAACGTTGCATACATGACGGCTGACGACTTCCGCGCGAACGAGAAGTCCGTGGTCATCGAGTCCGACGGCACCATCGCCATCCAGCTAGTCCGCGAAGACGGCTCGGTCAAGGTCCTGAAGAAGGCCTTCCCCGTGCTGGCCGGCGAAGTCATCGACGGCACTGTTATGCGCGCCGCAGCACTGGACGAGTTCCTGGCAGCCCAGGTAGTCCGCGCCAAGGAAGAGGGCGTCCTGTTCTCAGCGCACCTGAAGGCCACCATGATGAAGGTCTCGGACCCCATCATCTTCGGCCACGTGGTGAAGGCCTACTTCTCCGAACTGTTCGAGACCTACGGCAAGCAGCTCAAGGCCGCCGGCCTGAGCCCCAACAACGGCCTGGCCGCCATCCTGAGCGGCCTCGAGGAGCTGCCGGAGGACGTCCGTGAAGGCGTGAAGGCACTGATCCAGAAGGGCCTCGACGACGGCCCGGCACTGGCCATGGTGGACTCGGACAAGGGCATCACCAGCCTCAATGTGCCCTCCGACATCATCGTGGACGCATCCATGCCCGCCATGATCCGTTCCTCCGGCCACATGTGGGGCCCGGACGGCAAGGAAGCCGACACTCTGGCGGTCCTTCCGGACAGCTCCTACGCCGGCATCTACCAGGTTGTTTTGGACGACTGCCGCGCCCATGGCGCCTTCGACCCCACCACCATGGGCACAGTCCCGAACGTAGGCCTCATGGCCCAGGCCGCCGAGGAATACGGCAGCCACGACAAGACGTTCGAGATCCAGGAAGCCGGCACGGTACAGATCGTTGACGGTTCCGGCGCCGTGCTGATCGAACACGAAGTTGCTCCCGGTGACATCTGGCGCGCCTGCCAGGCCAAGGACGCCCCCATCCGCGACTGGGTCAAGCTCGCCGTCACCCGCGCCCGCGCTTCCAAGACGCCCGCCGTCTTCTGGCTGGACGAGACCCGCGCCCACGACCGCAACCTCATCGCCAAGGTGCGCGAGTACCTCAAGGACCACGACACCGAGGGCCTCCAGATCGAAATCATGTCCCCGGAGAAGGCAACGGCCTTCACCCTGGAACGCATCCGCAAGGGCGAGGACACCATCTCCGTCTCCGGCAACGTGCTCCGCGACTACCTCACGGACCTGTTCCCCATCCTGGAACTGGGCACCAGTGCCAAGATGCTTTCTGTGGTTCCGCTGATGAACGGCGGCGGACTCTTCGAGACCGGCGCCGGCGGATCTGCCCCCAAACACGTCCAGCAGCTGCTTAACGAAAACCACCTGCGCTGGGACAGCCTGGGCGAATTCCTCGCTCTGGCCGTCAGCTTCGAGCACCTGGCCACCACCACGAACAACGCCCGCGCGCAGGTCCTGGCAGACACCCTGGACAAGGCGACGGGAACTTTCCTGCTGGAAAACAAGTCCCCGAGCCGCCGCGCGGGCGAACTGGACAACCGTGGCAGCCACTACTTCCTCGCCCGCTACTGGGCTGAGGAACTGGCCAAGCAGACCGAGGATGCGGAGCTGGCGGCATCGTTCGCGGCTGTGGCCAAGGAGCTTTCCGCCAACGAGGACACTATCGTGGGCGAGCTGGCCGCGGTGCAGGGCTCAGCGGTGGACGTCGGCGGTTACTACCGTCCGGACGAGGCCAAGGCCTCGGCCGTGATGCGTCCGTCCGCCACGCTGAACAATGTCATTGCGACGCTGAACTAAGCGGAAACGAACGTTAGGAGGCGGCGCCCCGGGAAACCGGGACGCCGCCTTTCTCGTATGGCCGACGGGAGCGGATGAAGCACGGGTGAGTTAATACACAACGGGCCGTCCGTCTGCCCGTCAGTCGTCGTCCTTGCCTTTGCCTCTATTTCCCTTGTCGTCTGTGGGCGCGGGAGCTACCGGCGCGGTGGCTGCTTTTTGGGCCGCATCGGCGTCCGCCTGCCTTTGCGCTGCGGCCGCGTCCTCCGCAGCCTTCGCTGCTGCGGCGTCGGCTACGGCCTTGGCCGCCGTCAGGTCTGCCCGGACGGCAGTGGCGGCCGTCGTGATGCTGCGCCGGCGTTCCTCGGAAACCTGCCCGGTCCGCGCAGCGGACGCGAGGTCGGCCTCGAGGCTATCCAAAGCTGCCAATCCGCCAGCGGGGTCATTATTCGCTGAGGCCTGGGTGACGCCGAGGACTCGTTCCTGGAGTTGGCGGGCGGCATCACGTTGAAGGCTGGCCTCAGCCGGACCGCACGCTGCCAGTGAACCGGCGAGCAGAAATGCTGCTGCAGCTGTCAGGCATTTGGCAGTGGCCGAACGCCCGCGGTGCTTCGGTGCAGGGCTCATGGTTCCACGCTCTCCTGAAGTTCCTTGAGGTGGTCGCCCAAGGTGCCGGTGACGGCGGGGTAAGGAACGACGTCGGGCGTTGGCTGAGGTGCCAGGCCCAAGGTCAGCGCCGCCGCGGCTGCTCCAGCGGCGAGCATGCCCAGTGCGGTGACCGTCCAGAACCGCCTTCCGGCGTGGCGGAGACGAGACAAGTCCGGGACCCAGCCCCGCGCGTCAGGACCGCGGGTGATGTCCAACTGGCCCTTGCTGGACCGGACTACAGGCAGATCTGATTCCGCGGTGATGGCGATGGACGGCGGCCTGAACGGCATGGCCGGGAGTACACGGGTTGTCTCCGCCGCGAGCTCGCCCGGTGCGGACACGGGTGACACCAGGGCCTGACGCAGAGCGGATTCAACATCGGACGCCACGGGACGTTCCAGCGGTTCGATGGCAGTCATTGAACGGATCAGATCAGCCCACTCCGCCGGAAGGTCAGCGGGGATCTCGGGTGCCCGGTGCAACCTGGCCACTGCGGATTCCACGGCGCTGCCCGGGAACTCAACGGTTTGCTTGACGCATTCCAGCAGTACCAGACCCAGCGAGTAGATATCCGTGGCGGGCGACAGGGGAGAACCCATGGCCTGCTCCGGACTGAGATATGCGGCCGTCCCCACCATGGTTCCCGTGGCGGTCAGCCGGGCTGAATCCGCCATCCTGGCGATGCCAAAATCCGTGAGTTTTGGTCGTAAAGGTTCGCCCGGACGGATCTTCACGAGCAAGATGTTCCCGGGCTTGATGTCGCGGTGGATGATGCCCAGGCTGTGCACGTAGGCCAGCGCGTCAGCTACGCCTGCCCCGATGACTGCAAGCTCGTCCAAGGGAACTGCACTGTGCCTGATCCGGCTGCGGAGGTCCTGGCCCTCCACGAGCTCCATGGTCAGGAACGGCCGAGGTTCGTCCAGGACACGGGTATCGATGCCTGCATCGAACAGCGTGACCAGGCTGGGATGGTTGAGCGTTGCCAGCAGTTGGATTTCGGCTTCCTGGCGCCTGAGCTCATTGGCATCCGGTGCCTGTGGGGCGAAGAGCTTCAGAGCGACATCCCTGCCGAGGTTTTCGTCCCGGGCGCGGTAGACGGATGACATGCCGCCGCGGCCGATTACGTCCGCCAGCCGATAGCGTTCGCCGAGCACTTCATTCTTAATGGAGCTAGGCGAATCCGCCACCATGACCAGTTCCTCCCGGTGCGCTGCGGCACTATTCCTGCTCAATAATACCGGCTGGCAGGGCATCCCTTAAGCCGTCTGCCGGCACGCCGGCGGCCCGGCTAAGAAGTGATTGGGACTTTCTCAGCCGGACCTCCGGTCACAAGGACAAGTGCTGGTAGTTGAGCTCTCTGGTTGCCACCTCCTATCCGAACAGTTGGCTAGGCCCCGAACGGCGGAGCCGGTGCGTTGACGGTCTTAGCCGTCGCAGTCCGCTGAGTGCGGAGGCCGCTAGGCCTTCCGACGCCGCTTGAGCATCAGCAGTCCGGCAAGCAGCAGGATGACGACTAGAGGGATCAGTGAAGCATCCATGCCCGTCTTGGCTAGGGCGGCCGTGCCGCCTTGGCCTGAGGTGTTGCCCATGGTGTTTGCTGCGGAAGATACCGAACCGGTGGTGGTGCCGGCGGGAACAACAGTGATACCGGTCGTGCCACCTCCCGTGGTGCCGGTCGTTCCGGTTCCCGGATCGGTGGTGCCGGTGGTTCCGGTTCCTGGGTCCGTTGTGTCCGTGTCACCCGTCGTGCCGGTTCCTGGGTCCGTTGTGTCCGTACCGGGCATTTCCGTACCGGGGGTTTCAGTACCTGGGGTTCCACAGCCATCGCCGCCGCCGAAGATGACGCATGCATCAATAACAACATTCGAGCCGTCAAGAACGCCGGACGTGCCCAGGCCGAGGTTTATGTCGGCTGCTGCGGCAACGTCGGCGGTGGTTCCGCTCCCGTCGGTGCCGCCGAGACCGAGGTTGACGTCGACCACAGCGGCGACGTCAGCAGTGTCCGACTGCGTTGAGCCACCCAGCAGGCCCAACGACGTCGAATCTGCGGACGTCGCCGCTGAGACCAGTGCGGAGGCCGTGAGGTCCGGTCCGCTGGTTGTGTCCGCGGCGCTGGCCGCGGTGGCGCCGAAGGCTAGTAGCCCGCCGGGCAAAGAGGGTGCTAAGCAGCCCCCTACGAAGGTTGCAATTCATGGTGATGTCTCCTGAAGAGTTGATTTGGGGCGCTGTTCAGCGCCTTGAGGCCGTGTTCTGCCCATGAAGGGCAGGGGGCTCAACTAGTCAGGAGAGGAACCGGGGTCGAATGACACCGGCGAAGGGACATGCTGAGGTGATCCGCTGACCGGGAAGGATCCCGGGAGCGGCAGGTAAAAACCGAACTCATTCAGCCAGGCAGCAGAGCCTGAGGGGCCGGATGGCGAGGCGCCACCCCCTGCCCCCGATGCAGGTCCTGCCGGGGCTGGAGCCGGAGGCATGGACGGGTCGACTGTCCACGTAATTCCGGGCGCAGCCGGGAGCGTTCGTGCGCTGGTCTTAGCCAGCGCGGACGACGTGCCAGTGGCGGCCCGAAAGTGGTCTGCAGTGTTGGTGGAGCGGCCCGGCGCATCATCGGCGCTGTGCTCAGCACCTGCAGTTGGTCCCGCGGCGGCATCCGTGCTGGTGGAGGCCTCACCGGCGACGGCAATCCCGTCAACGATCAGGTCGGGCAGCGTGACCGGCACGGCCGCCACGGTTGCATCCACCAGATCGACCAGGGGCTGCAGCGCGGGTTCAAGAACGGGGACCGCTTCGGCGAGTGGCGGAGCGACGGTCTCGATCAGGTCATCGGCAGCCGTATCGACCACTCCGGCAACCGGGACGGCCACGGAAGTGACGGTGCCAGCCGGAACCACGCTGTTCACTACGGGTAATGGGGCTATCAGGTGGTCCGCTGTGCCCGCCACGCTTCCCACAACGGGCTGCAGGAGTCCGTTGGGAGAAGGAGCCGGGGACGCGGCCGATGAAGAGAGGCCGCCCAGAAGGGATCCTGAATCTCTCGAGGAGTCAGCTGTTGCGGCTGAAGCGGAAAGTGTCAGCCAAGTGGCAGTCACTGCACCTGCGAGGAGAAGCGGCCGGAGCGCACGCCATGGCGAACGGAATTTAGCCATGCGTACCACCCCCAGCATCGTTGAGACCTACGATTTCATCAGCGTAAGACTCTCGCGTGCAGGAAGTCTAGGGAAACTGAAAATAAATCCAGCAAGCTTACTAATTTGTCACTCAGTCATCGATAACCGAAAGATGATTGTCAAGCCTGTTACAAAAAAATCATAGGCCATAACGATCAGTGGGCATCGTTCGGGTAGCTGACGCCCAGCTGCCCGCGCACTCCGTCAAAGAGCCGCATGGTTTTGATGGAATCCTCCAGCGGCATGACCGGGCTCTCGGTCAGGCCCTGTTGGATGCAGCGGGTCACCTCGCGCAGTTCGTAGGTATAGCCGATGCCGACGACGTCGAACGCCTCCGTGCGCAGGCCCTCCCGTCCGACGCCGATCACCAACTCCCGCGGATTGTTGATGGAACCGACACTCTGGAGGTAGCCCAGGCTGCCGGCCACGGTGGCAGTCCGCGGACCGTACGCCAGGAGCGAGGACGTCAGCTGGGCCTGGGCACCATGGTTGTAGCCGAGCGTCAGCGCATTCTGGGCGTCCACGCCGTCGTCATTAATGAAGCCGGTGGCACTGACGGTCTGCGGGAACCCCAGCGTTCCCACTGCCCACAGCAGGGGGTAGACCGAGATGTCCAGGAGGGCACCGCCACCGTCCTGCCTGGCCCACAGCCTGGACGTAGGGGAATACGGTGCGGGAAAACCCAGGTCAGCGGTCACCCAGTGCACGTCCCCGAGCTCCCCGGACGCGGCAATCTCGAACGCCCGCTGCATGCCCGGGAGGAAGCGGGACCACACTGCCTCCATGAGGAAGAGCTTCCGTTCCCGGGCAAGCGCGACGAGTTCGCTCGCTTCCCTGCCGTTGATGGTGAACGCCTTTTCGCACAGGACGTGCTTGCCCGCATTAAGCGCAGCGAGCACAATCTGGTGGTGCTGGGCGTGCGGTGTTGCGACGTAGACAACGTCCACCGAGTCATCGGCGAGCAGCCGCTGGTAGCCGGGCACGCCGTCGTCGTCCCCGTAGGCCTTGGCGAAACCGTAGTCCGCCGCGAAACTCTCCGCAGTGCCCGGTGAGCGGGAACTGACGGCATAGAGCTCGGCGTCTGGGAGCAGTGCCAGGTCCTGCGACACTGACCGCGCGATCCCGCCGGTGGCTATGACGCCCCACCGCAGGCGTCTTCCGGTGGCAGACCGGGGATCCGGGTCGGACTGGGTGGACAGCCACGGTGTGGCAATGGGCGCGCTCATGGTGCCCATCCTCTCATTCAGACCAGTGCGGGCGTCAGACCAAGGCGCGCGCCGGTTCTTCCGTCAGTCTGCCCTGCTGGAGCCTGAAGCGGCGGTCCGTCTTGTTGGCCAACGCCTTGTCGTGGGTGACCACAAGGATGGTGGTGTTGTGGTCACGCCTGAGCGAGCTGAGCAGTTCGATGATGTGGTCACCGGTCTGCTCGTCCAGGTTGCCGGTGGGCTCGTCAGCGAGGATCAGCTTGGGTTCGTTGGCCAGCGCCCGGGCAATCGCCACGCGCTGCTGCTCGCCGCCGGACAGCCGGTTGATGCGGCGCACCTGCTTCTCCGGGTCCAGCTGCACCTGCTCCAGAAGGTCCGTTGCCCGCTGCCGACGCTCGGTCCTGCGCACGCCCGCGAACTCCATGGGCAGCATGACGTTGTCCATCGCCGAAAGATTCGGGATCAGGTTGAACTGCTGGAAAACGAACCCGATATCCCGGCGCCGGTACTCGGTCAGCTTGCCGTCCGGCATCCCGGCCAGGCTCACGCCGTTGACGACGACGTCTCCGCTGGTCGGTTTGTCCAACGCACCCAGGAGGGACAACAGTGTGCTCTTGCCGCTGCCGCTCTTGCCGACAATGGACGCCAGCGTGCCCTGCTCCAGAACAAAACTGACGTCGTTGACCGGCTTGATGGTGTGGTCACCGGAGTTGAAAGTGCGGACCAGGTTCTTGACTTCAATCATGGCTATTCTCCTCGCAGGACTTCGATGGGACGGATGCGTGCCGTGAGCAGTGCAGGGACCAGCGCGCCGATGATGGCCACGCCGAACACCGCTGCGATGCCGGCGGCGATGACGCCGGGGGAGGCGCTGGCGGTGACCGATGTCAGCAGCTGGGAAGCGCCACCAAGGGGGTTCCCGGAGGGAAGGCCAGCGCCGCCGGGGAAGCCAGCACCGCCGCCCGGCATTCCGGCGCCGCCTGCAGCGCCGGCCATGGCGGCCCCGCGACCGGTGGTGGTGGCCGCCGTCGTGGTGGTGTTGGTGCTGATCAGCGCGGAAGCGATGCCGCCGCTGGCAAAGGAGGCGACGGCGGCGCCCACCGCGCTGCCCATGGCCACGAGGACCAGTGCCTCCAGCACGAACTGCAGGCCGATGGTGCGGTTGGGTGCTCCGATCGCCTTCAGAACACCGATTTCCCGGCGGCGTTCGCGGACCAGCATGACCATGATCAGCAGGATGATCAGTCCGGCGGTGCCCAGGGCAGCTACGAAGGCGATGAAGGAGATGTTCTTGACGCTGCCGAGCGAGCTGACCGCCGACTCCAGGTTCTGGCCCTGCGTGACGTCGGCTTTGTCGGTGCCGAGGGCGGACTCAAGCGCGGCCTTGGCGGCCTCGAGGTTTTCCATGCCGTCCACCGTGACAATCATCGAGGACAGCTCGCCCGGCAGTTCCGCGACGGTCTGGGCCGTGGGGAGGGTCAGGTAAAGGGCGTTGTTGCCGAACGTAGTGCCGGAGTCGAAGAGGCCGGCCACAGTGAACGTCTGCCCGTTGATGGTGAACGTGGAGCCGATGGTCAGGTTGTTCTTCTCGGCCAGAGTGGTTCCCAGGAGGGCGTTGGCGGATTCAGCCGTGTAGTCGCCGAGCCCGGTGCCTTCGGTGATGGTCAGGCTCTTGCCGATGGTGTCCACTTCGCCGCCGATTCCGGTTGCAGTGATCGGGAGGGAGCGTACCGGCTGCGCGGTGGTGGTTCCGGTGGTGCCGTTTGCGGGCTGGTTCCGTCCACCGAGGGTGCCAGCGTCGATGGCTGCGGTAAGGCTGGTGGTCAACGTGGTGGCGTTCTGTCCGGCGGGACCGCACTGGCCGCCGGCCGGGTTGACGGTCAGGACGGTCCCGACGGACGCGTTCAGCTCCTGGACTTTGGCTCCGACGGCCTGGTTGGCCACCAGCATGGCCAGTGCAAGTCCGATCGCGACGGCCAGGAGTGCCACCACCGCGGCTGTTCGGACCTTGTTTCTGAAGGCATTGCCAACACTCCGGGCAAGGACGCTCACTATACTCCTAGGATCTGGGGCCGGCGGAAGGCCGGCATCTGCTCCTACCCTCGCTTCGGGGCCTGTGCAGGAAGGCGGCCGAAGCTGTGTTTGGGCTGTGAAAGGCGGCGGGCAGTGAGAGAGCGCTAGTGAAAAGCGTGCATTAAGTGAGAGAGCGTTGGAATGCGGAATGCCCCGGCTCCCTGTGGGGGAGCCGGGGCATTCTATGTAAACCGGTGGTGACCGGCGGACCGCGTTACTTAGACCGCGTTACTTGGTCAGCGGGCCCAGTACCGGATCGTCCACGTAGGCCGTCTTCACGTTGGCGGCGGTCACGATGACCGGCGGCAGCAGGAAAGCGGGTACGGTCTTCACCGTGTTGTTGTAGGACTTGTCGTCGTTGATCTCAGGCGTCTTGCCTGCCTGGAGATCCTTGACCATCACGATTGCGTGCTCAACGAGCTTGCGGGTGTCCTTGTTGATGGTGGAGTACTGCTCGCCGGCAAGGATGGACTTGACGGATTCAACTTCCGAGTCCTGGCCGGTGATGATGGGCAGCGGCTTACCGGCGGCCTTGACAGAAGTCAGGACAGCGCGGGCCAAAGTGTCGTTCGGTGAGAGGACACCGTCCAGGGCAGCGGTCCCGTAGGAGCCGGTCAGCAGGGTGTCGGCGCGGCGCTGGGCGTTCTCTGCCTTCCAGCCCTGGGTGACTGCCTGTTCGAAGGTGGTCTGGCCGGAGACAACTTTGAGCGTTCCGTCGTCGATCTTGGGCTTCAGGATGCTCATGGCCCCGTCGAAGAAGACCTTCGCGTTGGCATCATCCGGCGACCCGGCGAAGAGCTCGACGTTGTAGGGGCCGGTCGGCTTCTTGGCCTTCATGCCGTCCAGCAGCGCCTGGCCCTGCAGCACGCCCACCTTGAAGTTGTCGTAGGCCACGTAGTAGTCCACGTTCTCCGTGTTGAGCAGGAGCCGGTCATAAGCAATGATCGTCGCGCCGGAGTCCTTCGCCTGCTTCAGCTGTGTACCCAGCTGGGCACCGTCGATGGCACCGACAATGATGACCTTGGCGCCCTTGGTGATCATGGCGCTGATCTGGTTCTGCTGCTCGGAGACGCCGCCGTTGGCGAACTGCACGTCCGGCTTGAAGCCGGCGCCGGAGAGCCCATCGTTGAACAGCTTCTCCGCCAGCACCCAGTTTTCGCTGGTCTTCTGGGGAAGCGCGACGCCGATGGAGGAGTTCTGCTCGAAGCCGCCGGCTCCGGTGGTGCTGGTGGTGCCGGGTTCGGCCCGTCCGCAGGCCGTCATCGCCAGTGCTGCGATTGCAGCTATCGCTGCTGCCTTTCCTGCTTTACCAATCATTCGCATTTCTTGGTCCACTTTCTCTTTGAGGGTATTGGTTCCGGAACCTGCATCGCTCAGGCTTCCCTGGCGATCGTTTCCTTGGTGGAGGTGGTTTCGTCGGGCTGCAGGGGTGTGCCGGGCCCGCCGGTTGGGCGGTTGAAGTTGTTCATCATCAGTCCGATGATGGACCGCTTGCCCTGAGACTTGTTGTAGACGTCGAACGCCACTGCGATCAGCAGGACCAGGCCCTTAATGATTTGGGTGAGGTCGGCGCCGACGCCGAGGAGCTGCAAGCCGTTGTTCAGGACTGCCATGACCAGGCCACCGATGATGGAACCGATCACGGTGCCCACGCCGCCCGTCACGGCCGCGCCGCCGATGAAGACTGCGGCGATGGCATCCAGTTCCCAGCCGACGCCGTCGAACGGGCCCGAAGCGGTGGAGCGCCCCACGAAGATCATGCCCGCGAGGCCAGCCAGGATGGACATGTTCATCATGACCAGGAAGTTGACCTTCTTGGACTGGACGCCGGAGAGTTCGGCTGCATGCCGGTTGCCGCCCACGGCGTAAATGTGGCGACCCACCACGGTCTTGGAAGAGACGAAGCCGTAAATCAGGACCAGGACGGCGAGGATCAGGCCGGGGATGGGGAAGGACGTGCCCGGACGGCCGGTGGCGAAGAGGTACGTGGCGTACAGGATGGCCGCGCAGACCAGGACAAGCTTCAGGACGACCACCCAGGTCTCTGCCACTTCGGCGCCCAGCACCTTCGCGGTCCGGCGGCGGCGGATTTCGCTGAAGATCACAAAGGCGACTGCAGCGAGGCCGATCAGCAGGGTGAGGTTGTTGTAGCCGGTGCTGGGCCCAACCTCAGGAAGGTAGCCGGAACCCAGGTACTGGAAGTCATTGGGTACCGGGATGGTGTTGGACTTGCCCACGAACTGGTTGAAGCCACGGAACAGGAGCATGCCGGCCAAGGTGACGATGAAGGCGGGGATCCCTACGTACGCCGTCCAAAGTCCTTGCCACGCACCGATCAGGGCACCCAGGAGCAGGCCCAGCAGCACGCCGGCGTACCAGGGGATACCCCAGTCGCGGATGGCCAGGGCCACTGTCACGCCCACAAACGCGGCCACGGATCCTACGGAGAGGTCGATGTGACCGGCGATGATGACCAGCACCATGCCGATGGCGAGGATGAGGATGTACGAGTTGCCATTGAAGAGGTTGATGACATTGCCCGGAGTGAGAGTGCGGCCCTCTGTGGTGATCTGGAAAAAGACGATCAGTGCGACCAGGGCGAAGATCATCCCGAATTGGCGGGTATTGCCGCCAAACAGCTTCTTGAGCGCGTTCATTGTTTCAGTCCTTGTATCTGGAAGGATCTGGAGGATTCCAGAGGGTCAGGCGGCCTTACGGGCGGAGGTCATGAGTTTCATCAGGCTTTCCTGGCTCGCTTCCTCCTTATTCAGGACCCCGGTGATGGCGCCCTCGAAGATGGTGTAGATGCGGTCGGAAAGACCCAGCAGCTCGGGCAGCTCGGATGAGATGACCACCACGCCTTTGCCCTGGTTGGCCAGTTGCTGGATGATGCCGTAGATCTCGTACTTGGCGCCCACATCGATGCCACGCGTCGGTTCATCCAGAATGAGGAGGTCCGGGTCCGTGAACATCCACTTCGCCAGAACCACCTTCTGCTGGTTGCCGCCCGACAGCTTGGCGACGCCTTCCTCCACAGAGGGCGTCTTGGTACGCAGCGCCTTGCGGTACTGCTCGGCAACTTCGAATTCCTTGGCAGTGTCCACCACGCTGTTTCGGCTGATCTTCTTGAGGTTCGCTGAAACGGTGGTGGCCTTGATGTCATCGAGCAGGTTCAGGCCCAGGGACTTTCGGTCCTCGGTCACATAACCCAGTCCGGCGTCAATCGCCTGCCGGACGTTTTTGAGGACAACTTCCTTGCCGTCCTTATATACATGGCCGTTGATGAACCGGCCATAGGAGCGGCCGAAGACGGAGCGGGCCAGTTCGGTACGGCCGGCACCCATCAGCCCGGCGAATCCCACAATCTCGCCGCGCCGCACAAAGAAGTTTGAGCTCTTGCAGACCAGCCTGTCCTGGATGGCGGGGTGGCCAACGGACCAGTCCTTCACTTCGAAGAACACTTCGCCGATCTTGGGGGTGTGGTCGGGGAAGCGGGACTCCAGGGCCCGGCCCACCATGCCCTTGATGATGCGGTCCTCGTCGACGCCGTCGGCCTTGACGTCGAGCGTTTCGATCGACTTGCCGTCCCGGATGATGGTGATGGAATCGGCGATCTGCTCGATCTCGTTGAGCTTGTGGGAAATGATGATCGAGGTGATGCCTTTGGCCTTGAGGCCCAGCATCAGGTCCAGGAGGTGCTGGGAATCGGATTCGTTCAGCGCCGCGGTCGGCTCGTCCAGAATGAGGATCTTGACTGACTTGTTCAGGGCCTTGGCGATCTCCACGAGCTGCTGCTTGCCGACGCCGATCTCCTTGATGGGGGTGTCCGGGTCTTCCCTGAGTCCCACCCGGGCCAGCAGCTCCGTGGACCGCTGCCGGGCCTCCGCCCAGTTGATGACGCCGCGTTTGGTCGGTTCGTTGCCCAGGAAGATGTTCTCCATGATGGACAGTTCCGGGATCAGGGCCAGCTCCTGGTGGATGATCACAATGCCGGCGTGCTCGCTGGCGCGGATGTCCTTGAACTGCTGGACCTCGGTCTGGTATACGATGTCGCCGTCGTAGCTGCCGTACGGGTAGACGCCCGAAAGCACCTTCATCAGCGTGGATTTGCCGGCGCCGTTTTCGCCGCAGATAGCGTGAATCTCGCCGGCTTTGACCCGGAGGCTCACTTCCGACAATGCCTTGACGCCGGGAAATTCCTTGGTGATGGAACGCATCTCCAGGATGACCGGGTCAGTGTGCGTGGTCTGGGACGTCATTTGCCCTTACGCCTCCAATGCATGACTTCTTTGTCCGCCCCGCAAAGCGCAGGGGCGTCTGATGAAAAAGTAAACTGGATCACACCCGTTGTCGTCAAGTCTTTAACGCAATTGCCGGATAACAAAACGGCTACGTTCGCCGGATCCCGGCATGCTGGAACACCAACGCGGCAGCCCCCAGGGCCTCCGCGCGGTCCCCAAGTGAGGACATCGTCAGCTTGGTGGTCTCGCCGATCACCGGCACTGCATGCCGGATAAGCCCCCTCCGAATGGGGTCGAGCAGCAGGTCGCCCAGCCCCGCGAGGGGACCGCCCACCACGATCACTTCAGGGTTGATCAGATTGGCCACATTGCCCAGGGCGCGTCCCACTGCCAGGCCTGCATCATCCACCACCCTGAGCGTGGCGGAGTCGCGCGCCAGGGCTTTGCGCACGATGTCCGCCGGCGTCAGGGGCGGGTCTTCGCCGCGGCCCAGCAGCTCCATCATGGTGGTAGTGGAGGCGATGGTCTCCAGACAGCCACGGTTACCGCAGCGGCACACCAGCCCGTGCTCGTGGATCGTTGCATGGCCGATTTCGCCCGTAATGCCGACGTTGCCGTAGTACGGCGCGCCGTTGAGGATCAGGCCCGCGCCGATGCCCGATCCGATCTTGAGGAACATCAGGTTGCTCACGCCCGAATGCGGCCCCCAAGTGACCTCGGACCAAGCGCCAAGATTGGCGTCGTTGTCAACGAATACGGGGATATTGAGCTTTTCCTCCAGATGCTGGAGGATGTTGATGCCCACCCATTCGGGGAGGATAGCGCCCTGCGCCACGGTGCCGGTCCGGCGGTCGATGGGGCCGGGAATTCCGACGCCGGCGCCCACCACCAGGGTCCGGTCCACGCCGCTTTGCTGCAGCAGTTTGTCCAGTAGTCCGACGGCTGCCCGGATGCCTTCCTCGGCCTGGTGGCCGAGCGACAGCAGGACGGATTCCTCGGCGATCACGTGGTAGCTCAGGGATGCCAGGACCACTCGGAGATGCCGCCGGCCGAAATCGATTCCCACTGCCACCGCGCCGTTGCTGTTTAGTCTTACGTTGAGTGCCCTGCGGCCGGAACTGGTGATCGGCTCGGTTGACGCCAGGCCCGCGTCCTGCATGATTTTGACGATGTTGGACACCGTGGCGGTGGAGAGGCCGGTCTGGCGCGCAAGCTCGGCCTGGGTGGACGGGCCGCTCATGAGGGTCTCGATGATCCGTTGCTGGTTCAGTTGCCGGAGGGCTGACTGGGATCCCGGATTTTTTGGCTTGCTCCTCGTCGAGCGCGGTGTGGCGGACATGAAAAGAAGACTGCCCTACATTGACGGTTGCAGTCAAGAAGTTAACGCAAGGAGTCTGCCGGATGAGAAAAAAAGATAGGACGATCCGTCCCTCCTGTGGCTTCGGCCGGTGCAATTGGCCCCGGATGCCGTTCAGGCCCGGTGGCTAGGCTGGAAAAAGCGGACGCATACTTCCTGTGGCCGTCCCGATCATGTGAGGTGGAAACGGTGCTGCTGGCCCTGATGCAGGCAAACGCCCGCGTACTCGATGTGGATGCAAACTGTGCCGCCCTGGATGCGGCTGCCCGGGCGGCCGCCGGGGAGGGCGCAGCAGTCCTGGTCACCCCGGAGCTGTTTCCCGTGGGCTACGCGCCGCTGCGGCTCCGCGCGGAGCTGGACCCTGCCGGGCTTCCCGCCATCCGGGAGGCGCTGGAAGGGATCGCGCGGCGCCACGGGATCGGACTGGTCTACAGCCTGCCGTCAGTCACAGACGGGGGCAGCTGGCACATCACCTCCACGCTCGTGGACGCCACGGGGGGTGAGCTTCTCACCTACGCAAAAGTGCACCTCTTTGGCGATGACGAACGCGCGGCGTTCAGCCCCGCGGAGGCGGGTCCCGCCGTCGTCGATTTCAACGGATTCCGGACCTCAATGGTGATCTGCTACGACGTGGAATTTCCGGAATCGGTCAGGGCCGCCGCGCTGGGCGGGGCAGAGCTGCTCCTGGTGCCGACCGCTCTGGCGCACGGCTTCGAGGCGGTTCCCCAAGTGCTGCTCCGGGCCCGCGCGCTGGAAAGCCAGCTGACCATCGCCTATGCCAACCACTCAGGAACCGAGGACGGCTGCGAATTCCTCGGCGGCAGTGTCATTGCCGGACCGGATGGTTCGCTGCTGGCCACGGCGGGACCGGGGGCCGAACTCCTGTTCGCCGAGGTGGATCCGGACGCCGCCCGGATTACCCGTGACGTGATGCCCTATCTCCGGGAACGCCGCCCGGAGCTCTACCGGTCCTGGGGCATCTGAACCATCCGGTCCTCCAGGCCGTCCACATACTGCAGGGCAATCCACAGCTCCGCCCGCACGTGGGCGGAACCAAGGTCCATGGCCAGCAGCTCGGCCAGTGCATTGATCTGGCGCCGCACGCTGTTCCGGTGCATCCCCAGGACTTTGGCAGTGGCATCCCAGTTGCCGTTTTCGCCCAGCCACGACTTCAGGACACTGAGTTGGGAGCTGATTCGGTCAGGCTCCTGCGCCAGGATCGGTTCCAGCAACCGGGCGGCAAGCATGGTGCCGGCGGTGCGGCCCAAGAGCCCCGTGACCGACCACGTGACGTCATCCACGCGCACACTTTGTCCGCTGGCCTGGACGCGGGGCCGCAGCGACGCCGCACGCTGGTACGCGGCAGGAAGTCCGGCCATTTCCGTCGGATCGCCCACCACCAGGCGCCAGCCCAGCTCCTCCACCTCATGCAGCAGCGTGTCGTCCACCTTGAGCCGGGTGACGGCGGCAAACCCGTAGTCCGTCAGTTCCACCATCTTCGTGTCGAACAGCCTGCGCCACTGCAGCAGTTCCCTGACAGGGCCATCGGCCGGCGCGGGCGCCGACGCGTCCGCCCGCACGCCCTGAACCACCCGGAGGGCACCGGACCGGGTTCCGGAAACGCTTTGCGCCAGGAGGTCCCTGAGGACGTTCAGCTGCCGGGTTGAGCCGGCGGCCAGGCTCTCCGGATGCAGCAGCAGCGCCGTTGCCAGCTGGCTGGGGGCGAGCGAGCCGCTGGTGCGTTGTCGCACCAGCAGTTCCAGCAGCCCCACTACCGAGGACACCACACTGTTCTGCGCCGGGGTCAGCGCCCTGTCCGTCCCGAGGATCAAAGCGCCGAGGGTGGCGTCCCGCGTGCTGCGCAGCGGATGCCCGAACACCAGGGCAGAGCCGGGAATGTCGAAGGATTCCATTTCCACCCGGGGGCCGCTGCCGCTGAGCAGCCGGTCGAGGATCTGCTGCAGGGCGGGAAGTTCGACGCCGGTGCCCGCCCGGGCGCGGACCCTTCCGTCCGCGCCGACCAGCACCGCCCACACGGGAACCCGCTGGGCCAGTGCGGCCAGGAGTTCATGCTCGGGGCGGGCGGAGAGGACTGCGCGCATCAGCTGCCGGTTGATGTCCGCCAGCTGCCTGAAGGCTTTGGCGTTATCCGATTCGAGCAGCTGCGAAAATTCCAGCCCGATGGCAGCGAACGGCACAGTGCTTGGTACCTGAACCAGAGTCAGGTTATGCCGGACGCAGGCCTTCACCAGTGCCTCCGGCGCTGCGTCGAAGTAGGGTTCCAGCCCGAAGCCCAGGGCCCCCACCCCGGCTCCCACCAGACGCCGCACGTACGCGTCGACCCGGACCTGGTTGCCTGCCTCGCCCACAAACGGCAGACCCGCCGTGAGGAGGAACTCACCGTCGAGCAGGTACGGCGTGGGGTCCTCCAGCTCGCTGGGCTCTACCCAGCGCAGCAGGCCGGAACCGTTGCCGCCGTCGTGCAGGATCGTTAACTCCGGCGGCAACTTTTCCAGGAACTGCTCCAACGTGACAGCGCTGATCGGCTCGGCGCCGGTCCCTCTTCCCGTTACGGCTCTGGTGCCCGCTCCCGCGGCAGCTTCAGGCGACATGCGGCACGCTGACTTCAGGATCCTGGTAGTCGGGGCACTCGTAGGCCCTGGGCAGCCGCGGCGCTATCCGGTTGATGATTTCGTCGCCGTGGCTGCCGATGGCCGAGCCCCATTCGTCCGCGCTCGCCGCACCGGTGTCCGGATCGCCGAACAGCACGGCCGTGTCGCCGACGGAAACTCCGCAGGCTTCCAGGCCGAGGTCCACCATGAACTGGTCCATGCACACCTTGCCGATCACGGGCACCCGCCTGCCGCCCAGTTGGACAATGCTGCGCCCTGAGATGCCTTTCGGGATGCCGTCCGCATAGCCGAGGGGGATCAGCCCCAGATACCTTGCCTCGTGGGTGATGGCCTGGTGTTCGTAGCTCACGCCGGTGCCGGCCGGAACCTTCTTCACGAGCACAACGGGAGCCGTGACAGTCAGGGCCGGGCGCAGCCCGAAATCCGCGGGGTCAAGATGGTCGGCGGGCGCCAGGCCATAAATGGCCAGCCCGGCCCGCACCATGTCGAAGGCAAACTCAGGGCGGTCCAGGATGTTGGCAGAGCTGGACACATGCCTCAGCTCCGGTTCCAGGCCGCCTTCCCTGGCCTGCCGTACGGCTTCCCCGAAGGCGTCCACCGCTGCGGCGTTCCCGGGGTGGGCCGGTACGTCGGCCCAGGCCAGGTGGGTCCAGATGCCCCGGACAGTGAGGGTCCCCTCGAGCTCGGCGTTGCGTGCAGCGGCCACAAGGTTAACCCAGTCTTCCGCGCGGGCGCCGCCGCGACTCAACCCGCTGTCCAGCTCAAGGTGGACCGCGGCCGGCCTTCCGAGCGTGCGGGCGATGCCGGCCACAACGTCGAGTTGGGCGGGGCTGCCCAAGGACATGTCGACGTCGTTTTCCACAGCTTCGCGAATGATCTCGCTGGACGCTGTGGCGAGGTACAGCCAGGACAGCACCGGCGCCGTGATGCCTGCGCGGCGTAGCGCAAGAGCCTCCGTGAGCTGTGCCGTTCCGAGCCAGTCAGCGCCGGCAGACAGGGCAGCCTGCGCCACCTCGACAAGCCCGTGGCCATAGGCGTTGCCTTTCACCACCGCCATGAAGTGCGGTGCGGGAGTGAGTTTCCGGAGGGCGCGGACATTATCGGAAATCGCGGCCAGATCAACGCTGACCCGGCCGGAAAGCACTGCCGAAGGCGTGCTGGTCTGTTGTGCATTACGTCTCATGCCAGAACACTATAGGTCATTTTGCACACTCATGAGAGGTGGCTCACATGCCTAAGCTGGGCGAGGGGAAACGACAACTACTCACGAACGGACGTCAACGATGACTGTGCCCACCTACACAGAACGCCGGCCGGCACCGCCTGCCGGCAGGCCCGGCCTGGCCGCGCAGCTGCTGCGCCGCAAGCCGATCGGACAGATGGTCAATGAAGCCGAAACAGGCCATGGCGGCACCCGCCTGATCCGCAGCTTCGGCGTTTTCCAGTTGACCATGATCAGCGTCGGCGCGACCCTGGGAACCGGAATTCTGGTGATCCTGGGCGAATCGGTTCCGCTGGCCGGGCCGGCCATCTGGATCTCCTTTGCCATCGCTGGACTCGCCGCCCTGCTGTCCGCGGTGTCCTACGCCGAAATGGCCGGCCTGGTTCCGGTGGCAGGTTCCAGCTATTCCTACAGCTACGCCACTTTGGGCGAGGGCATGGCCTGGATCTGTGGCTGGTGCCTCGTGCTCGAATACGCAGTCTCGGTCGCGGCGGTGGCAGTTGGGGCCGGCCAGTACGTGAACGAGTCCCTGGCGGTCTTCGGCCAGTTCCTGCCCGACGCAATCTCCCAGCCACCCGGAGACGGCGGAGTGGTGAACGTCCCGGCGATGGTCATCGTTCTGCTCGCCATGATCCTGCTGGTTCGCGGCGCCAAGGAAAGCGCCTGGATTAACACCGCCATCGTGGTGGTCAAGGTGGGAATCCTGATCTTCTTCTGCGCCGTGGCTTTCACCGCCTTCAGCGCCGGCAACTTCGAGCCTCTCCTGCCCATGGGCGCTGCTGGTGTCTCAGCCGCCGCGTCCAGCGTCTTCTTCTCCTACATCGGCTTCGACGCGGCGTCCACGGCCGGTGAGGAAGCCCGCAATCCCAAGCGCGACTTGCCGCGGGCCATCATGCTCTCCATGCTGATCGTCACCACCATCTATGTCCTGGTTGCCGTCGCCGCCGTCGGCGCCCGTCCCTGGGGCTGGTTCGACGGTAATGAAGCAGCACTCGTGAAGATCCTTGAGGAAACCACCGGACAGCCGTGGATCGCCCTGGTCTTCGCCGTCGGCGCGGTCCTTGCCATCGCCAGCATCGTGCTGACTGTCCTTTACGGACAGACCCGCATTCTTCTCTCCATGGCCCGCGACGGACTCATTCCAAAAATCTTCGGCCGGGTCTCCGCGAGGACCGGCACACCGGTTGCCGGCACCCTGATCGTGGGCCTCCTCGTGGCAGTCACGGCCGGCCTGGTTCCACTCGGCGCCCTGGCTGACGCCACGAGCATAGGCACCCTCTTCGCCTTCGCGCTGGTGAACGTTGCCGTCATCTACCTGCGCCGTGTGCGGCCTGAACTCAAGCGGACCTTCCGGGTCCCGCTATTTCCGCTCACGCCCATCCTCGGAGCGCTCATGTGCGCCTACCTCATGGCCAACCTGGGCGCCGACACCTGGGTGACCTTCGGCATCTGGATGATGGTGGGTATCGCGGCGTACTTCGGCTATGGCCGGCGCAATTCAAGGGTGGCTTCCATGAGCCACGAGGAATACCGTGAGCTGAGCAGGCCGGAATCTTCAACGCTGTCCACCCCCGAACAAACAAAGGCAGAGCTTTCATGACCGTCGCCACCGAACTCCCGGCCTCTGACCCATCCAGCACCCAGGCTGGCCCCATCACCATGCTGAACCCCGATTTTCCGTTCAGCTACGACCACTACCTCGCCCATCCGGCAGGGCTCGGCGCGGTTCCGCCGGAGCTGTACGGCACCGAGGTGGCAGTTGTAGGGGCGGGCCTTTCGGGCCTCGTCACGGCCTACGAACTGATGAAGCTGGGCCTGCGCCCTGTCATCTATGAAGCGGACCAGATCGGCGGCCGCCTGCGGACGGCCGGTTTTCCGTCCGCTCCCGGCGTGGTGGCCGATCTGGGCGGCATGCGGTTCCCCGTGTCGGGCAGGGCTTTCTACCACTACGTGGACCTGCTAGGGCTGGACACCCAGGATTTCCCCAACCCGCTGGCACCCGTCACGTCCAGCACCGTGATCGAACTGGCCGGCCAGAAGTACTACGCCGAGACCGCCCAGGACCTGCCGCCGTTCTTCCGCGAGGTGGCCGATGCCTGGAAGGCCGCGGTGAACGACGGCGCGAGGTTCGTCGAAATGCAGGAGGCCATCCGGGCCCGGGACACGGGCCGGATCAAGGAGCTCTGGAATGAGCTGCTGCCGCTCATGGACGAGCAGACCTTCTATGGGTTCATCGCCGGGAGCGAGTCATTCAAGGAAGCCGGCTTTGCCCACCGGGAGGCCTTTGGCCAGGTGGGCTTCGGCACAGGCGGCTGGGACACCGACTTCCCCAACTCCATCCTGGAAATCCTCCGCGTGGTCTACACCGACGCCGATGACCAGCACCGGCTCATCAGCGGGGGAGCCCAACGGCTGCCCGAGGCACTGTGGCAGCACGCGCCGTCGGGCATGGCCCACTGGCCGGACGGAACATCCCTGGCGTCGCTCCACTCCGGCACGCCCCGCGGCGCCGTGGACAAGATCAGCCGCGATGCCGACGGCGACCTCCGGATCCGGGAGCGCTGGGGCCGCGAAGCCAGCTACCCCGCCGTGGTCACCACGTGCCAGTCCTGGCTGCTGTCCACGCGCATCCACACCGAGGAGGCACTGTTCCCGGCCGAACTGTGGACTGCGATCGAGCGTTCGCACTACATGCAGTCATCCAAGACGTTTGTGATGGTGGACCGGCCGTTCTGGAAGGACATCGATCGGGACACCGGCCGTGAGGTCCTGTCCATGACCCTCACGGACCGGTTGAACAGGGCCACCTACCTCCTGGATGACGGCCCGGACAAGCCCGCCGTGATCCTGCTGTCCTACACGTGGAACGATGACGCGCTCAAATGGCTGGCGCTGGACGCCGACGAACGCGTTGAGCTGATGCTGCACTCGCTCGAGCAGATTTACCCGGGCGTGGACATCGCCAGCCACATCGTGGGCCAGCCGATCACCGTTTCCTGGGAAGCGGACCCCAACTTCATGGGTGCCTTCAAAGCGAACCTGCCGGGGCACTACCGCTACCAGCAGCGCCTCTTCACGCACTTCAAGCAGGACAAGCTGCCCGAATCCCAGCGCGGGATCTTCCTTGCCGGTGATGATGTGTCCTTCACGGCGGGCTGGGCCGAAGGCGCCGTAACCACCGGCCTGAACGCGGTGTGGGGTGTGGTGAAACACCTGGGCGGGACGTCGGCGCCGGGCAACCCCGGTCCGGGCGAACTCCTGGACGCCATCGGGCCCATCAGCCTCGACTAGCCGTGCAGCTCCCGGTGCGCGCGCGCCAGCTCGACGTAGCGCACGGCGTTCTGCTTCACGCCGTCGAACTCCTCATCGGTGAGTTCCCGCCGTACCTTCGCCGGGACGCCGGCAACCAGCGAGCGGGGCGGCACAATAGTCCCTTCCAGGACAACGGCGCCGGCTGCCACGAGCGAGCCGGTGCCGATCACCGCGCCGTTAAGCACAGTGGCGCCCATGCCGATCAGGCAGTCGTCCTCTACAGTGCAGCCATGGACGACGGCGGCATGTCCCACACTGACCCCGGCCCCGACTGTGCAGGGGAAGCCCGGATCGGCGTGCAGCACCACGTTGTCCTGCAGGTTGCTGCCGGCGCCGACGCTGATGGCCGCTGTGTCGGCCCGGACCGACACACCATAGAAGGCGCTTGAATCCTCAGCGAGCGTGGCCTTGCCGATGATCGACGCCGTCGGGGCGATGAAGGCGGATTCGTGGACGGCCGGGGTGTTCCCGGCGAAAGTGTGAAGAGGAGCCATGGGCCAAGCCTAGGACATCCGCCCACCCCAACTGAGTAGCGCTATCTGTTGTTATGAGCCCTCATAACGACAGATAGCGCTACTCAGTTGGGAGAGGCGGGGGTGCGGAGGATCAGGAACTGGTAGTGCTGTGTCCAGTTCCCGGCGCCCGGGCCGGATTCCTCGCCGTTGCCTTCCGGCCAGGTGACAAAGTCCTCGATGGCACCGTGCCGGCCAAAGACCTGCCGCACCGTCGCGTCGCTGCGCCGGCTGAAGAACCGGGGTTCTACGTCGTCCTCGGGGTTCAGGACCTCTTCATCCTCACCGGACCAGAGGCCGACGGCGATGGGCGCGCCGCGTGCCGTGACGCGCACCAGTTCGCGCAGGACGCCGTCGATATCGGTGGCAGGGACGTGTAGCAGCGTGCTCATGGTCCAGAGGGCCGGGAAGGTCCCGTCCGGGAAGGGCAGCTGCCGGGCGCTGGCCACGGAGACGTCCAGGCCCTTCGTCCGGGACCTGCGGACGTGCTCCTCGGAGAGGTCAACGCCGGTGTAATGGATGCCGGCCCGGACGAACTCCAGGCCGTCGAGCCCCATGCCGGAGCCGATCTCCAGGACGTTGTGCCGGCCCTCGGCCTTGAGCAGCGAGATGAACCGCTCACGCTGTTCTACCCGCTGGGGCGCAAGCGGATGTTCCGTGCCGGACGCCGCGCGGCGGTTATAGAACTCGGCGAGGCGCTGTTCGCGGCCGGGTTCCTCCACTGCATTCTCAACTGCGTCCATGGACCACGACCTAGATAAGAGACTGCCTAGTTAAAGACCACTGTCCGGTTGCCGTCCAGCAGCACCCGGTGTTCTGCATGCCATTGGACGGCCTGCGTCAGGGTGCGGCCCTCCACGTCCCGGCCCATCTGCACGAACTGCTCCGGAGTGCGGGCGTGGTCCACGCGGATGACTTCCTGCTCGATGATGGGGCCCTCGTCCAGCGCGGCCGTGACGTAGTGGGCAGTGGCGCCGATCAGCTTCACGCCGCGGGCATGAGCCTGGTGGTAGGGCTTGGCGCCCTTGAAGGACGGCAGGAACGAGTGGTGGATATTGATGGCCTTGCCGGTGAGCTCCGCGCACAGGTCATCCGAAATGATCTGCATGTAGCGGGCCAGGACGGTCAGTTCGATATCGTGCTCGGCCATGAGGGCGCGCAGCTTGTCCTCGGACTGGGCCTTGGTGTCCGGGGTGACCGGGATGTGGTGGAACGGGATGCCGTAGAACTCGGCCAGCCCGGCGAGGTCACGGTGGTTGGAGACGATGGCCGGGATCTCGATGGGCAGGGTGCCGGAGCGCTGCTGGAACAGGATGTCGTTGAGGCAGTGCGCGGACGTGCTGGCCATCAGGAGCGTGCGCACCTTCTGGCCCACGGGGTTGAGGCTCCACTGCATGCCGAAGGAGTGGACCACCGGCTCAAGGGCGGCCTGGACCTCGGCCCGGGAGGCCGTCGTCGTCGCTTCCACCCGCATAAAGAAGTTGCCGGTTGCGGGGCTGCCATACTGCTGCGAGTCCAAAATATTACAGCCCGCCACCAGCAGCGCTCCGGCCACGGCGTGGACAATTCCGGGGCGGTCCGGGCAGGACAATGTCAATACGTAAGCTCGGTTCAGCTGCTCTTCAGTCACGACTACAAGCCTACCCGCGCGGCCCGCCCGCGTTTGGTAGTCTGGTGGGGTCGCAACTGGCGTTGGGTGGCTAACCACCAGGGAGTGGCAATCACGAAGACCACGGATCGTACGCCTGGGCCGAGGGTCATGTCTTACCGGAACTGCACCCTCTGAGGGTGCGGTTCGCTTTCACGCCCTGTCATCAAGGGGCGGTGATGTGCGCCAGCCGGTAGCCTGACCTTAGCAGTGCCCGTATCCCTAGCCAGGAGTTTTTCGTGACTACTACCGCCACCACAACAGCCGCCGTCAGCAACCAGTCGCTGGCCGAGCTTGACCCCGAAATCGCAGCAGTCCTCAGCCAGGAACTTGGCCGCCAGCGCGGCACCCTGGAAATGATCGCCTCCGAAAACTTTGCCCCGCGCGCTGTGATGGAAGCCCAGGGCTCGGTCCTGACCAACAAGTATGCCGAAGGCTACCCGGGCCGCCGTTACTACGGCGGCTGCGAATATGTGGATATCGCAGAGCAGTTGGCCATCGACCGCGTCAAGGCACTGTTCGGTGCCGAGTACGCCAACGTCCAGCCGCACTCCGGTGCCCAGGCCAACGCCGCAGCACTGTCCGCCATGATCGCTCCCGGTGACAAGATCCTGGGCCTGTCCTTGGCCCACGGCGGCCACCTGACCCACGGCATGAAGCTGAACTTCTCCGGCAAGCTCTACAACGTGGCTGCCTACCAGGTGGAGCCGGACAACTTCCGCGTTGACATGGACAAGCTGCGCGAGCAGGCCATCGCCGAGAAGCCCCAGGTCATCATCGCCGGCTGGTCCGCCTACCCGCGCCACCTGGACTTCGCGGCCTTCCGCTCCATCGCCGATGAAGTGGGCGCGCTGCTCTGGACCGACATGGCACACTTCGCCGGACTGGTGGCTGCGGGGCTGCACCCGAGCCCGGTTCCGTACTCCGACGTCGTCACCTCCACCGTGCACAAGACCCTCGCCGGCCCCCGCTCCGGCGTGATCCTGGCCAAGAAGGAGTGGGCCAAGAAGATCAACTCCAACGTCTTCCCGGGCCAGCAGGGCGGCCCGCTCATGCACGTCATTGCGGCCAAGGCCGTGGCCTTCAAGATCGCCGCCACCGAGGAATTCAAGGAACGCCAGGAACGCGTCCTGGAAGGCGCCCGGATCATCGCCGACCGCCTCAACCAGTCCGACGTCGCCGACGCCGGCGTCTCCGTCCTCACCGGCGGCACCGACGTGCACCTGGTCCTGGTGGACCTGCGCGACTCCCAGCTCGACGGCCAGCAGGCCGAGGACCTCCTGCACTCCGTGGGCATCACCGTGAACCGCAATGCGGTTCCGTTCGACCCCCGCCCGCCGATGGTCACCTCCGGCCTGCGCATCGGCACCCCGGCCCTGGCCACCCGCGGCTTCGGTGCTGCCGAGTTCACCGAGGTGGCAGAGATCATCGCCACTGCACTGAAGGCCGGCACCGCCACGGACGTCGAGGCACTGCAGTCCCGCGTGGACAAGCTCGCCGCCGATTTCCCGCTGTACCCGCTGCACGAGCAGTGGTAATCCATGACCACTGAAACTGGAACTGCACAGATTCTTGACGGCAAAGCCACCGCCGCTGCCATCAAGGCCGAGCTGACCGAACGCGTGGCCGCACTCAAGGCCAAGGGCGTCACCCCCGGACTGGGGACCGTTTTGGTGGGCTCCGACCCCGGGAGCACCTGGTATGTGGGCGGCAAGCACAAGGACTGCGCCGAGGTGGGTATCACGTCCATCCGCCGCGACCTCCCCGAGGAAACCACGCAGGACGAACTCCTCGCCGTGGTCCGTGAGCTGAACGGGAACCCGGAATGCACCGGCTACATCGTGCAGCTTCCCTTGCCCAAGCACATCAACCAGGACGTCATCCTGGAGGCCATGGATCCGGTCAAGGACGCAGACGGCCTGCACCCGATGAACCTGGGCCGCCTGGTGGCCAACGTCAGCGGACCGATGAACTCGCCGCTGCCGTGCACCCCCAAAGGCTGCGTGGAGCTCCTCACCCGGCACGGCATCAGCCTCAAGGGCAAGCGCGTCCTCGTGGTGGGCCGCGGCGTGACCATCGGCCGTCCCGTCGGGCTGCTGCTGACCCGCAAGGACGTCAACGCCACGGTCATCCTGGCGCACACCGGGACCGTGGACCTGGCCGCCGAACTCCGCCAAGCCGACGTCGTGATCGCCGCCGCGGGAGTCCCGCACATGATCAAGGCAGCGGACCTCAAGCCGGGCGCAATAGTGCTCGACGTCGGCGTGAGCCGTGTTGACGACGGCAACGGTAAGGCAGTGGTCACCGGAGACGTGGACCCCGCCGCTGCCGACGTCGCCTCGTGGATCTCCCCGAACCCGGGCGGCGTGGGGCCGATGACCCGCGCCATGCTGCTCGCCAATGTGGTGGAAACCGCGGAGCGCCAGGCGGGAATCGCCTAGTTTCGTTCCTCAACAGCAAAGCCCGACGGCGGTCAGCACCTCCACTTGAGGTGCGGGCCGCCATCGGCCGTTAACCGTGCCCAGCCCAACTAAGTAGCGCTATCTGTCGTTTTGGAGGCTCAAAACGACAGATAGCGCTACTTAGTTGGGAGCGTGCAAGTGTTCGCCGGGGGTGGAAGGTGCGCTGGGGCTCTGCTGCGTTTGAGACAATAGACGCATGCGATCTCTGGGTAACACTCAATCTCCGTCCGGCCGGCCCAAGGGCGGCTTCTCCATGCTGCGGATCAGCGGCCCGGGAATGATGGTCTTTGTCATCGCGTTCATCGTTGCCGTGATCTTTGCCGCGAACCAGAACGACGTCGTGGGCTGGGTTGTCGCCATCATCGCCGCTTTCTGGCTGGCCCTCGCAGCCTTTGTGGTGTTCAGCATCCAGAAGGCGGCCAAAAAAGCCGGCGCGAAGCTGACGGAAGCCCAGAACGCCTTCAACAGCGCAGCCGGCCGTGCGCCGTCGTCGTCCTCGGCCGACCACGGCGGCACCCGGGTGGTGTACGAGCGGACCGAAGCGGACGAAGTCCGCGACCTCAAGCTGGACCACTCCTTCAAGATCGTCCAGGTCCAGATCCAGGTAGTGGAGAAGGAACGTGCCAAGGGCGAGGCAGCGGACCAGGATACGATCCGCCGCGCGCTGGAGACCATCGAGATCACCGCCACCAACGCCCGCGACATGATCCGCGCTGCCGGCGGCACCGGCGACCCGGTCAGCGGAACCATCATCGACTAGAGTAGTGCGGGTGATCTCGGCATTGAAGAAGGACCACCTTCGCATCGCATCAGTCAACGTCAACGGCCTCCGGGCTGCCTACAAGAACGGTATGGCGGCATGGCTGGAGCCCCGCGAGGTGGACATTGTCTGCCTCCAGGAAGTCCGGGCCCCTGACGCGATTGTGCGCCAGCTGCTCGGTGATGGCTGGCACATCCTGCACGCCGAAGCCGAGGCCAAGGGCCGCGCCGGCGTAGCCATCGCTTCCCGCGAAGAACCGCTGGACACCCGCAACGGCATCGGCGATGACTACTTCGCCACCGCCGGACGCTGGGTTGAGGCTGACTTCAGGGTGGCCGACGCCGAGGGGAACCCCGCGCAGCTGACGGTTGCCAGCGCCTACGTGCACTCCGGCGAGGTGGGTACCCCGAAGCAGGTGGACAAGTACCGCTTTTTGGATGTCATGACCACCAGGCTGCCGGAACTGTCCAAGCACAGCGATCACGCACTGGTGGTGGGGGACCTCAACGTGGGCCACACCGAACGGGACATCAGGAACTGGAAGGGCAACGTCAAGAAGGCCGGCTTCCTGCCTGACGAACGTGCCTATTTTGACCGCTTCTTCGGCGAGGACATCGGCTGGAAGGATGTCCACCGTGGCCTGGCGGGCGACGTCGACGGTCCCTACACCTGGTGGTCACAGCGTGGGCAGGCGTTCGACAACGACACCGGCTGGCGCATCGACTACCACATGGCCACCCCGGACCTCGCCGCCGCCGCGTTCTCGGCAGTGGTTGACCGGGCGCCTTCGTGGGACACCCGCTTCTCTGACCATGCCCCGCTGGTAGTGGACTACCGGCTCTAAGCCCCGAAGGTTTTTTCCCATGACTAGCCCGAATTCCCCGGTGACCAAGAAACGCATCCTCTCCGGCGCCAAGCCCACGGCGGACTCCCTGCACCTGGGCAACTACATTGGCGCTGTCCGCAACTGGGTGGACATGCAGGCTGAATATGATGCCGTCTTCTTCATCCCGGACCTTCACGCCATCACCGTGGACTTCGATCCCGCCGAGCTTGCCAAGCGCACCCGGGTGGTTGCCGCGCAGTACATTGCCGCCGGCATCGACCCGGACAAAAGCATCTTCTTTGTGCAGTCCCACGTCCCCGAGCACGCCCAGCTGGCCTGGGCCCTGAACTGCATCACCGGCTTCGGCGAAGCGTCCCGGATGACACAGTTCAAGGACAAGACCCAGAAGTCGGGCGCGGACGCCGCAACTCTTGGCCTGTTTGCCTACCCCACGCTCATGGCAGCCGACATCCTGCTGTACCAGACTGACCTCGTGCCGGTGGGCGAGGACCAGCGGCAGCACCTGGAGCTCACACGGAACCTGGCCCAGCGCTTCAACACCCGTTACGGCCACACGTTCACCGTGCCGGAGGCCACCATCCTCAAGGCCAGCGCCAAGATCTATGACCTGCAGAACCCCAGCGCCAAGATGTCCAAGACGGGGGAGTCGCCCAACGGTTCCATCCAGCTGCTGGAGGACCCCAAGCTCGCCGCGAAGCGCATCAAGTCCGCGGTCACTGACACGGGATCCGAAGTCCGGTTCGATGCCGAAGCCAAGCCCGGGATCTCCAACCTCCTCACCATCTACTCCACGCTCACCGGAAAGTCCGTGGCTGAGCTGGAGACGGAGTACGAGGGCAAGATGTACGGCCACCTGAAAGTGGACCTTGCGGAGATCATGGTGGACTTCATCACGCCGCTGCGGAACCGCACCAACGAACTGATGGCTGACCCGGCCGAGCTGGACCGGCTGCTGGCCCAGGGCGCCGAGCGGGCCAGGGAAATCGCCGCAGTGACCCTTGGCCAGGTCTATGAGCGCATGGGCTTCCTGCCGTCCCTCAGCCTCGCAGGCGTCCGCTAGCTCGATGTCGGCCGCCAGCAATGTCAGTGAAGGAATGAGCGTAGGCGTCATTCTGGGCTTTCCCCCTGCCATCGCCGAGGAGCTTCAACGGTGGCGCGCCTCCTTCGGGGACCCCATGGCGGGGGTGGTGCCCGCGCACATCACGCTGGTCACCACCACGGCCACCCAGGACTGGGCAGCCACCCAGGCGCACGTCCGCGACGTGGCGCGGCGGCAGGTCCCGTTTATGGTCACCATTGCCGGGACCGGAACGTTCCGGCCGGTCTCCCCGGTGGTTTACATCAACGTCGAGGACGGGTTCGACTCCTGTGTGGAGCTCCACGAAAGACTCCAGAGCGGCCCGCTGCAACGCGAGTTGCCGTTCTCGTACCACCCGCATGTCACCATCGCCCACGATGTCGCGCCCGAAAGCCTGGACGAAGCCGAAACGGTGCTTGAAAGTTACCGGGCGACGTTCCCGGTGGTTAGCATGGGACTCTACGAGCACGATGCCGACGGCATTTGGCAGCTACGGGAAGAGTTGGACTTTGGGACCGAAACTGACGACGGCGGGTCCTTCGCCGCGGACGCCGACGCAAACGGAGCCACCGCTCCCTACTGAACAGGCCCGCCTGAAGCTCGCCGTCATCCAGAAACGGATGGAGTGGGGCAAAGCCAGAAGGTCCGACGGCGGCCCGGTGGCCAGCTCGCTGGCGATGCTCCAGTGGCTGCTGGCCAGGCTTAATGCCTTCCGCCCGATGCGCGCGTGGCAGCACTACAACCTCCAGCATGGCCCGTTGATGAGCGCCGGCATCGGCTTCAACATGTTCTTCTCCATCACCGGCCTGTTGGCCACGGGTTTCTCCGTTGCCGGCCTGGTGCTGCGGGGCCAGCCTGCCCTGCTGGACACCATCATCCGCAGCGTGGCCCAGAGTGCGCCCGGACTGCTGAAGGTGGGCGGGGGAGAAGGGCTGGTTGATCCGAACGACCTCCTGAACCCGGACGGACTCGGCTGGACCGCCGTGATTGCTGCCGCGGTTACGGTCATCACGTCCCTGGGCTGGATCGCCGGACTCCGCGACGGCCTGCGCGGTGTGGTGCAGTTGCCGCCCCTGAAAATCAACCCGATTGTCCTTAAACTGCGCGACGCCGGCACCCTCCTGCTCCTGGGAGTGGCCCTGGTGATCAGCGCCGGAGCGTCCCTGGTGTTCGGCACGGCGGCTGGCTGGGTCACGGACTTCCTGCAGCTGGATCCGGCGGTGGCAGGTCCGCTGACCACAGCGATCAAGATCGGTGTGCCGCTGACGCTCAACTGGGTCACGGCCGTCATCATGTTCCGGCTGGCCGGTGGGCTCAAGCTCTCCCGGCGGGCACTCCTGGAGGGGACCATCCTTGCCGCGGTGGGCACCACCGTCCTGCAGGTCTTCAGCACTGAACTGCTGGCCGGTGCGGGACGGAACCCCATCCTGGCGCCGTTTGCCATCATCATCGGCCTGCTGATCTGGTTCAACCTGGTCAGCCAGGTCTACCTCGTGTCCGCCGGCTGGTCCACCATCCGTGAAGAGGACCTCAGGAGCGCACCCGCAGGCCAGGAGAAAGCACTGTGGGGCTCCCGGCAGGTCCAGCCCGGCAAGGTACCCGTGGAGGGCCACAGCGACGGAAAGGGCCCCGGCGCCGGGCACCAGGGCAGCCCGGCAGTTACTTCCCGGCGTCGAGGTACTGGTCGGCCCAGGCAGAAATAATCCTGGCGGCCCGGGCTGCCTGGCCCTTGCCGGTCAGCAGGTGGTCGCTGCCTTCGAGTGAGACGAAGTTCCGCGGATGGCGCGCCGTCTGGAAGATGGTGCTGGCGTTCTCGATGCCCACGGTGTTGTCCGTGGGGGAGTGGAGGACCATCAGCGGTTTGTGCAGCTGCCGGATGCAGTCCGTGAGGTCCGCGTTTTCCAGGTCCTCCACAAAGTGTTTCCGGATCTCCACGCGTTTCCCGCCGAGGTCCACTTCCGCGCTGCCCTCGCTGAGGATCTTGTCCAGTGCGGCGTCAAAGACGTGGGCCACGTGCTTGGGTGAGAACGGGGCCGCAACTGTTGCGACGGCGTCGAGCTCCGGGATCTGTCGGGCGGCCGAAAGCACCGCCGCGCCGCCGAAGGAGTGTCCCACCAGCAGCGAGATGGCCCTCCCGTGGCTGCGCATGAACTCGGCGGCCACCACGGTGTCCGCCACCTTGTGGCTGAAGGAGCCCTCCGACCAATGGCCGGCTGACTCGCCCAGCCCCAGGTTGTCGAAGCGGAGCATCCCGATGCCGGTGTCGGCCAGGGCCTTGCACATCCGGGACGCCGCCGGGCTGTCTTTGCCCAGGGTGAAGCCGTGTGAGAAGACGCCCCAGCCCCGCACCGGCCCCTCCGGGACGTCGATGATGCCGGACAGGAGCTCGCCGGTGGAACCTTCGAAGCTGACTTTTTCGGAGCGGGACATCGCGTGCTGCTTTCGTTGGTGCCGTCACGTGTTAAACAACGACGGCGCCCATCCCACCTAAGGTGGGTGACGCCGTCGTAAGCAAGAACCTGAATTAGATCTTACGGGAGAGAATTGCCTGCTTGACTTCGGCGATTGCCTGGGTCACCTGGATGCCGCGGGGGCATGCTTCGGAGCAGTTGAAGGTGGTGCGGCAACGCCACACGCCTTCCTTGTCGTTCAGGATTTCCAGGCGCATGTCGCCGGCATCATCACGGGAATCGAAGATGAAGCGGTGGGCGTTGACGATCGCGGCCGGGCCGAAGTACTGGCCATCGGTCCAGAAGACCGGGCAGGAGGACGTGCACGCCGCGCAGAGGATGCACTTGGTGGTGTCGTCGAAGCGCTCACGGTCCTCGGCGGACTGCAGGCGTTCCTTGGTGGGCTCGTGGCCCTTGTTGATCAGGAACGGCATGACTTCGCGGAAGGACTGGAAGAACGGCTCCATGTCCACGATCAGGTCCTTCTCCACCGGCAGGCCCTTGATGGGCTCAACGGTGATGGGCTTGGTGGTGTCCAAATCCTTAAGGAGCGTCTTGCAGGCAAGGCGGTTGCGGCCGTTGATGCGCATGGCATCAGAACCGCAGACACCGTGGGCGCAGGAACGGCGGAACGATACGCTGCCGTCAATTTCCCACTTGACCTTGTGCAGGGCGTCCAGCACGCGGTCGGTGCCGTACATGGTCACCTTGAAGTCGTCCCACGTGGCGTCCTCGGACACCTCAGGGTTGTAACGGCGGACGCGCAGGGTGACGTCGAACGTGGGGATCTCTCCGCCGCCTCCGATGTGTGCGGGCAGTTCGATCTTGGAGGCTGGCTCAGCAAGTTCAGCGGTCATCTTAGTACTTCCTCACCATCGGCTCGTAGCGGGTAAAGACAACCGGTTTGGTGCCCAGACGGATGCCGGCGATTGCCTCTGCCGAGCCGTCGGCCGGGGCGTGGTCATCCTTGTACGCCATGGAGTGCTTCATGAATTTTTCGTCGTCGCGTTCCGGGAAGTCCTCACGGAAGTGTCCGCCGCGGGATTCCTCACGGTGCAGGGCGGCCACGGTCATGACCTTGGCCAGTTCCAGCAGGAAGCCCAGTTCAACGGCCTCGAGCAGGTCCAGGTTGAAGCGCTTGCCCTTGTCCTGGACGCTGATCTTCTTGTAGCGGGCCTCGAAGGACTCGATGTCCGTCAGGACCTGGTTCAGCGTGTCAGCCGTACGGAACACCTGCATGTTGGCGTCCATGGTGTCCTGGAGTTCCTTGCGGATCACCGCCACCTTCTCGTCGCCGGTGCCGTTGCGGGCAATGTCCAGCAGCTCGATGGTGTAGGCCTCCGGATCCTCTGGGAGGTCCACGAAGTCAGCAGTCTTGGCGTACTCCGCGGCGGCGATGCCGGCGCGCTTGCCGAACACGTTGATGTCCAGCAGTGAGTTGGTGCCCAGGCGGTTGGAGCCGTGGACCGAAACGCAGGCGACCTCGCCGGCGGCGTACAGGCCCGGGATGACGGTGTCGTTGTCCTGCAGGACCTCGGTGGTGATGTTGGTGGGGATGCCGCCCATGGCGTAGTGCGCCGTGGGGAACACCGGAACCGGTTCCGTGTACGGTTCCACGCCCAGGTAGGTGCGGGCGAACTCGGTGATGTCCGGGAGCTTGGCATCGATGTGCGCAGGCTCCAGGTGGGTCAGGTCCAGCAGGACGTAGTCCTTGTTCGGGCCGCAGCCGCGGCCTTCGCGGACTTCGTTGGCCATGGAGCGGGCCACGATGTCACGCGGTGCCAGGTCCTTGATGGTGGGGGCGTAACGCTCCATAAAGCGCTCACCCTCGGAGTTACGCAGGATGGCGCCCTCACCGCGTGCGGCTTCGGACAGCAGGATGCCCAGGCCGGCTAGGCCTGTCGGGTGGAACTGGAAGAACTCCATGTCTTCCAGCGGGATGCCGCGGCGGAAGGCGATGCCCATGCCGTCACCGGTGAGGGTGTGGGCGTTGGAGGTGGTCTTGAAGACCTTGCCGGCGCCGCCCGAGGCGAAGATCACGGACTTGGCCTGGAACACGTGCAGCTCGCCGGAGGCAAGGTCATAGGACACGACGCCGGCAACACGCTTCTGCTTGTACGGCGTGCCGTCCTCGCGGACAGCGTCTTCCTCGACCGTCAGGAGGTCAAGGACGTAGTACTCGTTGTAGAACTCCACGTTGTGCTTGACGCAGTTTTGGTACAGCGTCTGCAGGATCATGTGGCCGGTGCGGTCAGCTGCGTAGCAGGCACGGCGGACGGGCGCCTTGCCGTGGTCGCGGGTGTGGCCACCGAAGCGGCGCTGGTCGATCCGGCCTTCGGGCGTGCGGTTGAACGGCAGGCCCATCTTTTCCAGGTCCAGCACGGCGTCGATGGCTTCCTTCGCCATGACCTCGGCGGCGTCCTGGTCAACCAGGTAGTCACCGCCCTTAATGGTGTCAAAGGTGTGCCATTCCCAGTTGTCTTCTTCGACATTGGCAAGGGCCGCACACATGCCACCCTGCGCCGCACCGGTGTGCGAGCGGGTGGGGTAGAGCTTGGTCAGTACTGCTGTTCGCGCGCGCTGACCGGACTCGATCGCGGCGCGCATGCCAGCGCCACCGGCACCGACGATGACGACGTCGTACTTATGGACCTGCATACTTGGGCGCTCTTTCTCTCAAAATTCGCTATGAAACAACGGGCGGGCGTTGCCTGCACCGCAAAATACAGCCTGCGGCTCACCGCGGGCAGCGGATGATCTGGCTACGCGGGGCAGAATCCGCCGGGCAGCGGAACGCCGTCAACCACGGGGCACGGGTTGAAGGTGAAGATCACCAGGGTGCCAAGGACGATGATCACGGTGGTGGCCGCGTAGAGGACGATCTTGAGCCAGAGTCGGGTGGAATCCTTCTCGGCGTAGTCGTTGATGATGGTGCGTACGCCGTTGGTGCCGTGCAGCATGGCCAGCCACAGCATGGCGAGGTCCCAGATCTGCCAGAACGGGTCAGCCCACTTGCCGGCGACGAAGCCGAAGTCGATGGCTTGGATGCCTTCGCCCACCAGGAGGTTCACGAAGAGGTGCCCGAAGATGAGCACCACCAGCACTACGCCGGAAAGGCGCATGAACAGCCAGGCGAACATTTCGAAGTTGCCCCGGCTTGCGCCGGTGCGGCGGTACTGGGGGGAGATCTTGCCGCTACTGTTTTTCCCACTGCGTGGGCTGTCGATCGTTGCAGTCATGGCTCAGTGACCTCCAAGTGCGAGGGAAAGGTGGCGGATGGAGAAGCCGACCATAACAACTACCCACAGGGCCAGGACGGTCCACAGCATCTGGCGCTGGTATTTGGCGCCCTTCTTCCAGAAGTCGACGGCGATGATCCGCAGGCCGTTAAAGGCGTGGAAGACAATCGCGGCAACCAGGCCCGTTTCACCCAGGGCCATAAGGGGGTTCTTGTAGGCACCGATAACAGCCGTGTAGGCCTCCGGGGACACACGCACCAATGAGGTGTCCAGCACATGGACCAACAAGAAGAAAAAGATCACTACACCGGTAATCCGGTGTCCTACCCAGGACCACATGCCTTCACGGCCGCGGTACAAGGTGCCAGCTGGTTTTGTCGGCACTGATAAACCTCCCTGCAACACAGCGGCGCTGGCATGAGATCCACGCGGGGGGAACGCCTGCTGCGAGAGCAACTCGTAGCTCAGGCCTAAATCTAGGCTTCGCTCACAGCTTATTCAATTTAGGAACTCCTTGGTGACCCCGCAATGCCTGCGTTTTGCCTGCAGATGAGACGAACACCACATCATGGCGCGCCCGCGGGGGTTGGCGGAGGGTTCTGAAAGGGGCAGTTCACGGCTCGTCAGCTAAAGTAGCCGTGATGAGTACAGACAAAGTGACAAGCCCGGATTCACCCCTGAACCGCTTTATTGCGGTCATTCCGGCAGGCGGAGTGGGGACTCGCCTCTGGCCCCTGTCACGGGCAGCAGCTCCCAAATTCCTCCATGACCTCACCGGGTCCGGCAGCACTTTGCTGCGCGCCACCTACGACCGCCTCGAGCCGCTGGCAGGCAGGCGCGTCCTCGTGGTGACCGGCACTGCACACCGGGCCGCCGTCTGCCGGCAGTTGCCCGAGGTCCAGGAGTCGGACCTGGTCCTGGAGAGCGAGCCCAAGGATTCCGGCGCCGCCATCGGCCTGGCTGCCGCCATCCTGTACCAGCGCGACCCGGACACCATCATGGGTTCCTTCGCCGCTGACCAGGTCATCAGTCCTGACCACCTGTTCCAGCAGGCCGTCCGCGAAGCCATCCACACGGCCGCCGCCGGCAAGATCGTGACCATCGGCATCAAGCCGACCCACCCGTCCACCGGCTTCGGTTACATCCGCGCCGGCGCGGAACTCAACATCGAAGGTGCGCCCAGCGCCCAGGCCGTTGTCGAGTTCGTAGAGAAGCCGGACGAGGAAGTTGCCCAGCAGTATGTGGACAGCGGTGAGTATGTCTGGAACGCAGGAATGTTCGTGGCTCCCGTTGCCCTGATGCTGAGGCACCTTGAGGCCAACCAGCCGGAGCTGTTCAAGGGCCTGCAGGAGATCGCCCAAGCCTGGGACACTCCCGAACGTGATGTCGTCACAGCCCGCGTTTGGCCCACGTTGCCCAAAATCGCCATTGACTATGCGGTGGCCGAGCCTGCCGCCGCTGCCGGCGATGTGGCCGTTGTGCCGGGCACGTTCGGATGGGACGACGTCGGAGACTTTGCTTCGGTGGGCCGGCTCAACAGTGCGCGGGAAGTCGATGACGTCACCGTTATCGGTGAAGGCGCCCGGGTTTTCACCGAAAACGCCAGCGGTGTGGTGGTTTCGGACACGAAGCGCGTGATCGCCCTGATCGGCATCAAGGATGTGGTCATCGTTGACACGGGCGATGCCCTCCTGGTGACCACCAAGCAGCACGCGCAGCGGGTCAAGGGAGCCGTTGACGCGCTCAAGGCCAGTGGCGACACCGACGTTCTGTAACCCGGTCGGGAGTGTCCAGGCGCGGCACAATCTGTAACGCGCCCGCCGTGATGACGCTATTCCGTGGACGCTCGCTAGAGTAAATGAGTGCGTAATTACACTACTGAAGCCGAGCCCACCGCATTAGTGCGGCCATGGTTGGAACCCCTCCTGCCGGAGCTGATCGACTTCCGCCGAGATCTGCACGCGCACCCCGAGCTTTCCTTCAAGGAATTCCGCACCACAGACAAGCTGTTGGAGCGGCTCGAAGCCGCCGGACTGGCTCCGCGGCGGCTTGAAGGCACCGGCCTCACCGTCGACATCGGCGAGGGGCCCATCGCCACAGCGCTCCGGGGCGACATTGACGCCCTGCCCATCATCGAGGAAACGGGGCTGCCGTTTGCCTCGAAGAACCATGGCGTCACGCATGCCTGTGGCCACGACGTACACACCGCCGCCATGCTCGGCGTCGCTCTGGTCCTGCAGCGCATGCACGAGGAGTCCCCGCTGGGCGGTTCGGTCCGGATCATTTTCCAGCCTGCCGAGGAGACCATGCCCGGCGGCGCTCTGTCCTGCATTGAGCAGGGCGTCCTGGACGGTGTGCCGCGCATCCTTGCGCTGCACTGTGACCCGAGGATCGACGTCGGACGCATCGGCACGCGCATCGGCGCCATCACTTCCGCCTCGGACACCATCAGGATCGAGCTGAGCGGCCGCGGCGGCCATACCTCCCGTCCGCACCTGACGGAGGACCTCGTGTTCGCCCTGGCACAGATCGCCGTGAATGTTCCGGCTGTGCTGTCCCGCCGCGTTGACGTGCGCAGCGGTGTCTCTGTGGTGTGGGGCCATATCTCCGCCGGATCGGCGCCGAACGCCATTCCCGGCACGGGCTTCATGGCCGGGACCATGCGCTGCCTGGACCGCGATGCCTGGAAGGACGCCGGCGAGCTCCTGGACGAAGTGGTACATCAGGTGGCCGCGCCCTACGGTGTCGAAGTACGCCTGGAGCACACCAGGGGAGTGCCGCCGGTGGTGAACTCCGAGGACGAGACGGCTCTGATCGAGGCCGCAGCCCGCGCTGAAATCGGCGAGGGCGCCGTAGTGCTGACGCCGCAGTCCATGGGCGGCGAGGACTTCGCCTGGTTCCTGGCTGAACGGCCTGGCGCCATGATGCGCCTGGGTACCAAGACCCCCGGCGGCGAAGAGTACGACCTGCACCGCGGTGACTACATCCTGGACGAACGCGCCCTGGGCCTGGGTATCCAGGTCCTCACGGCAGCTGCCCTCCGGACCATCCGCGACCTCTAGCCCCGCGCCCCCGACCTACCTAAACCCCTGGCGCGAACGGACACTTAACCACCACCCCCGGCGCGAACTGGCAGATAACACCCTCAAATCCCGGTTTTGAGGGTGTTATCTGCTCGTTCACGCGTCCCTTTGGCGCGGTAAGTTGTGCACAATTGAATTGTGGACTACCGTCTTAGGTATGACTGAAGCCCCCCGCCTCGACCGCCAGGTGTGTTTTGCGCTGTACTCCGCGTCCCGCGCGGCAACAGCGGTCTACCGCCCCGTCTTGGAAGACCTCGGCCTGACGTACCCGCAATATCTGGTGATGCTGGTCCTCTGGGAATCGGAGCCGAAGGGCGTCAAGGAGCTCGGCGAGGAACTGGGCCTTGACTCCGGCACGCTGTCGCCGCTGCTCAAGCGGCTTGAGGCCATGGGGCTCGTGGAGCGCCGCCGGTCCGGGGAAGATGAGCGCCGTGTTGCAGTCCACCTGACGCCGACCGGGCGCTCGCTCAGCAGCAAGGCCAGCGGGATTCCACGGCACCTTGCGGACGCCGCCGGGTTGTCATCCGAGGAGCTGGAACAGCTTCGCACCACCTTGGAAAGGCTCACCGAAGCTCTTCACCGCGCGCACTGAGCGCCAAGATTTTCCGTTATCCACATCCAACAGGACGGACCACATATGAAGACTCTCTACACTGCCGAGGCCCTCGCTTCCGGCGAAGGCCGGGACGGCAACGCACGCACCAACGACGGCAAGCTGGATGTCTGCCTGGCCAGCCCTGTGGAGCTGGGCGGTGACGGCCAGGGCACCAACCCGGAGCAGCTGTTTGCCGCCGGTTACGCGGCCTGCTTCCACTCCGCGCTCCGCCTCGTAGGGCGCAAGGAGCGCGCAGACCTGACCGACTCGGCCGTCGCGGCCAAGATCCACTTTGGCGCGCTGACAGACGGCGTGGGCTATGGCCTCGCTGCTGAACTGGAGATCGCTGTTCCGGCCCTGGATCTCGCCACGGCCGAGTCCCTGGTCGCCCAAGCGCATCAGATTTGCCCATATTCCAACGCCACCCGCGGAAACATGACGGTGGACATCAAGATCCTGGAGTTCGCAGCATGAGCCTGACAACGGCACTTCCAACATCCAGCCGGGAAATCCGCCTGGCCTCACGTCCGGTAGGGCGTCCGGTCAGTGAGAACTTCCGGCTGGCAGAGTCACCGCTGACGGAGCTTCAGGACGGCCAGATCCTGGTCCGCAACCTCTACATCTCCGTGGACCCTTACATGCGCGGCCGTATGAACGACGTCAAGTCGTACTCGGCGCCGTTCGCGCTGGATGCAGCGCTCGACGGCGGCGCCATTGGTGAGGTCATCGCGTCCAGGGCCGAAGGGCGGAAAGTGGGGGACGCCGTCGTCCATCAGCTGGGCTGGCGGGAATTCGCCGTACTGGACGCAGACTCAACCTCGGTTGCCCGCACGGACCTTGCGCCGGCGTCGGCGTTCCTTGGCGCGCTGGGCATGACCGGCCTGACGGCGTACGCCGGCCTGCTCAAAGTGGCGGAGTTCAAACCCGGCGATGCGGTGTTCGTGTCAGGTGCGGCGGGTGCCGTGGGCTCTCTTGTGGGCCAGATCGCCAAGGCGATGGGCGCTTCCAGGGTCATCGGCAGCGCGGGAACCGCGGAGAAGGTGGCCCGGCTCCTGGAACTGGGCTTCGACGCCGCGTTTAACTATAACGACGGGCCGGTGCTGGACCAGCTTGTCCAGGCCGCAGGACCCGCAGGCATTGACGTGTATTTCGACAACGTGGGCGGCGATCACCTGGAAGCTGCCCTGGCGGTCCTGAATGTGGGCGGCCGCGTTGCCATGTGCGGCGCGATAGCCCAGTACAACTCCACCGAACCCACCCCGTCACCGCGGAACCTCGCGCTTGCCATTGGCAAGCAGCTCATCCTGCGGGGGTTCCTGGTCGGCGGACAGCGCCAGCACAGTGCTGAATTCTTCGGGAAGATGTCAGCCTGGCTTGCGGACGGTTCAGTCCAGTATGACGAGACCGTGGTGGATGGACTGGAGAATGCGCCCCAGGCCTTCATGGATCTGCTCGATGGTGCGAACACCGGCAAGATGCTGGTGCGCCTCTAAGCTCCCCACCAGCGCGAACGGACACTTGGGGCCCCTCCCGGGCGGGCCCCAAGTGTCCGTTCGCGCTTAAAGGAGGGGCGCAGCCAAGACGACTTCTACTGGTTGGTAACAAATTCTCAACAATCTTCGGGATCCGGCGCCAATGTGGTAGCGGATGTGCTGCAGGCCACTAATGTTGGTTCTATCAGAGCGCTTCGGCGCAGTGCTGCGGACCGTCAGTGAAAACAGAATTTCAGGGTTGAAACAGACACTCATTGAATTCACGTCGTAGCGCCTCTCTCTTCATCCTGGAGGAATCTTGAAGACATCACTGCGTGCACACGTCAAGCGCGGTTCAGTTGCTAGTGCAGCGTGTCGTTGATTACTTTGGGTCTGATTGTTTGTCAGACTTGATTCATGGTTTATCTGGCAAGGGCATTGGAATTGCGCGACGGGGACCGAG